>NZ_JBEXGN010000017.1:0-179418 GCF_040607345.1 Streptomyces sp. NPDC005302
GCAACCCGCTACGACAAGACCGCCGAGTCCTACCAGGCAGCCGTCACCCTCGCCTCGCTCCTGATGTGGGCGTGACATTTGAAGACAACTCCTAGCGCGCAGCGAGCCTGCGTACGTGATGGGCTTCGGCCGAAGACCGGCGATGGCCCGTCAGGCAAGCTACGGCGGCGTGGTTCTCAGTGGACTACGGACACGATGTGGCAGGTGGCTTCTGTCGGCCCACGGCGGCCCTCGATCCGGGCGCGTGAGAGGGCAGTCGTGGGCTCGATGCCGCGGGTGCACAAGCGCCAGGCGGTCTCCGTGTCCAGCGTCACCGACGCCGCGAGCCGCCCGGTGGGCGGCACCTCCGACGAGCATCGGTCCTCGATGGCCGTTACGGTCCAGGTGCCGCCGACCCGGTGACGGCCATCCGGACCTGCGTTCCGACGACCGCGGAAGCGTCGCGCCTCGTACGCGGCAGAGCCCGCATGAAGATGTTCAGTCGACGCAGAACTCGTTGCCCTCGACGTCCTGCATCACGATGCAGGAATCCGTGCCGTCATAGAGAAGTCGCTCGCGCACCGCACCCAGCGGAATCAGTCGCGCGCACTCGGCCTCGAGCACGGCCAGGCGTTCCTCGCCCACGAGACCGGTGCCGACCCGCACGTCGAGGTGCACCCGGTTCTTGACGACCTTGCCTTCAGGGACACGCTGGAAGAACAGTCGCGGGCCCACACCCGAGGGATCGATGCACGCACACCATGACCCCTGCTCCTCGGCAGGCCGGGAGCCGTCGTACTCCTCCCATGTGTCGAACCCCGCCGGTGGCGAGATGACGTATCCCAGCACCTCGCACCAGAAGCGAGCGACGCGCTCCGGCTCCGCACAGTCAAAGGTGACTTGGAACTGCTTGATCGATGACATCGGCGCACCATAACAGGGGACTCTCTCGCCCGATATCCGATTCCGAGTGCCCGCGTTCGGGCAACGGGCCAGGCGAGGCAGTACCTGACGGTCGCTCACTCAGCAGCCTCCCGACCGCTCCCCCGCCGCATCGCCCGCACGGCGTCCGACACGCTCACTCTGTTCGAATAGTGTTCGCGCGCCGTACGCTTTCCCCGTGTGTCATGGCGGACGGTCGTGAACGCGGCGGGTGCAATCTGATGTTCAGGTGCAATCCTGGGTGCTCACTTCCGTCTCACTCTGGGTTGCATGCCCGGCGGCCCGGACTGACAACGTTGTCTAAAGCGGGGCCAACGGTGCGTGCGTATAGCGACGCTGGAGAAGTCACGTGCCGATCAGATCCCATCCCCCCTTCCCCCGGGTGGTCCTTCCCAGAACCGTCCGGCGGCGTCGCCGACCGTTGCGCGCGACGGTCGCCCTGCTGCTCACGGGAGCCCTCGGCGTCGCCGCGCTGGCCGGTGGCGGTGCGGCCGCTGCAGTGCCCGCCGCGGCCCCGACCGCGGGGTCGAGCGGGACGGACTACACCAAGCTCGTCGACCCGTTCGTGTCGACCGCCGGCGACGACGGCAACGACCTGCCGGGAGCCCAGGCGCCGCACAGTCTGGCCAAGGTCAACCCCCTGACGACGCCGGACCGCAACCACACCGGGTACGACCACAACGAGGACCACATCGCCGGGTTCACCGCGACGAACCTCGACGGAGTCGGCGGCTCGGGAGGCGGAGGCGACCTGCTCGTCGTGCCGACCTCCGTCCAGTACGACAAGCGCCCCGCCCCGAGCACGTACGCCCACGCGTACAGCCACGACGACGAGAGTGCGACGCCCGGCTCCTACCAGGTGGGCCTCGGGGCCGTCTCCGGCACCAGCTCGTCGGTGCAGCAGGACTCCGGCACGATCAAGGCCGAGATGACCGCGACGACGCGAACGGCGCTCGAGCGGTACAGCTTTCCCGCCGGGGCGGACCCCGAGCTCGTCCTGGACCTGGCGAACAACTTCACCAGCCGCACCCGCTCGACGATGAAGGCGACGACGCTCCCGGACGGGACCACCTCGATCTCCGGACTCGTCGCCGGATCGTTCAACGGCGCCTCGTACCAGCTGTATTACAGCGCCACCACGAACGTCCCCGTGACCTCCCTGAAGAGCTGGGGCAGCGACGGCAAGCCGGGCGATGCGACCACTCAGGACGGGTCCGACACCGGCGCCGTCCTCGGGTTCGACAAGTCCTCCGGGAACGACGTCGAGTTGCGCATCACGCTGTCGCCGATCAGCGCCGAGCAGGCCGCGACCGACCAGCAGAACGAGGTGGGCCACCTCACCTTCGACCAGGCGCGCGCGCAGACGAAGGCGGACTGGAACAAGGCCCTCGGCGCCGTCGCCGTGCGCTCCTCGGCGAAGTCCGACCCCGGGTCGACGCTCACCAAGGAGTTCTACACGCACCTGTACCGCATGTACGCGTTGCCGGTGAACGCCACCAGCACCAGCGGGACGTACCGCGGCGCCGACGGGGCGGTGCACAAGGCGAACGGCTTCACGTATTACGACGGTTGGTCCACCTGGGACGACTTCCGCAAGTACTCCGTCGAGGCGTACATCGACCCGTCCACCTACCGGGACATGGTGCAGTCGCTCATCGAACTCTTCGCCGACGCGCGAGCGTCGGGCAAGAGCCTGGGCAGCCTCACCCACTCGGTTCCGACCGTGCGCTGGGAGCGCTCGGCCGTACTGGTCGCCGACGCGCTGTCGAAGGGCTACAAGAACTTCGACCGGCTCGACGAGGCGTACCCGGCGCTGCTGGCGTACTCCGGGTACTACACGGGGGCACAGCTGCGGCAGGGTTACGTCACCGGAGATCCCGGTACGACGGTCCAACGCGGCTACGACCAGTGGGCGTTGTCCGTCATCGCCGGCGCCCTCGGCAAGGAGGAGGACGCGAAGAAGCTGCGCACCCAGTCGACCATGGCGATCGACAACCTCGTGAAGGCGGGCGCCTGGACCGCGGCCGACGGAACGAAGGTGGGTCTGCTCACCCCGCGTGCCACCGGCGGTGAATGGCAGAGCGCCGACTACGAGAAGTTCGAGGCGGCAGGCCTCTATCAGGGCACGCTCTGGCAGTACCACTGGTACGACGCGTACGACATGGGCGGACTCATCAAGGCCATGGGCGGCGACAAGGCCGGCAAGGCCGCGGTCAAGCACATGTTCGGTGAGGACTCCAGTGCCGACGACGGCTCGACCATGCTGCACTCCAACGCGAACGAGATCGACCTGCAGGCCCCGTACCTGTTCAACTACGTCGGTGAGCCCAGCCTGACGCAGAAGTGGGTACGCGCCATCTACACCGGCACGACCTGGAACCGCTACATCGCGACGGGCTCCACGAACGAGGCGCCCAGTTCGGGCGGCCAGTTCACGCCACCGGTGAAGACCCAGGTCTACAAGCTGTCCCCGAACGGCTTCCTCCCGACGATGGACAACGACGCCGGCACCATGTCGACGATGTTCGTCGGCGCCGCCCTGGGCCTGTTCCCGGTCACCGCCGGTTCCAGCCAGTTCCAGATCGGCAGCCCGTTCTTCGACTCCACGACGATCACCTACGCCAACGGCAAGCGGTTCACGGTGAAGGCCGACGGGGTGTCGCCGAGCAACTACTACGTGCAGAACGCGACCCTCGACGGGAAGCGGTTCGACAACACGTGGCTCGACTACTCGCAGATCATCTCCGGCGGAACGCTGGACTTCACCATGGGCTCCAAGCCCTCCCAGTGGGGCGCTCGCACGGAGCCGGCGTACTCGCTGAACACCGACTCGGGCGACGCCGGTGACGGCGGCTCGGGAACCAGGGGCGACACCGTCGTCTCCGCCCGTCCGGGCATCGTCGACACCGCCGCGGACGGAGGCGTCGACGGGAGTGTGAAGCTCACCCTGTCCGGCCCCGCGTCGTTCGCCGCCCGCAAGGGAACCAGCCTCACCAGGACCGGGGCAGCGACCGTGACCGGTCTGCCGGGCGGTGTCACAGCGGACCTCCGCGTCACCGGCTCGCACACGGCGACGCTGTCGCTCACCGGCACCACGCAGGTCGACGCGCGCTTCGGCATCACGTTCCAGGACGCGGCCTTCGCGCACGGCGTGGCCGCCTCGACGGTGCGCGGCACCGGGATATCCCCGACCGACCCGCTCGTCGTCTCCGCGGCCGCGGTGCAGCGCGGGTCTCTCGCCGCACTCGTCGGCCAAGCGTCTCTGGTGCGCAGCGGCAACTACGCCGACGGCTCGTGGACCCTGTTCCGTGCGGCCCTCGAACGCGCGCGGACCGTTCTCGCGGACACCGCTTCGGCGACGGGCACCATCATGGCCGCGGACGACGCGCTGCGGTCCGCCATCGACGCACTCACCATCGACGAGGGCGGCTACGCCGTCCTGCAGGCCGAGTCACCCGACCAGAAGGAGGGACCCAGCCTCACCAGCGAGAAGAACAACTCGGACGGCAACCTCGGCGGCGTCACCGAGGGATCGTGGGAGCGGTTCACCAAGCTGGACTTCGGAGGCGTCTCACCCCGCAGCGTCTCGGTCCGCTACGCCAACTCGCAGGCGACGAACGCGAAGCCGAGCAGTGTCGACATCCACGCCGGTGCCGCGGACGGCCCCGTCGTCGCCACCGTCCAGTTGCCCGGAACCGGCGGCTGGCAGTACTACTCCACGGTGCAGGCTGCCGTCACCGACCCGGCCGCCCTGCTGGACACGTCGAGTGCGACGTTCGTGTTCCACGCCCCGTCCGGCCAGCAGTGGGTGTCGAACTTCGACTGGTGCCAGTTCTCGCCGTACGAGGTCTCCTCGTCCCCCTCGACGACGCTCGCGACGCTGTCCGCGGTGAACAGCACCACGACGGGCGGCGGTTCGAGCCCGCTCAACCTCTCGAACGGCATCTTCGAGAACGTGACGAACGGCGCGTGGGCCGAGTGGAAGGACACCGATCTCCGCGACGGCGCCGACACCGTCACCGTCCGCTATGACAAGCCCCAGTCGCGCTCCGCGTCGGACTCGCACATCGAGCTGCACCTCGGCTCGAAGGACGGTACGAAGAACGTCGACATCCCCCTCGACTACAGCGGCTCGGGCTGGGGAACCATCGCCACCACCAGCGTGCACCTCGACCCGGGTGTCTTCACCGGCGTCCAGGACGTGTACGCCGACTTCGTCTCCAGTACGCAGTCGGCGTCCCAGCCGTACGTGGGCAACATCTACTCCCTGAGCCTGACGCAGGACACCGACGCCCCCGTGGGCTTCGACGCGACCGCGTTCCACTCCAACAGTGGCGGCGGGCTGAAGAGCGAGCCGGTCGGCTGGACCGGCGCGGGTTCCACCACCGACCTCGGGGGCACCTACAACGGCGCCTGGCTCAGCTACGGGGACATCGACTTCGGCAGCTCCCCCAAGAGCACCGTCACCGTCACCTACGCCAACAACTCCGCCCGCTGCGGCACCGGTTCGGCCGTCCAGCTCTACCTGGACTCGTTCGACGCGGCGAACCCGGGAACGCCGGACGCAACCGTCCCGCTGCCGGCCACCGGGGCCGCCTGGTCGTCAGGAGGCACGACAAGTCTGACTCTGCCCAAGGCGATCACCGGCACGCACGCCGTCTCCCTGCGACTGACGACGAACCCGGACTCCTCGCACCCCTACGTCGCGAACCTGGGCCGGATCACCTTCAACCACGTCGACACGCCCGCCGTCACCGACAAGTCCGCTCTGCGCAAGGCGATCGGCCAGTACGCGGGGCTCACCGACGACGCGGCACGCTACGACACGATCGACTTCGGTGTGTACCGGCGCGAACTCGCCGCCGCCCGCGCCCTCGTCGACGCCGACGGCGCGTCCCAACTCGAAGTCGACACCCGGACCCGCAGCCTCACCCTCGCCGCCAGGCAGTTGGTCCCGGTCGCGAGGCTGCGCCTGGAGGACCTGGTCGCGACCGCCTCAGCCCTGAAGGACACGCGCTACACGGACACTTCGTGGAAGGCGTTCACCACGGCACTCGCCGAGGCGAGGACCGCGCTCGCGAGCGACACGGCCACGGACGAGACCCTCTCGGCGCGGTACAGCACCCTTCACCGCACCGTGTCCGCGCTCACCACGAAGCCCAGGACGGTGCCGGCCGCGCCCGACGCGGTGTCGGCGACGACGTCCGGGACGAGTGTGACGGTCGCCTGGGCCGAGCCCAAGGACACCGGGGGCGCGCCGATCACCGGCTACCGGGTCACTCTGAACGACGGACACCAGGTCGAGATCCACGATCCCGACAGCCGCGGCACGAGCTTCACTTGGCTGAGGCCGGGCACGTACACCGCGCGCGTCCGGGCGGTGAACGCCGTCGGCACCTCATCCTCCAGTACGCCCACGGCACCTGTGGTGGCGGACGGCGGCAAGCCACAGCGGCCGACCGTGACAACTGTGATCACCGACGGCAAGCAGGTCCGCGTGTCCTGGCAGCCGGCCGGCGACGGCGGGCTGCCGATCCTCGGCTACACCGTGGCTCTCGGCGACGGAACCACCGCACACGTCTCCGGCACGACCGACACGGCGCTGCTCACCACCACGGGCAAGGCGAGGGCGCACACGGCCACCGTCACCGCGGTCACCCTGGCCGGAACCTCCGACGACTCCCCCACAACCACATCGGCGAGCGCCCCGGCGGATGCCTCCGACCCGGCATACGTGCCGTCACCCTTCCCGGACGAGACACTCAACGCCGCGTACCCGTCGGACAGCTGGCCCGGTTCCGGGGACGGGAACGACTACTTCTCCAAGCTGCTCAACGGCATCGGGGACCTCGGCTCCGACATCCTCGGCGCCAACACCAAGGTGCCCCAGGGCTCCGCGCCGACCGCCGAGAACGACAAGATCGCCGTACGCATCAACAACGCCGCGACACAGAAGGAGGTGGACCGCGCCGAGGTCGACGCGACCAACAGCTCCACCGTCACGATGGCCGACGGCCTGGGCTCCCGGCTCGGCAAGATCTACAGTGACGCCCTGAACGGCGGCCAACTACCCAAGACCAGCGCGCTGTTCTCACGCGTCACCAAGGGCCTCGACAAGGTCGACGCGGCGAAGAACCAGTACGGCTACCAACGCCCTTACGTGCGGCTTGGGTTCGTCGGCGACGGCGGCCGTGTCTACGAGTCGCAGGACGGCTCGTACGGCAGTCTCACCACGAGCGGCTCGTACCCCAGCGGCCACACCTATGGCGGCTACGAGGCCGGAACCATTCTCGCCACGCTCCTGCCGGAGCTGGCACCGTCGATCCTGGCGCGCACCTCGGAATACGGGGACAACCGCATCGTCCTCGGCTTCCACTACCCGCTGGACGTCATGGGCGGCCGGATCTCCGGACAGGCCACCGTGGCTCACCGGTGGGCCGACCCCGACTTCGCGAAGCTGCTGACGCAGGCCCACACCGAGATGGAGAACGTACTGGTCGATCAGTGCGAGAAGGAGGGATACGGGGACACGCTCGCGGCCTGTCAGGGCGACGCGTACGCCGGGCTGAGCACGGCACAGGACGTCGACCTGTACACGCGGCGCCTGACGTACGGGTTCTCCCAGGTGGGCAAGGCGGGGCAGGCCGTCGAGACGCCCTCGGACGCGGCGGCACTGCTGATCACGGCGTTCCCGGATCTCACCACCGAGCAGCGCACTCAGATCCTGGAACAGACCGCGACGGACTCCGGGTACCCGCTCGACCTCACCGCTGACGGGCAGGCGAGCTGGCAGCGGATCAACCTGGCGGCGGCGATGGCGGCGCATGTCGTCGTGGGCGCCGACGGGTCGGTCACGGTGAAGAACTTCTCGGACGCCACCAAGGCCAGTGTCGCCGACGCGAAGGCGATCACCGTCGGAGGTGTCGCGATCGACGGGTTCGACGCGGACGTGTCCACGTACGTCGTCGACTGGCCGAAGAACGCGAGGATCCCGGCCGTCTCCGCCGCACCGGCCCAGTCCGGCGCGCGGGTGAAGGTCACCGACGGCAGTTCGGTCCTCTCCTCGACCGGGTCCCGGTTCACCACCCGCACCATCAAGGTGACCTCGGCCAACGGCTCGGTCACCCGGACCTACACGGTCGGGTTCCAGCCCACGGACCGGGACGACCGCCCCGTCGCGGCCGGCGGAGACAGCGGTGACCGCGCCGCCGGAGCAGCCACCCTGTGGGACCCGGCAGACAGTGGAGCCGGCTCCGCCGGGGGCGCCGGACTCTGGTCCCCCGCGGCGGAGTGGGCGCAGCCGGTGAGGACCTCCGGGCCGAGGGAGGACGGTGATCGGTGACGGCTGATACGTCGCTGCCGAGCCGGCGCGACAATCCTTTCCGCTGATCCTCACGAGGCGACACGGTCAGCGGTCGGCCCCTCCGGACGAACCACCACGGTTCGTTCGGAGGGGTCGTCGGCGTCACGGAACAGCTGTGCACGGCGGCCTCGCGGCGACCGTGTCTCCCTGGCTGGTGTGCTGGCGCTGGGCCGGACGGAGCCGGCCCGGCAGCAAAGTGTGGGCGACCCCGGACGAACGCCTCTACCCTGCGTCAGGTGATGACGGCTGACGACGTGGTGTTCGTCCTGGCCCTGCTGCGACAGGCGAAGGCGGACGTCTGGATCGGTGGCGGATGGGGGATCGACGCGCTGATCGGCGAACAGACCCGCGAACACCGGGACCTGGATCTGATGCACCGACAGGACCATGAAGTCGTGGTGTCGGCGGCGCTCCACGCGGCCGGATTCGTCGAGACACTGAACCGGCGACCGGTCCGTTTCGTCGTGACGGCTCCGGATGGACGGGAGATCGACCTTCACCCCCTGGTCTTCGCCGACGACGGCTCGGCACTGCAGGCGTCACCCGAGCCCGGGCGTCCGTTCACGTACCCTTCCTCGTGCTTCGAGACAGGCACCGTCCGGGGGATGCCAGTCCCGTGCCTGTCCGCCGAGCAGCAGGTCTCCTTCCATCAGGGCTACGAACCCTCGGACCGCGATCGGCAGGACATGGCACAACTCCGCCGCGCTTTCGGTATCGCGACACACTTCTGACCGGCGTCGTCGATCGCCCTGGCCACGAACGGAGTTGGACGGGTCAGCTCTTCCTCGACGCCCGGGATCCCGACGGACACGCGGCGCGCGCACCTTCGCGTGTCGCCTCGCCGAGCGAAACGTCCTCGTCCTTCAAGAACTTGAGGTGGAGTGTCTCGGTGCAGTCCAGAGTGCTGCCACCGAACGCACCGATGCCCACGGCATGCCCTCGGGACGTCGGGACGCCCCCGCGACAGGTTCGCCTGAAATCGGCTTCCACCAACTGCCCGAACTTCAGCTGCACATAGACTCCGGACTCGCGCACCTCGTACGACAAGGCAGAGCCGTCCGACCTCCCTGGCTCGATCTCGCCGGGCCCGTAGAGGAATCCCCAGTCGCTGTAGGCGTCGAGCGCCCCCACTACCTTCGCAGCGTCGACGTCCGGGCCTTCTTCCACCGTGACCTTCGAGTCCGGGTGCGGCACCGGCCGACTGGCGTCGTTGAAACGTCCGCCGCCCTTGCCGAGCACGTGCGGCTGGGAGACGCCCGCCAGGAAGACACGCCTCGTGGGCTTGGACCAGCTGTATTTGGCGGCCTCGCACCGCGGTGGCTTCGTCGCCCTGGTCGTCTCGCCCTCGGCCGCGTGCGGTCTCGCATCGTCCGGGCCGCACGCAATCGGCCCCCAGAGAAGTGCGCAGACGGCCAGCGCGAAAAGCGCCGGCTGCTTGCAGGTCATTTTCGGCCCCCCGGTCGAACCCCGGCTACAGCGGTCCCGCTCCCGGCGAGCGTCACTGATCGCCGACTCGACAGCACTCTGCTGCACACGGCTGGGACGCACAACGGACTTGAGCTACCTCTGATATTCATGACCGCTCACGCCGACGATCGCGTTGTGAGGTCGCCTGAGAGGCGGGCGGGTCGTGGTCAGCCGGAAGCAAGGCGGTTGATGTCGGGGTTGCGCAGCACCGTGGGACCGGTGCCGTGCTGCCGGGCTACGGCGAGCATGGCGCGTCCGACGGCGTCGGTGTTGGTGACGTACCGGGGGAAGGCGCGTCGCAGGACGGGGTACAGGGCGGCCGTGACGCGGTACATGACGCGGTAGAGCGGGGTGCGCGAGCTGGCTCCGTCGACGGGCTGGATGTAGCCGGGGCGGAACATGTACGCCGACATCGGCATGGCCAGCAGTTCGTTCTCGGTACGACCCTTGACCCGGGCCCACATCTGGCGGCTCTTGCCGGTGCTGTCCGTGCCCTCACCGGAGACGTAGACGAACGTCATGGAGGGGCTGGCGGCGTTGAGGGCGCGGGCGGCGGCGAGTGTGTAGTCGTGGGTGACACGGGCGTACTCCTTCTCGCTGCGTCCGACGGCGGAGACGCCGAGGCAGAAGAAGCAGGCGTCCAGGCCCTTCAACTGGTCCTGCACGGCCGCGTAGTCGGTGAAGTCGGCGTGGACGATCTGCCGCAGCTTGGCGTGGGTCAGCGGGAGCGGGCTGCGGACGACGGCGAGGACTTCGGTGACGGTGTCGTCGCGAAGGCAGGCATGCAGTGCCCCGTGTCCGACCATTCCGGACGCTCCGAAGATGATGACGCGCACAGTTCTCCAAGGGTGAGGTCGTGGGGGCCGGGCCGCCGGGGTCAGGACGAAGGGCGGGCGAGGGTGCCTGCGATGAGCGTGGCCAGGAACTCGCGAAGTGACGCGGCGAAGTCCAGCTTGAGCACGGCGAGGGTGGGATCGGCGTCGTACGCGGCGAGCATCGCCTGCGAGGGGCGTGCGTGGGTCCAGACCGCGCCGATCACCATGACCGCGGCAGCGGCCAGTTGGCCCGCTCGCTCGCCCAGCTCGGGCAGGTGGAGGCGTGCCAGTGCGGCGAGTTCGCCGACGTTGCCGATGGCGGCCCTCTTGTAGCGGGCGGCCACCTCCGGCGACACGTTGTGCTCCAGGACACCCGCCTGCGCGCTGAGCAGATCACACAGCACCTGACGTTCGGTCAGTGAGGCGGTGACCGTCGCGGCGAACTGCTCGCCCCGCACGTCCACCGTTTCCCCGGCGTTGATGCCGGAGGCCAGCCGGTCCGGCAGGTCGGCCGACCACTCCTTCCATGCCTGGTCGAGCAGCTCCAGGAGGACCGCCTCGCGAGAGTCGAAGTACCGCAGTACGTTCGACTTGGCGAGCCCGACGCGGCGGCTCAGCTCATTGAGGCTGACCGCGCTCACGGGCATTTCGTCGAGCATGGCGGCGGCGGTGTCGAGGATTGCCCGGCGTCGGGATTCCCGCTGCTCCTCGCTGCGAGCGCGCTGGAAGGTAGTCATGCCGCCATCGTACAGACTTGCGGTCTTTTGACATCAGACCGGTGGTGTTTTACGTTGGACACAAAATAACGGACTGCCGGTCTGAAATGGCGGGTCCGTATCGGAGCGGCTTGCGCGGGACTCGCGCCGGTGCGCCAACAGGAATCGAGCATCCTCTTGTCCAAGGTCTGGTTCGTCACCGGAAGCTCCCGCGGCCTCGGCCGCGCCATCGTCGAGAACGCCCTGGAAGCCGGTGACCGAGTGGTCGCCACCGCCCGTGACACAACGAAGCTCGACGACCTCTCCGCCCGCTACGGCGACAAGATCCTCACCCTCCCGCTCGACGTCACGGACGTCGACGCCGTGCGGAAGACGGTCCAGGAGGGTCTGAAGGCGTTCGGCCGCTACGACATCGTCGTCAACAACGCCGGATACGCCGATCTCGCCTCCGTCGAGGACATCTCCCTGGACGATTTCCGACGCCAGGTCGACACCCTCTTCTACGGCACCGTCCACGTCACCAAGGCCGTCCTGCCGTCGATGCGGGAGCAGGGCTCCGGGCACATCTTCCAGATCTCCTCCCTCGGCAGCCGCCTCGCCAGCCCCGGCCTGGTCGCCTACCAGGCGTCGAAGTGGGCGGTCAGCGCCTTCTCCGTCGGGCTCGCCCAGGAAGTCGCCCCGCTCGGCATCCAGGTCACCTCGGTCGAGCCGGGCGGCATGCGCACCGACTGGGCCGGATCCTCCATGGCCGTCCCGCCGATCAGTGAGCCGTACCAGCAGACCGTCGGGCAGTTCGGCGAGATGCTCCGCCAGGCATCCGGCCAGGAGCCCGCGATCCCGTCCAAGGTCGCCCAGGTCATCACCGACCTCGCCGGCCGCACGGACGCTCCCCGGCGCCTCCTGATCGGCAAGGACGCGGTCCAGTACGCCGCAGCGGAAGCCGCCGCCCTCGCCGAGTCCGACGCCGCGTGGCGCGAGGTCTCGGAATCCGTCACGGAGTAGCCGGAGACCGGCCGTAGCCCGTCGGCCATAGTCGCCGACCGCGACAGCTCCGCGAGCAAGACGCCGTCCAGCCGGTTGAGAACCCGGCCATCCGCCACCGGTCCAGGCCCGGGCCCGGGCACCAACAGACTCGCGTTACGAGCCCGGAGCGACCGTGAGCACGATCTTGCCCTGGATGTGTCCTTGGGCGGCGCGTTCGTGGGCCGCTCGGGCGTCCGCGAGGTCAAAGGTGCTGTCGATCGCGACGCGGACCGTGCCGGCGTCGAGGAGCCGTCCGAGTTCGGCGAGTTGTGTGCCGCTGGAGCGGACCTGGGCGCTCGAGACCGTGACTCCCAGCTTCGCGGTCTCCTCCTGGTCGAACTCCCCCGGCAGCACGGCGAACTGGGCGCCACCGCGCTTGAGCGTACGCAGGAAACGCCTGCTCTCGGGACCACCGACGGTGTCGAGCACCAGGTCGACGTCGCGCACGAGTTCCTCGGCGCGACTCCTGGTGTAGTCGATGAACCGGTCGGCGCCGAGCCGGCTCAGGAACGACTCGTGCGCGCCCGATGCCACCGCGACGACGCGGGCGCCCTTCCACTTCGCCAGTTGCAGCGCGAAGTGCCCCACACCGCCCGCGGCACCGTTGATGAGCACCGTCGTGTCCGCGTCGAGCGTGGTCGGGTGATGCCCCGCCTCCTGGAAGGGCGAGGGGTGATCGTGTCCGACCTCGATCAGGAACTGCCACGCCGTCAGCCCCGCCATGGGCGCCCCGGCGGCGTGCACGTGATCGATGCCGGCGGGCTTGTGGGCGAGGTCCGACGCCGGCGCGGCCACGTACTCGGCGTACGCCCTGCCGTCGAAGCTGGGGAACCGCAGAAGACCGAAGACTTCGTCACCGACCGAGAAACCCGCCACGTCCGCGGCGACGGCCTCGACGACACCCGAGACATCCGTCCCCGGAACACCGGCAGGCTCACCGTCGACTCCGTCTCCCCGGGCATCGTGGTCAGCCCGCCCCGCAGATACCAGTCCGGAGGATTGACACCGATCGCGCACACGCGAACGAGTACCTCACCCGGCCTGAGGTCGGGAACCGGCACCTGCTCGTACCGCAGAACCTCCGGACCACCGTGCTCATGGAGCCGAACCGCCCTCATCGTGCCTGTCGACATCTCTCTCTCCTGCCCGAGTCGCGGGATACACTCATCCGGATCGGCGATCCACATAAACGGACCACTGGTCCGAATATATGGACCACCGATCCGGATAGTCAAGGAGGACAGATGCGGGCCGACGCCAGGAAGAACCGCGATCACCTGCTCGCGGTAGCGGGCGCCGCCATCGCCGAGCAGGGCGTCGACGCGTCGATGCGCGACATCGCGCGCCGGGCCGATGTCGGGCTCGCGACACTGCTGCGGCACTACCCGACTCGCGAGGCCCTGCTCGAAGCCCTGCTCCGTGCGAGCTTCGACGAACTGACAGCGAAGGCGGGCGAACTCGAGACCTCGAGTTCGCCCGCCGACGCTCTCGTTTCGTGGCTGCGCGACTGCGTCACATGGACAACGGAGTACCGGGGCGTGACCGTGCTGATGGCGGCCGCCATCGAGGACACCGAGTCCGCGCTCCACACGTCATGCGTGACCCTGCGGGCGGCCGGGGCGCGGCTCCTCAGCCGCGCCCAGGAGGCGGGCGCGGCGCGGACCGACATGGACGGCACCGATCTGTTCGCGCTGGTGGCCGCGCTCGCGTGGCTCGGCGACCAGCCCTCACTCGCGCCGCGCGCCGATCACCTCTTCGGTTTCGTCGCGAGCGCCCTGCTGACGGATGCGGCGATCACCGGTTCCGGGGATACGCCTCGGCAGGGTTAGGAGACCGCCGTTCCGGGGCCGTTGTCGCCGCTCAGGTTCAGGCCGAACAACGCCCTCGATGCCGGCGCCCCGATGTCCGTCGGGTTCTCCGCGACCGACTTCGAGGCCGTCAGGCCGGAGGAGATGCCGCGCAGCAGCCATACGGCACCGCCGTTCACGACGGTGCCCAGGTCCTCGCCCGGCGCGCCGGCGACCAGGTCCGCCTTGCCGTCACCCGTCACGTCGAGCAGGCGGGTGGAACCGCCGAACAGGTCGCCTGCCTCGGCGACACCCGGAACGCCCGTCGTGTCCTGGTGGAAGGCCTGCGCTCCCGTGCCGGTGAGTCCGCTCCTGCCTCCCTTGAGCAGGACCACGGCGCCCGCCTTCTTCTTCGAGCCGATCGCCTCGCCGGGGACGCCGACGGCCAGGTCGGGGTATCCGTCGCCGTTCACGTCGCCCGCGCTCAGCCGCCCGCCGAACTGGTCGCTCTTCTCGCTCACCCCGGGAACGCCCGCCGTGTCCTGCGTGATCGTCTTCGTGCGGGTCTGGCTGGGGCCGGCGGGCGAACCGTAGTAGATCGTGAGGGTGCCGGGGTCCTCCACGTTCTCGGTGTCGCCGTTGAGGAAGATCCGGGTCGCGAGGTCGGCGTAGCCGTCCTGGTCGAAGTCGGCGACGGCGGCACTGGACGCGGAGGTCAGCCGTTGCGGGACGGTGGACAGGCCGTCCTCGGTGCCGAGCCAGAGCTTGCCGCCCTCGGCGTGGTTCTCGTAGACGTAGAAGGTCGCGAGGTCCTCGATGCCGTCTCCGTTGAAGTCGCCCGCGGCGGTGGAATTGATGGTGTTGTCCGTGCTGTACACCTGAAGGCGCTGCTCGCGGGCGGGAGCGCCGTCCCGGCCGAGGGGACCGTAGAGCACGTCGTGGAAGTCGTACGAGTCCTCGCTGTTGCCCATGAACAGGTCGACATGGCCGTCGCCGTCGAAGTCGCCCGCGGTGATGTCGTCGCCGACCTGCGCGTTCGCCGGGGCGCCGACGCGGACCGCGCCGTCGCCGGAGATGCCGCCCTTACGGCCCCACAGGACGATCACCGATCCGCTGACGTTGTCCTCCGGCCGGTAGTCGCGGGTGACGACGGCCAGGTCGGTCAGGCCGTCGCCGTCGAGGTCGCGCGAGACCATCGCGTAGCCGAAGACCTCGTTGTCGCCGGAGTCACCGGGCACGCCGGGTGTGTCCTGGTTGATGACCGTGGTGCGCGCGGGGTCGAGGCCCTTCGCCGAGCCGTAGCTGATCGTGATGTAGCCGGCCCACGTATGGCCGCCGACCTTCGCGCCGGGAGCGGCGACGGCGACGTCCTGATAGCCGTCGCCGTCGAAGTCCTCGCGCACGGTGGTGGCGCGGTCCTTCGCGGATGCGGTGGCCGCGACGATCGGCACGCTGAACGATCCGATCAGGGCGGCGACTACGGCGGTCGATATGGCGGGTCGGCGGATGCCCACGGTTCCTCCTAGAGGCGCGAGCGACGTCGAGACGCGTGCGCGCGGTGGTGATTCACCACTGAGACACACGGAAACGGCCGATGGTTGTGCGCTGAACGACACTTGAACGAACGGAACGCGGGGCCTGGATCCGACGGGACGGCGCGTTGTTCCCACGCGGTCCGACGCGAGGGCGCGCTCTTCGCACGCGGTCCGAATCGACGCGCCGCGGGCTCACGTCGCTCGCGGCGCCGTTGGCTGGAGCGGCGGCACGAGGACGACCTTGCCGAGGTTGCGGCGCTGTTCGATGAGGGCGTGGGCCCGGGAGGCTTCGGCAAGGGGGATCTCCTCGTGCACGGCGACGCGCAGGGTGCCCTCTTCGTACAGTTGCCACAGTTCACGCAGCCAGCGGTCGTACAGGTCGGGCTTGCCTACGGCGACGGCACGCATGTGGAAGCCGATCAACGAAGCACCGCGGACAAGGAGTTCGTACGCCTCCACCGTGCCCCCGCCGGAACTGAAGGCCACCAGCCGCCCGCCGATGGCCAGGGCCCGCACGGCCGGGCCGAGGAGGTCGCCGCCGACTCCGTCGAGGATCGCGTCGTACGGGGCGCCCCAGTCGGCGTCCTCGTAGAGAACGACCTCGTCGGCTCCCAAGTCCCTGAGGAAATCGGCCTTGCCGGCGCTGCTGACAGCGGCCACGACCCGTCCGGCCGCACCGGCCCTGGCGTACTGGAGGGCAAGCGTGCCGACCGCGCTCGCGGCCGCCGTCACGAGGACGGACTCGCCGGGCCGCACGTGTGCGGCCTCGTAGGCACCGCGCGCCACCATCCCGCTGCGGACGAGCGCCACCGCCTCCACGTCGCCGGCGCGGTCCGGGATCCGGGTGGTCATCGCGGTGTTCAGGACCGCGAACTCCGCGTAGGCGTCGGCGAAGCACAGGCCGGTGACGCGGTCTCCGATGCCGAAGGACGTGACCCCGTCGCCGAGGGCGGCGACCTCTCCGGCGACTTCGCCGCCGAGCGTGACCGGTTTTCCGGTGTCCCGGAGCCTGCGCACGGTGGGCAGGGTCACGCCGATCGCCCGGGTCCGGATCAGTAATTCCCCGGCTCCCGGTACGGGACGATCGGTCTCCTCGGCGACCAACGCGGTGGCCCGTCCGTCGACCTCGTGGCGGATCCGCAGCACAAGGACCTCCCTGTCCAATTTCATTGGGGAGCCCAACGGTATCGGAAATTCGTAGGGAGTACCCATGGTTTTCGGGATAGGTTGGGAGCATGACCGCAGCCCTTCAGCGCATCCAGTCCCTGCCGAGCTGGCTCGTCGGCCGTGTCGCGGCGCGCGCCCGCGGTCTGGTCGCCGAGGCGCTCACGGCGGAAGGGCTGAAGCTCATGCATCACGCGGTGTTGGCCGCGAGTTCCGAGTACGGGCCGGTCGCCCAGGCCGAGTTGGGCCGCCGGGTCGCCGTCGACCCCAAGGACATGGTCGGCATCCTCAACGAGCTCCAACAGGCGGGACTCGTGCTGCGCGCCCCGGACCCGGCCGACCGCCGTAAGAACGCCATCACGGTCACCCCGGAGGGCACAGCCGTCCTCACCCGCTGCGCCGCGCTGGCCGAAGCAGCCAACGCCGAGCTGCTGGCACCGCTCACCGCGGACGAGCAGAGCCAGCTCATGGTTCTCCTGAAGAGGGTCCACGAGGCCCCCTAGCCACGGCCCGTCGGGATCACGCGGCCCGGCCCACGCCGCCCCCGCACCCTTCCCCGACGACAGCGTCGGCCTGGCCATGCACCATGCGCCGTGGCCGGCACTGCCGCCGGCCACGGCGCCCGGATCCGAGTCGGGGTCCGGTCGGTCACCCATCGAGGCGGCGATCGACCGCCGGTCCTCCCCGTCCGTCCGGCGACGGGTGTCAGCCGCGTGCCACGGCGATCGAACCCTGGAGCCTTTCACCTGCCTCGTAGATCATGTAGGGCACGCCGTGGTCGGTCCCGAACGTCGGTGACGCGCTGCGTCCGTTGTCCGGGGCGGTGTCGGCCGAGTCGTGGAAGAGGCCGAGGTGGTTGCGGCGGGTGAAGTCGTTGCCGACCTCGGTGATCAGGAGATTGCCGCCGTTCTCCTTGCTGGTGTTGTAGACGACGTAGGTGCTGTTGTCGCGGGTCAGCAGGTGCGGGCCACCGATGTTGTTCGCGCCGACGTCGGAGTGCCGGACGAGGGGTTGCTGGTCGAACGTCCAGGTGCGGCCGTCGGCCGACCAACCCCAGGCGATGTCACGGTGGTTGGACTGGTTGTTGAGCATGAACAGCATGACGTAGCGGGCGCCGCGCGACGGCAGGTCGTGCCGGAAGACGCGGGCGTAGGAGGTCTCGGTGCTGCCCGCGGGCATCATGGCGGTGGTGAGCACCACCTTGTCGTAGGTGAAGGTGATGCCGTCCTTGGACCGGGCGAGGCGGGTCGTGCCGTTCTCACCGTGGAAGTAGAGCCACAGTTCCTTGACGTCCTCGTTCCACAGGACGTGTGGTGAGGCGACGTGGCTGACGCTGTAGTGCGGCTGCCAGTTGTTGGAGACGATCGGGTTGGCGGTGTACTCGGTGAAGGGTCCCTCCAGCGAGTCGCCGTAGGCGAGGCAGATGCCGCCGGGTGCGTCGTGCGGCCCGTAGTAGAGGTAGTAGCGGCCCAGCGGGTTCGCCAGCTTGTCGTAGACCCCGCGGATGCACGGGAAGATGATCTCGCCGGTGGGGTTGTACTTGAGCTGAGAAGGCGTCAGGAGGGTCTTGAGGTAGCGGTAGTCGGGGAAACCGCCGGGTATCGCGGCGGCGGCCGGCGCCGCTTGCCCGGCAGCACCGGCTGCCGCCCCGGTGGCGATGACGCCCGTTGCCGCCGCGGCGGTCGCGGCCGCGGCGCGCAGGAACATGCGACGTCCGGGGTGGCGCGGGTCATCGGCGGAAGGCCGGTGGGTGCTGCTGTCGTGCTGTGTCATGTCGTACTCCGTCCCGGGAGTTGAGAGATCACAGGTAGGTGGCGGCGGTGACGCAGAATCCGCCCAGGGCCACGGCCCAGACGTAGGGCAGGGTGCGCAGCATCACCTGTTGCGGTGCGACCCCGGCGTACTGCGCGCTCCACACCGTCTGGGTGCTGGTCGGGTCCGCCACACCGAAGACCTGGTTGTACGAGGTGGCGATCCCCAGCACGGCGACGGCGGGGTAGATGCCCGCGGCGATGAGGACACCGGCGATGCCGGCGCCGAGGCCGAAGACGTTCAGCGGTCCCCGGTAGAGGCACAGCGGTACGAGGACGGTGAAGACGACCACGAACAGCACCGGGTTGTGCGGGCTGACGGCCTTGACCAGCGGTTCGAGGGCGTCCACCGCGCCGGGCAGTTTCACCGCGGCGAGGAGGATGCCGATGGCGATGAACAGCACGATCGGTGCCGCCGCGACCTCGAAGCCGGCGTAGAGGGTGCGCAGGAGCCGTTTGTTCATCTCGCCGGGCCGGGTGGTGGTGACGAGCGCGTACAGGACACCGGCGAGCATCGACGGCAGGATCGCGATGTCGAACCCGAGGGCCAGGACCAGCGGCACGATCGGGGTGAGGAGGGCGTACCAGGGGGCGTCGCCCAGTTGCTTACGGCGTGAATCGAGCTTCGTGGCCGTGGACTTGAGAGACCATGCGTGTTCGACGCCGCGTCGCCGCGTCTCGATGACGACGAAGAGGACGGCGGCGGCGAGCGCGAGCGGGAACAGCTTCAACATGAAGCCGCGCACGGTGTCGACCGGCAGTTCCAGCGCGGTGGAGAAGAACTGCCAGATGGGCAGTTCGAAGGGCATCCCGGCGGCGATGCCCATCAAGATGGTTCCGGCCGCGGTGACCTTGGGGATCCCGACCGCGATCATGGCGGGGATTCCGATGATGCCGGCGAGCATCGCGGCGGGGGCGGAGCCGGTGACCGTCCCGACGAGGGTGGAGACGAGCAGGACGCCGAGGGCGACGACGACGGGGCGGTCGCCTCCGAACTCGACGATCTTGCGTACGAGGGTTCCGGCTATGCCGGTCTCGTCGAGGAGTTTGCCGAGCCAGGAGCCCAACAGGATCGCGATCATCGTGGAGGCGAGGGCGGGTGCGCCCATCTGGATGACCGTGTCCAGGACGCTGTTCTCGCCGGTCAGCGGGGCGCCGGCGAGCAGGGCGATGACGACGCCCAGGATGACGAGCGCGAAGGCGGTGGGAAGTCTGCGGGTGAGCATCGCGGCGACACCTGCCGCCATGACAAGAAGGATGACGACGCCCATGGCGTTACTTCTCTCTTCCGATCGGGAAACCGTGCGGCGTTCGGGCCGCGACGGTCAGGGCGGCCGTCAGCAGGAGGGGGCTGCGGCCGAGACCGCAGACCGTGCCGGCGTAGGCGTGGGCGGCGATCTCGTCGGCGCCCGCGACGTGGCCGTGGAGGCGGTGACGTCCCGCGTGCAGCACGACGTGGCCCAGCGAACGCTTCAATGCCTTCTTCGCGGGTCCGTGGTGCAGCTGTTCGTGTACGGCCTCGTGGGCGATCGCCGCCGCCCGCAGTGACCCGGCCGGGTACCAGTGGCGCCAGCCCAGTCGGTCGATCAGTTCCTCGGCCAGGGCGACGGTGTCGGTGAACACCTCGACGGTGGGCACCGGCCGGGAGGTGTAGCGGGCCAGGAGCCCCTTGGCCAGACCCCCGTCGCTCTCCACGACACGGGCCGAGGCCGCCACGGGGGGCAGCGCGGAGCCGAACTCGGTTGCCGCCCGGGCCCATTGACGCAGCAGGGCCGGTCGCGGCCCTCGTGCGTGGGCGTGTCCGCCAGGAGTCGTACGGCGAACTCGGCGTCGTCGCTCTCTTCGAGCTCCTTGATTCCCGCAAGCGTGGTGTGATCCAGGAGGGCATTCGTCATGAGCGGGTCTCCAGGACAGCCACGACCGGCTCGTCGGCGGCGCGTGCACGCAGCTCGCTGCGGGCGAGCGCGAGCAGGGGCTGCGGGTCCAGCACGCCGGAGAGGTCGGCGATCCGGGAGCCGATCAAGAGGCGCAGGGCGGGGGCTCGGACGCCGCCGTCTCCGTAGGACGTGGCCTCGCGCACCAGTTGGGCGAGGACTTCGGGCGCGCGGGCGACGGTGGTCGTCTCGACGCGGGCGTCCGGCGCGTGCAGTCGCACGACGGCGTCACTGTCCACGACGCGCACCGGGTGGCGGTCGGCGCTGAACCGGCGCCGGACATCGGTCCCGTACACGGTGTGGGAGTCGGTGCCCGCCAGGACGCGCACCGATGCCGGGTCGGTCTTGAGGCTGTCGGCGGCGGCGCGCAGCCGGTCGCTGTCGCCGGCCCGACGGGTGCGGTCCTGTGTCCGCAGTTCGGTGGCGCCGGTGGCGACGGCGCGCACGGTGTTGGTCTGCGGGTCGACGGTGATCTCCACCTCGACGCCCTCGGCCGCGGCGCCCTGGGCGACGACCGCGGCTTCGGCCTCGGCCCGTACGGCGAGGATCTGTTCCTGGCGGGCGCCGGGGATGATGCGCTCGACCTGTTCGCGTATGAGGGCCAGGGCGACACCGATGGGGCTGATGACCTCGTTGTGGCGGGCGATCCTGCCCTCCTGGCCGGAGACTGCCGCCAGGTGCGGGGTGACGGTGGCCGCTCCCCCGCCGCCTCCGACGAGGACGGCGGTGTCCTTGTCCAGCCGGTAGTCGCGGATCATCGCGTCGACGACGGCCTTGACCTGGTCGGTGCCGGCGTCCAGGACGCGGGCGGCCGCCGTGGCGACGTCCGTGCCCAGCGCGGCGGCCAAGGGGGCGATGGCGGCCTCGGCCACGGCCGGGTCGCAGTGCGCGAAGTCCCCGTCGGGGACTCGGCCCAGGGCATTGGCCGCGCAGGTCATGGTGATCGCGAAGCGTCCGCCCGCGGCGTCGAGTACGGCGTAGTCGGCCGGGTCGTCGTCCATCGGGCGGATGGTGGTGAGTCGGGCGTCCCGCAGGTCCTCCGCGGTCGCGAAGCAGGCGTAGGGCAGACCCGCGGTGTGTGCGCTGCGCGGTCCGACACCGGTGACCCTGCCGTTGTCCACACGGACCATCGAGCCCCCGCCGACACCGACGGTGCGCACGTCGAGCGCCGACAGATAGGACGTCTTCCCGAGGATGGTGGCGTGCCGGACAGCGACCTTGCCGCGTCGTACGACGCTGATGTCGGTGGACGTGCCGCCGGTCTCCAGGAAGACGCCGTCGCTGATGCGCTCCTGCATGAGTGCGCCGGCGACGCCGGCCGCCGGGCCGGACAGCACGGTGAGCAGCGGCCTGCGGCGCATCTCCTCCAGTGACATCACTCCCCCGTCGCAGCGCATCACCATCAGCGGCGCTCCGACACCGGCCTTGGTGATGGAGGCGTCGACGAGGTCGGCGGTGGCGAGCATGCGGGGCAGGATCGCCGCGTTGACGACGGCCGTCCGGGTGCGCTTGTGGAGTCCGTAGAGCGAGGTGATCTCGTGGGCGGCGGTGGTCGGCAGGCCGCGTTCGACGGCCGCCGCGGCGATGGTGTCCTCGCCCTCGGGGCGGTCGACGCTGAACGGCTGGCTGGCGACCACGGCCTCGGCTCCCTGCCGGACGGCCTCGTCGAGGGCGGCGCGTACGGCGGGCGCGTCATCGGGGTCGGGGACATGGACGTAGACGAGCGGCAGTTGCTTGCCGGGAGTGAGGTGCAGCTTGCGGAAGGCGGCGAGCCGGCGGGTGAAGGCGGCGCCGAGGCCGGCGCCGATGCCGATCAGGCCGACGGTGGCGACGTCGCCCTCCAGCAGGGCGTTGGTAGCCTGGGTGGTGCCGTGGGCCAGGAAGGCCACGTCCTCAGGGGCGTGTCCGGTCTGTTCCAGCAGACGGTCGAGAGCTTCGACGATGCCGTGGGCGACGCCGTCCTCGTGATGGTGGCTGGTGGGGACCTTTACCTGTCCCAGCAGTCGCAGGGTCGTGGCGTCGACCGCCACGGCGTCGGTGAAGGTTCCGCCCACGTCGATGCCGACGCGGATGCGGTGGGTGTTCATGGCTTGGGCACCTCCTTGTGCAGGGTGGGCAGGGGCGCGGGCGGTGGGCCGGGCGGGGCAGGTGGAGCTGCACCCGCTCGGCCGTCCGCCGTTCTCGGTGTTGTCGCTGTTACCGCTGTTGTTGGTGTTGCGGCTTCCCGCGGACGTAGTTGTCCACGGATGTAGCTGTCCGCGGGTATAGCTGTCCGCGGGTGTCAGTAACCGCGGACGTCGGGCCAGTGGCGTTGGACTCCTTCGCGGTCGAGGAGCCGGGCGAACTGGTCGAACCGCTTGTCCTCGGCCTGGACCTGCCGGGGTTCGACCCCCTCGGCGACGCAGTGCGCGGCCAGTGCGCCCGCCACCTCGCCGATGTTCCATTCCACCGGGTGGAGCCGATAGCAGCCGTTGGTGATGTGGGTGGTGCCGATGTTCTTGCCCGCGGGCAGAAGGTTGCGGACGCGGCGCGGGATCAGCGCGCCGAGCGGGATCTCGAAGGGCACCGAGCCGATGTCGACGTAGTTGTCGCCACCGGTCGAGGGGTGCAGGTCGATGCGGTAGTTGCCGACCCCCACGGAGTCCCGGTAGCGGGTGCCGCCATGGGGGCCGACGATGTCGATGGCGACGTCGTGCTCGGTGATGGTGGTGACCGCCTTGATACGGCGCGACTCGCGGATGTAGGGCGCCTTGGCGAGGCCGTCGGGCGTGCCGGTGACGTCCGGACGCAGCCGCAGTCCGGGGAATCCGGTGCCTCCGTCGGCGCGCGGAGCTTCGGTCTGCAGCCAGTACAGGACCGAGAGGGACAGTTGCCTCGCCTCGGCGAGGGCGGCGTCCGACGTCTCCTGTCCCGCGCCGATCAGGGGCTTGAGCCAGTAGTCGTTGAGCGGCCAGTTGACCAGGGTGATGTCGGAGTCGAACGCGCCGGGCCGGTGCAGCTTGCGGGCCAGGATCCGGCGGAAACCGAAGAGTTCCTTGTCGCCCGCGTCTGCGGACTGGTCGGCGGTCACGTCCAGCGGGTCGAGGTCCGGGTTGGGGACGAAGGTGCGGGGCACGGCCTCCAGGGTGCGGGGGTCGGGCGCGAGGAAGCCGAGGAGTGGTCCGGGCCAGAAGTCGGGCCGGTAGGCGCGCCAGAAGTCGTAGTCGGCGGGGCGTTCGATGGTGTGGTCCTCGCCCTCGTGGTGGGAGAGCGCGAAGCACACGGTGATGCCCTGCTGGTTGAGGGGCTGTGCCTCGTCGGGCGCGTGCGGTTCGTCGAACTCGCCGCGCGCCTCGGCGCCGATCGCGTGCTCGACACCGGCGAGTTCGAGCAGTTCGCCGGTCTCGGTCGCGTCGATGACGTAACGGGCGTGGATCGTACGGCTGTTGCCGTCACGCAGGCTGGTCAGCGTGACGGACCGAACGGTGTCGTCGTCTCCGGCCTCGGCCGCGACGGGGCGGTGCTCGGTCAGCAAGGTGAGCCGGCCCGAGGCGCGGTGCGGTGCGAGCATCGCTTCCAGGACGGCCAGGGCTACGCGCGGTTCGTGGCAGAGCTTGCTGACGCGGCCCGCGCCCGGGTTGAGGTCGGTCAGCGCCAGGGCCTGGGACCGCAGCGGATACCAGCGTCGGTAGTAGTCCCTGATGGACTCGCGCAGGGTGCGGTACGAGGCGGTGGTGCCGAACTGCTCGACCCATGGGTGCTCGTCGGGCGGGACGGCCTGAGAGGTGAGTTGGCCGCCGATCCAGTCCGTCTCCTCGGTGAGGACGACGGTGCGTCCGGCCCTGCAGGCGGCCAGGGCGGCGGCGACGCCGCCGAGCCCGGAGCCCACGATGAGGATGTCGGGTGCGGATGTCACGGGTCTCCTTGAAGTGCTGCGCGTGCGGGGCGCCTTGGGCGCCCGGCGTCACGTCTGTGAAAGGCGATCAGGTTCGGCTCAGGGCTGGGCGGGAGGTGCTCCGGCCGATGTGCCGGGCCGGAACGTGCAGGCCACCAGCGGTTCGGTCGCCTGCTCCCCCGCCACGAGCGCGGCGAGCATCCGCACGGCGGCGGCGCCCAACTGCGGCCGGGGGATGTCGAATCCGGTGGGTGCGGGGTCCTCCGAGAGGTCCGGCGGCGGACTGCCGAGCAGTGCGAGCGAGGCATCACCGGGGCAGTCGAGTCCCGCGGCGTGTACCGCGCCCCGCAGCACGCGCCACGCGTCGCCGGTGTCGGTCTCCTCGGCGACGAACGCGGTCACGCCGTCCCGGAGCCAGCCCCGCAGCCGATCGGCGGTCAGGTCATGCCGCAGGTCGGCGGACCGCAGGACGGCATCGGGCCCGCCGGGCAGACCCGCTTCCTCCAGGCCCTTGAGGAAGCCGTGCTCACGGTCGCTGGAGGCGGGTGCCTCGTCGTCCTCGCGGACGAGGACGATCCGCCGGTGGCCGAGGTCCGCGAGGTGGGCGACGACCTCCTTGCTGGCGCTGATGTAGTCGGCGCCCACCCAGGCCAACCCCTCCAGTTCGTCCCGGCGGCCGAGGTGGACCACGGGAAAGCCGTCGGCGACCAGCCGCTGAAGCTCCTCGGCCGGCGCGTGACGGCCCAGGAAGAGGCAACCGTCGGCGAGCCGAACGCGGTTCAGCGCGTTCGGTCCCGCCGCCCCCGCCCCGCCGGAGCTGGAGCCGGTGAAGAGCACCAGGTCGTAGCCGCGTACGGCCGCTTCCTGCTCGACGCCGACGAGGAAGGGGTAGTACGAGTGCTGCACGTCGGTCGGAAACGTCGAGGTGAAGCTGAACACGCCGAGCAGGTTGTTGCGCGCCGCGGCCAGCCGGCGGGCCGCCGGGTCGGGGACGTAGCCGAGGCTGCGTACCGCGTCGAGGACCTTCTGCCGCGTCTCCTCCGAAATCGAGGCGCCCTGCTTCGAGCCCCCCAGCACCAGCGAGACCGTGGCCTGCGAGACCCCGGCGAGCCGGGCGACCTCGGCCTGACGCGGCCGCGACGTACGCCCCGCGGGTGCGGGTGCCCGCCCCGGCCGGGCGCGCTTCCTGGGTTCCTCCACCGTGCTCCTCCGGTCGTTAATGCGTATTAGTAATGCGCATTAACGACACTGTGAACCTCTGGTCGGCAGGGGTCAAGACGCTGGGCGGGACTTCTTGGGTCCGTATGTGCGAACGGGCGCGGACAGTGGGGGGCTTGTCCGACAGATCCGGAAGTACGGCGGTCGCCCGCGGCCACGGCGGCGCGTTCGGCCCGCTGCCCGAGGGCTTCAATGCCTCCGCGCGCTACGACTCGAGACCCCGCGCTGCCGCTCGTGGGCGGCTCCGGCGGACCGCTCACCTCGCAGCGGAAACCTCTCCAGGCTCTGCGCGGTGTTCAGCCCGAAAGCTCCCACAGCAGTCGGTAGTAGAGGATCCGTTCCGGGTCCGGCTCGACTCCGTAGGCTTCGAGCAACGGCTCTTCCCATCCCGGACCGTAGTTCCACTGCGTGCTCCAGGTGGCCACGGCGAGATCGGCCCAGCGGTCGGCCACTCCGAGCGCGCCGAGGTCGACGTGTCCGGTGTACGTGCCGTCGTCACCGACCAGGGTGTTGGGAGCACAGGCGTCGCCGTGGCAGACGACGGGCCGGTCGACGGGCGGGATGTCGGCGAGCACACCGAGGGCGCGCTCGACCGTGCCCATGTGCTGAAGATCTTCATGCCAGTCCGTCGGATGGACCCGGCCCGCCACCGCTCGCGACCGCGCGCTCTCCAGCCGCTGCTCGGCCGACCAGGCGAACGGACAGTCCGCGACGGGCAACGTCTCGTGGAGCGCCCGCAGTCCGGCGCCGATCGCGCGTACCGCGGTGCCCGGGTCGCGCTTCCAGCGGTCATCCACCGCCATACGTCCGGGCAGCCCGCGGGTGACGATCCAGGACCCGGTCTCGTCGGCGCCCTCGCCGAGTACCAGCGGCACCGTGATGTAACGCACCGCCCATCGCAGCCGTGCCACCTCGGCCGCGAGGTCGATACCGCTGTCGGCCGGCGTCCACTTCACGAACTGGCGCGCATCGCCCACGCCGACTTGGAACGTCAGCCCGCCGACCTCGTTCTCCCAGACAGCTCGCACCGGCCGGCCCGCCGCGAGCGCGGTGACCGAACGGGGAGGTTCGACGGGTCCCTGCGGTGAGGTCGCGATCATGCGTTCATTCTCACCAGGTCTGGCGGCCGGCCAACCGGTGGGAGGGACCGCCCAGTTGTGGCGATGGCCAACCGCGGCTCACCCCGCCGATGGCTCCTGCCGTCGAAGCGGGGCGAGCGCAGGTGCTGTTACTCGTTGAGGGTGCAGGGTGCGAGTGCTTCCAGGCCCTCGGGCTTCGCCGCCGTACGGCCGATGGCCGTCTCGATACGGTTCAGCGTGGCGACCCGCTTGTCCTCGAGCGGGCCCAGAATCGCGTTCTGAACGAAATTCGCCCCACCCTGACCCACCGTCTCCACCAGACGCTTGTTCGCCTCCCCGACCTGCGTATCCAACAACGCGAGATTGCGCGCGACCTCCGCCTGCGCAGAGGCAGGAATCGCCGGCAGACTCCCCTCCACCGCAGGGCAGGAGATGGTTCCGGCGGCGCCCGCATCGCCCGCGTCTCCGCCGTCACCCTCCTCCTGGCCGGCCTCGGCTCCCTGGCCCGCACCGGCCTGATCGTCGGCCGCGTTGCCGGCATCGCCTGCGGCGGCGTCGCCACCGAGGGTGCAGGGTGCGAGTGCCTCCAAGCCCTCCGGCTTCGCCGCCGTACGGCCGATGGCCGTCTCGATACGGTTCAGCGTGGCAACCCGCTTGTCCTCGAGCGGGCCCAGAATCGCGTTCTGAACGAAATTCGCCCCACCCTGACCCACCGTCTCCACCAGACGCTTGTTCGCCTCCCCGACCTGCGTATCCAACAACGCGAGATTACGGGCGACCTCCGCCTGCGCAGAAGCGGGAATCGCCGGCAGACTCCCCTCCACCGCAGGGCAACTGATCGTGCCCGGGGAGGCGTACGTGGATGCGGACCGGCCCTTGTCCGGGGTCTCGCCCGCCAAGGCCGAGCCGGCGACGACCGCGCCGGACACCAACAACGCGGCAGCGCCGCCGATCATGACGACACGGCCCTTGTTGTACTTCGGAAGTGCCCTGGACATACAGATGCCTCACTCGGGTCGGGGGAAAGAGCCGTCCCGTCTCGCAAGGGGTGGGACGGCACGGTGCGCTCATTCCTGTGCCGGCGCTCGGGGATACGTACGCGCATACGCGGCGGGCCGTTCAACCGCGCATCGCTTGCCGGCCGGCTGCGTTCAGGTACGTCCGACAACTCGTCGACGCGAGACCACGAACCAAGCAGGCGAGGGCGATTCCCCGCTTTCGCGACCAGTGGTCGCTCGCCGGTCCGGCGGCTCCCCCACCACGACGTACGGCGACATCCGGGCCCCCGACGGCAGCGTCCCCGTCCCGAGCGCACACCTCAATTCCCCCTCTCATCGGGCAAGTTGGACCCTTACGAGAGTCTGACGCGGCACACGGCAGGACCCACAAGGGCCACAACAGGCGTCACTCTGTTCACTCAAGGCCCCCGGACGTGAGGAGTCGAGGAGAGCAGACACGACAGGCGCAGGCGTGGCCGCGTCAGAGGGCACACGCCCTCGGCGGTGGAAGGGCACCGCCGACGGCTTCCGGATCGGACGCGATGGCGCCCTCACCGAAGTCACGGCGGAAACCAGGCTGCCCGCCTCGCCGATTCCGGCAGGGAGGGCATCGCCGCGGTGTAAGAAAGCGGCCACCGCGGCGGAGCGCCCCGGACATGCTCATCGCGTGTCCGGGGCGTGGTCGCATACCGCACACCTCGGTGACCGCCGCGGGCCGAACGACCCGGTAGACCACCCAGGCGGCGCCGACGACACCTCGGCCGAAGGCGATGACGGGCCGTGTGCCGGCGGCGACCTCGGGCAGGTCACCGCGCGGCGCGAGCCAGAGTGACAGATACATCTGACCGGCCAGGTGCCAGGGCTGTTCTGGGTACGGAGTCATCGCGCGTCCTTACCGGTGGGGGGCGGAAGGTGCAGGGCCCCGTACGCGCCGGCCGGGACCACGGGCCGTAGCGGCGGGACGGGTTCGAGCGAGCGGTAACGCCGGCCCGGCTCCGGACGGGGGTCGGGATCGCCCTTGTTGGGCCACAGGGCGGTCGCGCGTTCGGCGAGCGCCGTGATCGTCAGAGAGGGGTTGACTCCCAGGTTGGCGGAGACGGTCGAGCCGTCCACGACGTGCAGCCCCGGATGTCCGTGCACGCGGTGGTACGGGTCGACCACTCCGGTCCGTGCGTTGTCGCCCACGGTGCAGCCTCCGAGGAGGTGGCCCGTCGTCGGCACGTTGAGGAAATCTCCCCACGTTCCGCAGGGCCGGCCTCCGATGCGCGATGCCGCGATGCGGGCCGCCCGGTGACCGGCGGGAATCCAGGTCGGGCTGGGAGCACCCTCCCCCGGGCGGCTGGTCAGGCGGCGCCGGCCGGTCCACGTGCGCCGGAGGTGGGTCGTCACCGAGTTGTCCGCGGTCTGCATGACGAGCAGGACCACCGACTGATGGGACCAGCGCCGCGGATTGTGCAGAGCCGGCAGATCGCGCGCGGCGCGCGCCATGGCGGCAAGTCCGACCAGGAGACGGGACCTTCCGGGGACCGGGTCGATCAACAGCGCGCCGAGCAGGGCCAGCAGGTTGCTGCCGGGACCGTACCGCACCGGTTCGACGTGGGTTGTCGCGTCGAGGTGAACGGAGGACGTGATGGCGACGCCGTGCGTGTAGTCCGCCTCGCGGCTCTTGGAGCGAACGCCGAGGATGGCCTCGGAGTTGGTGCGGGTCAGTCGCCCCAGGCGGGGTGAGAGGTCGGGAAGGTGACCGTCGGCCCGCATCCTGTGCAGCAGTTGCTGTGTACCCAAGGCGCCTGCGGCGAGGACGACATGACGTGCGGTCAGTGTCCTGCGGCGGCGTCCCGGGATGGCGCCTGTGCGCGTATGGGTGACGGCCCAGCCCTCCCCGTGCCGGGTGAGCCGCGTGACCGTACGGCGTGCCAGCACGACGGCTCCGGCCCGCTCGGCCAGTCCGAGGTAGTTCTTGGGGAGGGTGTTCTTGGCGTTGTGACGGCATCCGGTCATGCAGGCGCCGCAGTTGAGGCAGGCGTTGCGCTCCGGGCCGACACCGCCGAAGTACGGGTCGGCGACGGCGGCGCCGGGAACCGTGCCGGGCGGGCCGAAGTGGACACCGACCGGGGTGGGCCGAAAGGTGTCCGCGCAGCCCATCTCCGCAGCCGTGTCCTTGAGCAACCGGTCGGCCTCGGTGAACACCGGGTTCGTCGTGACGCCCAGCATCCTGCTCGCCTGCGCGAGATAGGGGGCGAGTTCACGGCGCCAGTCGGTGATCGCGGCCCACGCCGACCCCTCGTAGAAGGCGGCGGGTGGCTCGTAGAGGGTGTTGGCGTAGCCGAGGGAGCCGCCGCCCACGCCCGCTCCGCTCAGGACGATCACGTCGCCGAGCAGGGACATACGAAGGATTCCGTTGCAGCCGAGGCGGGGTGCGAACAGGTAGTCCCTGATGTGCCAGGACGTTCGGGGGAGGTCGGTGTCAGTGAAGCGACGGCCGGCCTCGAGCACCGCCACGCGGTAGTTCTTCTCCGTCAGGCGAAGGGCGGTGACGCTGCCGCCGAAACCCGAACCGACGACCAGGACGTCGTAGTCGAAGCCGGTCACTGATCGCCCCTCGCGACGAAGCCGGCCAGCAGGGGTGTGACGAGCCGGTCGAGGTTCTCGCGGCGGGTCCGGGGATTCCTGACGGTGAGCGGGACCGGGCCGTCGAGTCCCGGGGCGTGCGTGACCAGGGCGAGGTGCGGCAGCATGACGAGCAGGATGGAGAGGAGGGCGTCCAGGTCGGCGTCCTTGCGCAGGTCCCCGGCGTCCACAGCGCGTTCCAGCAACGGACGCAGGCCGGTCTCGTAGATCTCGTTGACCGGGACCAGGACCGCGTCGCGCACGGCCGGATTCATCTCCATGTTGGTGGCCACGGTGACGCCGCGTTCGAGCGGGTGCGTCGCGAAGTAGTCCAGCCAGGCTTCCAGGGCGTCGCCGAGGTGGACTCCGAAGATCAGGGTTCGGTCGTATCCGTCGAGCCAGGGCTGCATGTGCGCGTAGATGCGCAGTGACGTCTGTTCCGCCACGTAGGTGAACAGGTCGAGCTTGCCGGAGAAGTACTGAAACAGTGAGCCCTTGGCCACGCCGGCCTCGCGGGCTATGACGTTGAGGCTGCCCGTGGAGTAGCCGTGGGTGCCGAACTCGTCCATGGCGGCGACGAGCACGCTCTCGCGTCGGGCCGGCGAAAGCCGGGTCCAGGTGGACGTGGGCATGGGCACTCCCTGATGACCGGACGGTCATGTGACCGCCCGGTCATCGTGGAGCGGCCGTCGGGAAGTGTCAACGCGTAGCGCAGGAAGGGTTGTTGGGAATCTCCGGCCGGCCGCAGAGCGTGCATCCCCCATTGACACGGCACATCTCGGGCCTCAGCCTGTGACCACCTGGTCATACGGCCGGACGCACACGGGAGGTGCAGGGACATGCGCAGGGTGTGTGTGATCGGGGCGGGCTCTTCCGGAATCGCCGCGTGCCAAGTGCTCGCCGCACGCGGCATCCCGTACGACTGCTTCGAACTCGGTTCTCAGGTAGGCGGGAACTGGAGGTACATGAACGACAACGGCCTCTCGGCCGCCTACCGCTCGCTGCACATCAACACCTCACGTCAGGTGATGGAGTACGCCTCCTACCCGATGCCGCACGACACTCCCGACTACCCCGGCCACGCTCACATCGCCCGCTACTTCGACGCGTTCGTGGACCACTTCGGACTGCGCGAGTCCATCGCCTTTGGCACGGAGGTCATCGACGTCGCACCCGGTGCGGACGGCCGGTGGACGGTCCGGTGCCGTCACCGTGACACGGAGCGGGAGACAGCGAGAACCTACGACGCCGTCCTTGTCGCCAACGGGCATCACTGGAAGGCCCGTTGGCCGCAACCGTCACTACCGGGAACGGAGGCGTTCGCGGGCACACAGACACATTCGCACGACTACCGGACACCCGAGCCCTTCACCGATCGGCGCGTCCTGGTTCTCGGTGTGGGGAACTCCGCCTGCGACATAGCCGTGGAGACGTCCCGCGTGTCGCGGCGGACGGTCCTGGCCATGCGTCGCGGTGCGCACATCATCCCGAAGTACCTGTTCGGGAGACCTACCGACCATCTCACCAACTCATGGCTGGCCAGGGCACCCCATCGGGTGCAGGGCCTCGGCCTGGAGCTGCTGTTGCGTCTGAGCCGGGGCCGCCTGAGCGACTACGGGCTTCCCGCACCGAGCCATCGGGTCCTCGCCGCGCACCCCACCATCTCCGACGATCTCCTGACGCGTCTGGGGCACGGAGACATCGTCGTGCGACCCGCCCCACGACGCCTGGAGGCCCACCGTGTGGTCTTCGAGGACGGCACGGCGGAGGACATCGACGCGATCGTCTACGCCACGGGATACGACATCTCCTTTCCGTTCCTCAAGACCGAGTTGATCGACCCCGGTGGCAATGATCTGAACCTGTACCACCGCGTCGTCGCCCCTGATCAGTCGGGCCTCTACTTCATCGGGCTCATACAACCGCTCGGAGCGATCATGCCCCTGGCGGAAGCACAGGCCCACTGGGTCGCCGACCTGCTGCTCGGCAGATGCGCCCTGCCGACGCGGGAGGAGATGCTCAGCGAGATCGACACCTACGGCGAGCGTCTCAGGCACCGCTATGTCGCGTCTCCCCGGCACACGATCCAGGTGGACGCGCGCGCGTACACGAGGGAACTGGCCAGGGAGCGCAAACGAGGGGCCGCGCGAGCGGGGAAGCACGCGGCACGCTGAGCCGCCGCAGCGAGCTCCCCCGCGCGAGCAGCTACGGCCAGACGGACGCGGGGCTCGGCCTGTGCGGCTCGTACTGCCGGTGCACGGGATGGGCGCGGAACTGCTTGCTGTGCAGCGCGAAGGAGCGGTCGAGCTTGGGCACCCAGTAGGCATCCTCGTGGCGCCCGGGGCCACCCTGGTAGTCGTACGCGATGCCCTTGGCCGCCAGTTCGGAGCCCATCCGGATCGCGGCCTGGCCGAACCCGAAGTCGTCCTCCGAACCCCCGTCGAAGTAGTAGCTGTGACGGCGCAGTTGGCGGGCGCCCAAGGAGTGGACCAGCGTGAGCGGCTCGAGGGAGGCATGGGCGGCCTGCTCCTCGGCCGTGCCGGCCAGCGGCGGCAGACTGAGCGCGCCCATGTGACTGGCGATGGAGCTGAACAGTTCGGGGTGGGTCAGCCCGAGGGTGAACGCCCCCTGTCCGCCCATGGACACGCCGGAGATGCCTCGGTGGTCCCGGTCGGGGATGGTGCGGTATGCGCGGTCGACCAGCGGGACGAGCTCTTCGGTCACCATGGTGGCGTAGTCGCCGGCAGAACTGTCGACCCACCAACCACTCGCGCCGTCAGGAAAGATGACGACGGACTGGGCGATGTGCTTCTCAGCGACGAGGCGGTCGATCACCTGGTCCATGTCGCGGGCTTCCCATTCGATGTTGCTGCCGTTGAAGCCGTGCAGCATGTACACCGTCGGGTAGCGCCTGGCCGTGGTGCTGGTGTAGCCGGGCGGGAGATACACGGTGAACTCGACACGCCGGTGCATCGCCGCGGACCGGTAGCTGTCACGGAAGAAGCGCGAGTGGTCGCCCAGTTCGAGCCGCCTGTGCGGGTCGATGTAGAGGAACTCCCGTCGCGGTGGGGAGAGCACAGTGCCGTCGGAGGTCGCCCAGCTTCGAACGGTGTCGACGACGAGACGACCCTGCGCGTCGACCAGGACCTCCGCCTGCTCATCGTGAAGCACCACCGCCGATCCGCCGGCCATCATCCGGCGGACATCGGCCAGCCGACGGGCAGTGGTGTCGCCCTGGTGGAAGAAGTCGTGGTCCAAGGTACCGGCGTAGCGGCCCAGGTCTCCCGCGGCGACGGCCTCGTGCTGCCGGTCGAGCACAGCGCAGGCGTGAGCGAGCTGACGGGGGCTCGCGGCAGCACCCGCAGGGCCGGAGAGGTTGCGCAGGTGCGCCTTCGAGTACAAACCGACAGGACCTTTGTAGAAGCCACCGCCGCCTGTGTCGTCGTACATGCGCACGGCGAGGACGTTCACGGCTCCCCAACGGAGCAGGCCGTTCGGCGGGTAGTACTCGCGCGGAACCTCCCACGTGGAGTCGAAGGCCGGCGGGAAGGCCCCGGTGCCTCCGATCCTCTCGCCGTTGAGGAAGGCCTCGTCGGCGTCGTCGATGAACCCCAGCGCGGCGATGACGGAGGAGTCGTCGACGCCTTCGGGACGCTCCGGGAGGGTGAACGTCTTGCGGTACCAGGCATAGCCGTCGTACGTGGAGAGGTCGGGCGATCGGCCCCAGTCGTCGGGGACCGTCCAGCTGTCCCAGGACGCGTCGGCGTAGTCGTCCGCGGCCCAGGCCGGGTCGTCGCCGGTGCGGAACCGCCAGCCGCTGCCCGCCAGATCCATGCCGAAGTCGGGCGAGGCCGTCGTAGCGCAGACGGTCGAGGAACGGCCGGAGGTCACGCGGTGCCCGGCTGCCGCGTCGGCCGCGTCGGCCGCGGTGAGCGAGAAGCTGATGAGCGAGACCAGTAGAGCGAACACCACGACGATGCGTGGAGCGCGTGGCGAAGGGTGAACGGCTGGAGACAGCACGGCAGTTGTTCCTCTCCTCAGGGGTTCGCGGGAGGTTCGGCAGGCGGACGTGGCAGTGCTGTGGTTCACCGAGGTGGCACGACGGACATGCTCCGTGGATGCCCTCGCTCAGGACACGGCCGCCTCGCCTGTGAGCGCCGATCGATCCGTCGGATACGGACAGTCCGGCGGCTTTGCCGAGGGTTCGCGTGTTCCGCCACAACGTCCTTGGCGATCAACTGAGCATGTGGGGAGGCACGGCGAGGTCGCCGGTCGAGAAGAGGCGAGCCAGATCGGTGGTGTCGCCTCGCGCGCACGCGGAGGCCGTGACATCGATCAGGTTGTCGTAGGCGGCCGGCATGCGACCCTCGTGGACCTGCGCCATCCGGCCCCACACGTCGTCGGGCAGCATCTCCACCTGGCAGAGAGCCGCCAGGTCTCGCACCGTGGCGCAGCTGATCTCGACCGGCCCCCAACTGCTCCCGGTGCCGCCGTCCTCGGGTGGCTTCTGGGTGAGCAGTCCCCCGCGATACTGCTGCCACGCCTCACCGGCGGACAGGAAGCTGCCGGGCCCCGAGTCGATCCCACCGGCTCCATCGACCGCCACGTGCGGGTGTGTTCGTATCCAGCGCTGCTCGGGGCCGAACCAATACTCGGTGATCCACAGGTCCTCAGCTGTCAAGTAGCCGCCGCGAACGACGAACCCGGCTCTCACCCGTGCGGGAAAGCCTCTCGCCCGCAGCAGCGTGCAGGCGAGAACAGCCACATGCCGGCTCGTTCCCACGACGCGCGCGGCGGGCGGACGAGGGCGGTGCAGGCGCTCCGGGTAGAGCTGGGCCAGAACCGCGATCAGCCCACGCACAGGCCTGACGCTCCGCTCCTCGATCCGGTGGGCGGGCAGGCCGAGCGCTTGGGCATCCACGGGCGACACGACCAGCGCTTGAGCGACGGCGCAGATGTCCATGGGGTCGGCCGGTAGTTCCTGCATCACCCAGGCATGAGCGGCGTCCACCCCGGTCAATGGACCAGGGTGGAGGTAATCGATTACGTGGGCCATGGGCCAACACCTTAGGCGCCGCCCTCATGCCGGTACATGGTTACGCTGAGGCTGGCTGAAACTTGACCGACCGATTGGTATGCACCTGCCGCCGACCGCGTCGCACCGCATCGACCCGGCCCACGGAGTACCGGCGAGCACCCCGCTGGACAGGTCGACAGAACCCGCACCACCACGCCGACCCGGACCTCGCGGACCAGGCCGGCGCGGCAGCCACGACCGACACGGCAGTCACGACCGACACTGCGGTCATGAACCTGTCATTCCGTTAATCGAGTCGGCGCAGTCCGCTGAGCACCTTCTCGAGCAGCGTCACGTGAGGTCTGCCGCCACTGGCCTCGTCTCCCTGCGGCTGCTGCACGACGACGAGACCCGTCTCCGCGAGATCCGCGACGAGGATACGGGCGACGCCGAGCGGGAGCGCGAGGAGTGCCGAGATCTCGGCGACCGACTTGACCTCCCGGCACAGGACGCAGATCCGGTACGCCTCCGGCGGTTGACCGTGCGCTCGGGTCAGGTCGACCGCGGTGCTCACGAGCGCCTCGATCGCCAGTTGGTGACTCGGCCGGGTACGACCACCGGTCATCGCGTAGGGCCGCACCAGCGCGGAGGGCTTACCGGCGCGACCCGAGGCGGCCGGAGACCGGGACCCGTCCGACTGTCCTGGTGGGTGAGGGTACGCACCGTACTGGTCTCCACCTGGCGACGTCACCGATCCAGCTCCATTCGAGTAGCACGCCCGACCCTCGGGCTCCGGCCACGGGCCTGCACCGGTGGACGCTGCGCAAGTGTGCAGGCACGACCGGCCTCCGGCATAAGCGGCGCGACCGACACCCTCCGGACCGACCACGTCGGCCGGAAGCGCCGAGACGCTCGGCCGAACGCGCTCCACCGGTGCCGTAATCGATTACGGCACCGGCCACAGGAGGACTGTAAACGGTGGCTGTCCGAAACGGTCGGCCTTCAGGCAGTTGGTGCCAAGAAGGGGAAATCGGCATATGCCAGGACCTCTGTGCCACCGACGCGGCGGCGCAGCCCGAACAGGAGCCGCTCATGGACGCGTCAAGCAGAGCTCGCTTCGTCGGAACGCGGTACTCGGACCACGGCCACGTCACCAGGAGGCACGCTGACGGAACCCAGGATCTGCTTGCCCGTCAGGAGTTCCGTCGCCCCCGCCGGAACGGTCAACTCGGCGCCGTCACCTGCGTGGTCGATCAGGAAGACGTAGTCGGCGTCCTCTCCACGCCGTCGCACGATCTCGACCCCGGGCGGGCCGGCGAGCGGTGCCGCCACACCTGCCTCCGAGCACATCCGATCGAGCAGCGTCGCGAGCGTGTCCGCGTCGGGCCGCGTCGCCAGGTACCAGGCGCTGCCCGTCCCGTATGCGTGCCGCGTCACCGCCGCACAGCCGATGAGCGGCCCGTCCGTGTAGCCGGCGACGGCCTCGGCACCTTTCAGATACAGCCGTTCCGACCACAGCCCGCCCGTGGCACCCGGAGGAACCTGCCCGTCGAGCGCGGCTGTCTCACCGGGGAGAAGAGGGAAGAGTTCGTCACTGCGAACGCCGAGCACCTCACGGAACGCGCCGGGATAGCCCCCCAGCCTGATGTGGCAGTTCTCGTCGACGGCACCGCTGTGAAAGCCGACGGCGAGCGTGCCGCCCCGCTCGGCGAACTCGGCGAGATTCGTGGCGCCTGCGTCGTCCACCAGGTAGAGGCTCGGCGCGAGAACCAGCCGGTACTGAGACAGATCCGCGTCCGGGCGTACGAAGTCGACCGCGATGTTGGACCTCCAGAGCGGCTCGTACCAGGACCGCACGAGATCCAAGTACCGCAGTTCGCCGCTGGGTTGGGAGGGCAGTTCGAGTGCCCAGCGGGCATTCCAGTCCCAGACGACGGCGACTTCGGCCGTCCCGACGCTGTCGCGCACCTCGGCCAGGGCTTTCATGTCACCGCCGAGGCGCACCACGTCGTGCCAGATGCGGCTCTCCGTGCCGGCGTGCGGCAGCATCGCCGAGTGCCACTGCTCGGCGCCCGCTTTGGCGGCCCGCCACTGGAAGTAGGCGATTCCGTCCGCGCCGTGCGCCACGTGGGCCAAGGCGTTGCGGCGTAGTTCGCCGGGGCGTTTGGCGCGGTTGACGGGCTGCCAGTTCACGGCGCCGGTGGAGTGTTCCATGAGCAGCCAGGGGCCGCCGGCCAGTGATCGCGTCAGGTCGCCGCTGAGCGCGACGTCGATCTCCGACTCCGGATCGGCCGACATCAGGTAGTGGTCGTTGGACACGATGTCCAGCTCGGGAGCCCATCGCCAATAGTCCAACGCGTCGAAGTTGTCCATCACCATGAAGTTGGTGGTGGCCGGTGTCGACGGTGCCGCGGCGCGCAGCTCGTCCCGCTCCGCCGTGTACAGCGAGAGCAGTTCGTCGGAGCAGAAGCGGCGCCAGTCCAGCTGGTGCGTCGGGTTGGGGACGGCGCCGGTGACGCGCGGCGGCAGGATCTCGTCCCAGTCGTAGTACCACTGGCTCCAGAAGGTGGTGCCCCAGGCGTGGTTGAGGGCAGCCAGGTCCTCGTAGCGCTCGCGCAGCCAGCGGCGGAAAGCCTCGGCGCTGGTGTCGCAGTAGCAGGCCGCGTTGTGACAGCCGTATTCGTTGTGGACGTGCCACATCACCACGGCGGGATGCCCGGCGTACCGTTCGCCGAGCACGCGGGTGACGCGCAGGGCGGCTTCCCGGTAGGCCGGGCTGCTCGGACAGAACGTCTGCCTGCTGCCGTAGGACAGTCGGCGACCGTCCCGGTCCACGGGCAGTGCCTCCGGATGGGAGCGGAAGAACCAGGCCGGGGGCGCGGCCGTCGGAGTCGCCAGGTCGGCGGCGATGCCGTTCTCCAGCAGGAGGTCCAGGAGGCGGTCCATGCGTGAGAAGTCGTAGGTCCCCTCGGCCGGTTCGAGAAGAGCCCAGGAGAAGATGCCGACGCTGACCATGGTCACGCCGGCCTCGCGCATCAGGCGCATGTCCTCGGCCCAGACCTCCTCGGGCCACTGCTCGGGGTTGTAGTCCCCGCCGTAGGCGAGGCCGGGGACGGACAGGGTGCGTTCGGTGGTCATGCGGCCCCTCCTGAGGACAGCAGGCGGCGCGTGGTGTCCACGCCCCACGGGTCGAGCGACAGCAGGCGGTCGCTGGAGGCCATCAGCCCTCCGGTGGCCTCCACGTGGGCGGCCCAGCGTTCCCGTGTCTCGACCTGGGGACGGGCCATGAGGCAGTCGGGGTCGTTGATCCATAGCCGCCCGTGCTGCCATTGCCGGCCGACGCCGGTGAACTCGGCCGGTTCCTGGCCGGGTTGGCTGTAGTCGTCCGCCTCGGGTCGCCGGTGCGGGGCCGTGTCGGGGCTGACCCGCATGGCGTCGAAGAGTCCTGTGGAGGGCAGCATCGGCGCGCCGCAGCCGAGCAGGTACGCGTCGTCGCCGATCGCTGCCCGGATGAGAGAGATGCCGTCCCGGTAAGCGGACAGGGCGTCGGCTTCGGTGTACCGCGCGCCGTCCAGTGCTCCCGCGTACAGGAAGTCGATCTTGAAGTAGTCGTACCCCTCCGCGCGCAGAGTGGCGTAGACGTCCGTCAGGTAGGCGGCCGCGTCCGGGTGGCTGGTGTCGAGAACGTACAGGTCGTGGCCCCAGTTGCGGCCCGCGTGCAAGGGCGCGCCGTCGCCGTCGCGCACAAGCCAGTCGGGGTGTCGGTCCGCCAGGTCGCTGTGTGGGGCCACGAGGTAGGGCGCGGTCCAGATTCCGGGGCGGCGGCCGTGCGATCGGATGGCTTCGGCGATGCTCTCGCGGGAACGGAAGCGTTCGGAGAGTGTGAGCCAGTCGCCGAGGGCGCTCTGGTAGCCGTCGTCGATCTGGACCACGTCGACGGGCAGGCCGAGGGTGTCCATGGCGCCGAGGTTCTCGTGGATGTCGTCCTCGGTGACGGCGGTGAAGTACTCGTACCAGGAGCACCACACGGTCGGGGCGGGGCGGGGGGCGGCCAGGTTCAGGCCCTCGGCCCAGTCGGCGAGGGCCCCTTGAGTGCCGTGGTCACCGGTGTAGGAGAACTCCTTGACCGGTCCGTCGGCGCTGACCTCGGCGTGACCGCCCGCCGACGTCAGGCGTATCGACGGGACGGCGAGCACCGGGTCCGCGGCGGCCCACAGGCGGACCGGGGAGCCGTCGCCGGCGTCCAGGGCGAGCAGTCCCTCTCCCTGGAAGGTTGCTGCGGGCACGGTTCTGCCGGGGCGGTAGCAGACCGTCGCCCAGTTGTCGTTCGTCGGACGGTGGGGAGCGGTGTCGAGTCCGTAGCTGCCGCTGGGGCTCCAGGACTGCCAGCCCTCCTCGTGGACACGCGCGGTGCGCGGATCCACTCGTACGGAGGCCAGCGGGGTGAAGGTGTGAGACACGGTGGTTGTCCTTCCCATGGGTCCAGGACACGTTCGGGACGAGTCGGTCAGCCCTTGTTGGCGCCGAGGGTCAGGCCGCTGACGAATTGGCGCTGGAGCGCGAAGTACACGATCAGCGTCGGGATCGCGGTGAGCAGGGCGCCGGCGGCCACCAGGTTGGGGTCGGTGAAGTACTGGCCGGAGAGGTTGTTCAGGGCCGAGGTGATCGGCATGTTCTCCCCGGTCGAGATGAGGACGATGGCCCAGAAGAAGTCGTTGTAGACCCAGATGGACAGCAAGGTGCCCAGGGCCGCCATCGCCGGCTTGCACAGCGGCAGGGTGATCTGCCAGTACAGGCGCCACGCCGAGGCGCCGTCGACGAGCGCGGCCTCGGTGAGTTCATGGGGCAGTGAGCGCATGTAGTTGCTCAGCACGAAGGCGCAGAAGCCCGACTGGAACGCCACGTGGATGAGCACCAGGCCGAGCGCGGAGTCGTAGAGCTTGCCGCTGGCCGTGATGCCGGGCAGATCGATCAGGAGGTACAGACGGTAGAGCGGGGTGATGATGACCTGCTGCGGCAGCAGGTTGCCCGCGGTGAACACCAGCAGCAGCGACAGGTTGACGCGGAAGTCGAAGCGGCTGACGTAGAAGGCGACGCAGGACGAGAGGAACAGCGTGAGCAGGACGGCGGGGACCGCGATCAGCAGGGTGTTGCCGAAGTAGCGGGTCATCTCGGACTGCTGGAAGGCGTGGGTGAAGTTGTCGAGGCTCAGCTTGTCCGGCCAGGAGACGTACCCCTTGTCGCTCGTCTCCGAGTACGGGCGCAGGGCGGCGTAGACCGCCCAGAGCAGCGGCGTGATCCAGGCAAGGGATGCCCCGCCGAGGAAGAGGTGGAGCAGGAGCCGGGCCGGCCGGACGGGTGCGCGCTCCTTGGACACGAGGGTGGGGGCGCTCACGATCGCCGCTCCTTCCGGAAGGTGGCCACCAGGTAGGGAATGATCACGACGAGCGAGACGACCAGCAGGACGACGGCGATCGCCGATCCGTATCCGATCCTGCTCGACTCCCCGATGATGTTGTTGGTCACCAGGATGGACAGCAACTCGGTGCCCTCGGCGCCGCCGTTGAAGACGTACACGAGGTCGAAGGCACGGAGCGCCTCGATGATCGTGACGACCAGCACGATCGTGTTGGTCGGTCGCAGCACCGGGAACGTGACATTTTTGAACGCCTGCCACTCGTTCGCGCCGTCCAGCGCCGACGCCTCGCGCAGCGACGGGTCGACGCCCTTCAGGCCGGCCAGGTAGAGGATCATCATGTAGCCGGTGTGCCGCCAGGAGGCGGCGATGAGGATCGCCCAGAGGTTGAGGTCGGGGTCGCCGATCCAGTCGATGTAGTGACCGGGCGTGTTGGCCCCGATGACGCTGTTGATCAGGCCCGTGTCGGGGTTGTAGACGAGTTGCCAGATGAACCCGATGACCGCCATGGACAGGACGACCGGCAGGAAGAACGCGGTCTGGTAGACCCGGCTGAAGCGGATCTTCTTGTCCAACTGCACGGCCAGGAAGAGGCCGAGTGGGGTGGGGATGAGGATGAGGACGCCGAACCAGATGACGTTGTGTTCGAGGGCGGGCCAGAACTGCGGGTTCTGGGTGAGGAGTTCACGGAAGTTCTGGAGTCCGACCCAGTGGATGGAGTCGAAGCCGATGCCGTCCCAGGTCGTGAAGGCCAGAGCGATCGAGGCGAGGGCGGTGACCCAGACGAGCGCGACATGCAGGAGGGTGGGCAGGCCCGCCATCAGACCCAGCGTGATGCGGTCACGCCGGGTCAGCAGGCGGCGATGGCCCTGTACGGTCCGCCCCTTGGCGGGCTCGACGCCCTCGGGCGAAGTCACCTCGTCCTCGAGGTCCTTGGTCAGAGTGTCGGTACTCATGAGGAGGCGAAGATCGTCTTCTTCTGGCGCTCGATCGACGACAGCAGACCGTCGATGCCCTTGGGATCGCGGATGAACTTCTGGAGGGCGGGCTGCATGACCGTCGCGGTGAAGTCCGGCCGGCTGTCGCGGTCCATGAACTGGGTGAGGTGCTTGGCGCCGCTGATCATCTCGTAGGCCTTCTTCTGCAGGGCGCTGTACGAGGAGGTGTCCGCCTTCGTGGAGGCGGCGACGACGTTCGGGTCGGACGTCAGGTAGATCTGCTCCGCGGCCGGGCTGCCGAGGTACTCCAGGAGCTTGATGGCACCGGCTCGGTTCTTCGGGGCCTTGGAGAGCAGGAAGCCGTCGGTGGGCGCCTCGACGGTGTCCTGTCCGTACGCGGGGTCGATCTCCGGGAAGGCGAAGAAGTCGAGGTCCTCGCGGTCGGCCTCGTTCGTGAACTGCTGGCCCACGAAGGTGCCCAGCAGATACATCCCGGACTTCTTCGCGGCGAGGCTCTGTGCGGCGTCCTGCCAGGTGCGGCCGACCGCGCCCTCCTGGTGGTAGGGAAGGATCTCGGCCCAGTGGTCGAAGGCGGTGCGCACCTTGGCGTCGGTCCAGGCGGCCTTGCCCGCCATCAGATCGACGTGGAAGTCGTAGCCGTTGGTACGGAAGTTGATCTGGTCGAACGTGCCGAGCGCGGGCCAGGCGTCCTTGTCACCGAAGGCGATCGGGACCAGACCGTCCTTCTTCATCTGCTTGCACAGCGCGACGAACTTCTCCCAGGTGGTGGGTACTTCGTAGCCGTGCTGCCGGAAGACGCTCTTGCGGTAGAAGATCGCCCAGGGGTACGTGTAGAGCGGCACGAAGTAGTACTTGCCGTCCTCGCCCTTGCTGAGCGCCTTCATGGCGTCCGGGAAGTTGCCGCCGATCTTCTCCCACACGTCGTCGATGGGCGAGGCGAGCTTCTTCGACGCGAAGAACTGCATGCGGTATCCGGCGAACCAGTTGAACACGTCGTCCGGGGTGCCCTGGAGGTAGGAGTTGATCTGCTCCTGGAAGGTGTTGTGGTCCTTCGTGTTCACGTCGGCCGTGACGCCGGACTGCTTCTTGAACGCCGTGTAGATGTCGGCGAAGGCCTTCTTCGGCACCGCGTCGGAGGCGTTGGAGCCGACGCTGACCGTCTTCGGGTCCGCCGCGCTGCCGCTGCCGCCGCAGGCGCTGAGCAGGGGTATGCCCGCGCCGAGCGCTGCCGCGCCGCCGATTCCTCGAAGCAGCGTGCGGCGACTGGGAGTCGGGGCGGAATGACCCGGCAAGTGAAGGTGCATGACGGCTCCTGAGGGTTGGAGTGGGCAAGGACGACGCCAGTGGCGCTCGCCGAAAGCAATCAGAAACGCACTCATTCGAACATCGTGGCGGCAATAAGAGCGGGACCCGCCCCCACACGTCAAGGCTTGGACTGGCACTTGTTCGAAACGTGACCGCCACCTGGACCGTCGCTTCAGCCAACTGCTCGTCGCACTGCGACCTTTGACTGACCTGCGAAAACGCTTTCTTTCGAGACATCAGGGCAGCCGAAGGCGGCAAGCGACATCGAACGGCCGCGAAGTGACGAGGCGTGACAGCGCTCGACCACCCGCCGATTCAGGGCCGTTCAAACGCGGCCACCGTCGGGAGCCACATGAGCAATGACGTCAAGCAGCCAAGAAACGAACAGGGTCAATCAAATGTAAACGCACGCGAGGATCCCTCTGCGATAGACCAACAAGGCGCTCACGTCATCTCATAGACCGTCGAAATGGACGCGCGGCAGCCCTGACGCAGGCGTCACGGCCGTTCCGCCGGCACCAGTCTCGCGTAACGTAATCGATTACGCCAGCGTCACAGGTGATCGATCCGTACCGGATCCCGCGGAGTGCGGAGGCGAAGCGAGTCCTCGGCACACAACCCCGTCAGATACTCGCCCGCGACACGAAATGGGCATCGACACGAACCGTGCGAGGCTCCGTCCGACCGTCGATCTGCTCCAGCAGCAGGTGAGCCGCGGCGGCGCCGACCTCCCGAGCCGGGTACCGGATCGTGCTGAGCCGAGGCCGCACGAGAGCCGCGATATCGATGTCATCGTGGCCGAGCAGCGCAACATCGCCAGGGATGTCCAGACCAAGGCGCTCCGCCGCATCCAACGCGCCGACGGCCGTCACGTCGTTGACGCACATCACGGCTTCCGGGCGACGAGGCGAGAGCATCAGCCGCTCGAAGCCGTTCGCTCCGGCCTCACGGGTGTGTTCCCCATGAACGATGTGCTCAGGCAACACCGTCAGGCCCAGAGCGGCCCCGTGCTGAACGATGCGGTCGAGCCTCGGATCACCGCCTGTGGCGTCGCTGGGCCCGGCGAGGACGCCGACACTGCGGCGGCCGGAGGCCACGATATGGGTCATGGCCTCGACGACGGCTCCGTCCGAGTCGGGAGTCACCAGGTCGACGTCCCCGAAAGGCGTGTCAGCGCTCACCACCACGGGGATCCCGGCTCCGCGAATCTCTTCGAAGGCGTCCGTGGCAAGTCGGAAGGGCGTCATGACCACACCGGCGAAGCGCTGGTGGAGGACCTCCTCGAGCAGCGCTTCCTCCTCACCCCGCTGTGCGCCGGTATTGGACACCACCACGTGATAGCCGCAGCCGCGCAGTTCGTCCTGTATCGAGCGTGCGAGCAGCGCGTAGAACGGGTTGGCCAGGTCAGGAACCACGAGAGCGACCATCGTGGAACGCCCCGTACGGAGACTGCGCGCGACGGGATTGAGGGTGAAGCCGAGCCGCTGGATGGCCGATTCCACCGACTTGCGCGTCTCTTCGGCGACCGGACGCTTGCCACTCAGCACATACGAGACGGTCGCCGACGACACGCCGGCCGCCCGCGCCACATCGTTCATGGTCACCCGTGGCGCCATGCAGACACACTCCTTCATCAACGCCGTCCCGGCAGCTGACCCTCCGGCCGACAGCCGCCGTCACCGCAGCTTCCCATGTTCCCGCCCCGCGATCACCATCTCCCGTGCCGCTGCTCACCGGATCCCACGGCGCGCACCCGTGGCCTGTCCTCGGCCTCGTCGTCGGCCTGTCCCCTTGGCAACGTACGGGTCGTTCCTTGGACGCTGTTCCACCGCCGTGGCCCGGAACGTCATGCCTGAGCAGTGACGTGATTTCCCGGCCGGGCCGTCGGCCCCGGCGGCGCCGTCTCGGACGGATCCGCCCGCGAGCCGGCGCCGCTCGACACCGTTCCGACCTTCTCCTGTGCGCCGCCCGTGAATTCCTTCCCGCTCCGCTGAGTCAGAGCCGCTCCCCATGCGTACTCCTCCACGTCCGCCCCCACCAGGGACGACAACAGATCGGCGGACAAGCCAACGGGTAGGAGAAACGGTGCAGCGCTCGCGGAACGTGATCGGAACCCTCTTTGTGGGCGGCGCTCTCACCCTGACCCTCGCCGCTCTGGCGTACCCAGCGATGCTCGGCCTCGACACCGTGTCGACCTCGAACGACCGGATCATCGCCAACACGCAGTGGGGCCCACTGACCGAGGGTGAGCGGGACTTCGTGGTCAAGGTGCGCGCGGCCGGCCTGTGGGAGCACCCGCTCGGTGAGATCGGACTGCAGAAGGGGCAGAGCAAGGCCGTGAAGATCGCGAGCCAGCACCTCGTCGACGGGCACGCGGCCCTGGACACCAGTTGCCGCAAGATCGCGCCGATGCTGAACATCACGCTGCCCAACGTGGCGAGCCCCCAGCAGGAAGGGTTCGTCACCCAGCTCAAGGGCGAGTCGGGCCGGCAGTTCGACGTCGATTTCGCCAACATCCTGCGGATGACCCACGGCTCGATCTTCAACACGATCGCCAAGGTCCGCTCGACCACGAAGAACACGCTGATCCGCGCCCTGGCCGATCAGGCGAACAACACGGTCCTCGACCACATCACCGTGATGGAGAAGACGGGCCTCGTCGACTTCGACACGACGGTCTTCAACCAGACCACCCCACCCAAGCTGCCGAGTTCCGACATGACGCCGCCGGCCCCGGCCCCCGGCCAGCCCCAGGTCGTCCTCAACCCGCCGCCCAACCCGACCTCCACACCGCTGGACCTGAACGCCGCCGTCAACGGCGGCAGGCCGAGCGTCGGCTGAGCCCGCAAGGGTCATCGAGGCGCGGGTCGGCCCTGAACCGGCTCGCGATGCGACTTCACTGTCGATGAACCGCGTTGGCGATGCTGACGGCCCGGTCGACGGTCTCGGTGATGGACAGGCGCCGCTACGCGGAGTTTCAGTCCGTCGGTGGCGGTCACGCCCTGCCGTCGAACGTGGCGGAGGCCTCATCAGCCGCGGCTGATGAGGCCTCCTCTGCACAAGGGCGCTGTCGGCGGCGGTCTCCGCTCCCTTCGCCGGGATGCTGCCGGCCGCTTCGACCACACTGCCCCGCGCGCTACTTCAGCGCGTGCGCCGCAGCCTGTGCGAGGGTGCTCGCGGCGTCGGACCGCTCCGCCTTGGTCGACTTCTTGTCGGCCAGTACCTTGGCGGCAGCGGTGAGCACCTTCTTGCCGGGGCGTCGCGTCGACGTGCCCGGAGTCTGTGCGAGGGCGCTGGCCGCGGCGCTCTTCTCCGACTTCGACCGCTTCTTGGCCCGCACGGTCTTGCCCGCCGCCGAAGCCGACCCCGACTTGGTCGTCTTGGCGTCGGCCGTGCCCGTCTTGCCGGAGGTCTGCGACAGCGCGCTCGCAGCGGCGGTCCTGCTGCTCTTCGACTTGCCACCCTTGGCGGCCCGGCCTGCCGCCGAGGCGGCCTTCGGGTGCGTAGTGCCGGATGCCTTCGTCTTCGCCATGGCGCTCTCCATGCTCGTCCGTCGGTTGTCGTCCCAGCCGAGTACCCGAACTTCCCTGCCTGGAACGGCTGGAGACCGGACGGCCCGGGAATCGATCAGCCGCGTACCGACTCCGAAGGGCCGTCCGGTGTTCGCGCCGGCAGTCCGTCAGGACGGCCGCAGTCGCCCTATCCGTGGTGCCCGGGGGCGAGCGGGGTGCCGGCCTTGCGGACGACGTCGGCGATCCAGGCCATGGCCTCGGGCACGTCGTAGTTGCCGGCGTGCGGCTGGTTCCAGGCGAGCTGGTAGTTCACGTTCTTGACCTGTTTGTCCGCTTCGAGCGCGCGGTCGAGGTTGAGCGAGATGATGAACGCGGTGTCTCGATCGCGGGTGCCGTTGCGGACGTACCAGTTCGGCGCGGTGTCGGCGCCGGTGCCGACGAAGTCCATCGGGTCGATGAGCTGGACCTGGTCGTCGACCGTGGTGCTCTTCCTGCTGGTGTACTGGTCCCACGTCAGTCCGGTGTCGTCGGTGCCGCTTCCGTCGCCGGCGACGTTGTTGTGATTCCAGCTGTACTCGGTGTAGTTCATGTACTTCTGCGTCGGCGGGCCGAAGAGGTTGGTCTCGGTGCCACTGGTGGTGTTGCCGTTGACGCCCACGGCGTCGAAGGCGGGAGTCGTCTTGAGGGTCGCCTGGGTGGCGACGAAGGCGAGGTACTTCGACATGTCGACGGAGACGACCTTGCCGGTGGCGTTGTCCGCGTCGATCCAGTCGTTGACGTACGACTTGGTGGTGGGCGGGCCGCCGGGGCCGCCGGACTGGATCTCGAACGTGCCGCCCAGCGGCGGGATCGTGTTGGCGGGATCAGCCTTCATGTAGCTCTCCGCCGAGCGGATGACCTCGTGCTTGATGGTGTCGAGCATGGTGGAGGCGGTGAGCCGCGAGCCGTCGGGGTTGCGCAGCCCGAGGCTCTTCTCGTACGCGGGAAACTGGGCCGCGATGGCGGCGGCGTCCACCGGTGAGGGGTTCTCGCTGGTGGTGTCGCGGGTGGCGAGGATGTTGTACAGCCACTCATAGGCACTGTCGGCGTTGCCCAGGTCGGTGATCGGGCAGTACGCGTTGACGGCGAAGACATCGTCGCGCAGGGTGCTTCGGCCCTTCGCGTCGATGCCGGCCGCGCCGATAGCGGCGAGGTAGGGGGTGTACTCGTCGCTGTTGCCGGACGCGCCCAGGATCGAGGACAGTGCGCCGCCACCGCTGGTGCCGTTCACGACGATCCGCTCGGCGCTTCCGGGCATCACCGCGTCGTTGAGGCGGAGGTAGCGGACCGCGGCCTTCGCGTCGACCACCGCGGCAGGGGCTTTGCCGGGAGACGTGCCGTCGGCGCCGATCAGTCCACGGCTGCGGTTGGCGACGTCGGCGAAGACATAGCCGGCCTTCAGCGCGGCACCGACGTTGCTCGTCGCGCTGGTGTAGGAAGCGCCGTCGGTCACGCTGGCCTTGAGGTAACTGGCCATCCAGCCACTGTTGTTCACCGCGAAGTAGACCGGGGCCCGCTGATCGGCGAAGGCGCTCTCGGGCACGAACACGTTCATACTCTCGTAGCCGCAGGCGGTGTTGGGGATCGTGGTGCTTCCGCCCCCGGGACCACTGGGCTGCTGCGCGGCCGCGGCGACAGGGCTCGCGGCGTAGCAGATCTCCTCGTACCAGCGCACGTTCATCGGCCGCCCGTCGACCGAGACGGTGATCGTCGTGTAGGCGGTGGAGTCGAACGCGAGCGCGGCGTCCTGTGGGTCCGTACCCTTGGCGCTCCCCCGCGAGTGGCCCGCTGCCGTTCCGGCCGCCGCGAAGGAGGCAGGTACGGGGCCGGCAGCGAGCGCGAGGGTGCCGGTGATCGCCACGACTCTCAGGAAGTCTCTGCGGATCGCGGGGTTCCCTTCGCGTCTGGCCGTCGCTCGGGTCTCTCCGTCGCGCCCGAAGGACGCGGAGGGCCGCTGCATGGGAGGTCTCCCCTCGTTGAGCACCAAGTGCTCCGCCGATGCCTTGGGGTCAAGGCGTGAGGGACGCTACAAGATTGTTAACAATATGCCTAGCGATCCAGCCGACAATATTGCCGACGTTTACCTTCCTCCGGACCTCGGCGCAGACTCTGCCCGGCCAACCGCGCGGACCGCGCGGCGGGTCGACCGGTCTGGCGGTCTGGCGGTCTTGATCGTTGGCGGGCCCGCTGATTGGCTGGCCGGCATGACCGATCTCGGACCCGTCGTCTGGCCACCTGCCCCGATCCGGACGGGGCGGCTCGTGCTCCGCGAGCCCGAGGCCCGGGACCGTGCGGCGTTCATCGAACTGCTCTCGTCGCCGGAGGTGCACACCTACCTGGGCGGCCCCCGGCCGCGTCACGAGCTGGAAAGCGAGCTGCCGGACGTGCCGGAGCGGTGGCCGGGGAGCTTCGTCGTGGAGCTCGACGGGTCGATGGTCGGCCAGATCCTGCTCAGGAGAGCGACAGAGCACCGTCGCCCGGCCGCCACGGGGAAGGCGGATCTCGGCTACCTTTTCCTGCCACGGACGTGGGGATGCGGGTACGCCGCCGAGGCATGCGCGGCGGCGCTCGACTGGCTCGCCGACGCGCTTCCCGGCGAACCGGTGGTGCTCACCACCCAGACGGCCAACGTCCGCTCCCTGCGTCTCGCGGCGGAACTGGGGTTCACCGAGGTGGAGCGGTTCGAGGCCTGGGGCGCCGAGCAGTGGCTGGGCATGCGGACCCCGCCCACACCGTCCGACTGAGCTCAGGCCCGACAGCGGATCCGCAACTCGACGAGGAACGGCCACAGTTCAAGGAACGTGCCACCGACCGGCCGCCCGACGAGCAGACCTCGAACGCGGTCTCCGTGGCTACTTACGGAGGAAACCCGTGTAGTTGTGCTGCTCCACCTGGCTGTTGATCTGCTTGACGGTCTCCAGACCGACGCTCACGATGATCAGGACGCTCGTGCCCGTCAGCTGGTTGGCACCGCCGAAGCTCGCGAAGGCCACCGTCGGGACCAGAGCGATCAGGCCGAGGTAGAGCGATCCCGGCCAGGTGAGCCGGTTGAGGACGTAGCCCAGGTACTCGGACGTGGCCCGGCCCGCCCGGATCCCGGGGATGAACCCACCGGCCTTCTTGATGTTGTCGGACACCTCCTCCGGGTTGAACGTGATCGCCACGTAGAAGAACGCGAAGAACACGATCAGGAGGAAATACGCGGCGATGTAGAAGGGATGGTCCCCGCGGGTGAAGTTGCGGTTGATCCAGGTCGTCCACCCGGCGGACGAATCGGCGAACTGCGCGATCAGTGCGGGGATATAGAGGAGCGACGAGGCGAAGATGACCGGGACCACACCCGCCTGATTGATTTTCAGCGGGATGTACGTAGCCGTTCCGCCATAGGACTTGCGGCCGATCATCCGCTTCGCGTACTGAACCGGAATACGGCGTTGCGCCTGCTCCACGAAGACGACCAGCCCCACCATCGCGAACCCGATGAGAAGGACCAGTCCGAAGTTGACCCATCCGCCGGCGATGGTGCCCTCTTCCTTCACGGTCCACAACGCGCCGGGAAAGGTGGAGGCGATCGAGATGAAGATGAGCATCGACATTCCGTTGCCGATACCGCGTTCCGTGATGAGTTCACCGAACCACATCACGCAGGCGGTCCCCGAAGTGATCGTGAGCACCATCACGATGGTGGTGAAGACCGACCGGTCGGGGACGATGTTGCCGGCAGTCGGACAGTTGGGGAAGAGAGCGCCGCTCCGGGCGGTGGCCACCAGACCTGTGCTCTGGAGGAGGGCGAGCCCGACCGCCAGGTAGCGGGTGTACTGCGTGATCTTCCCCTGTCCGGCCGCGCCCTCTTTCTTCAGGGCTTCCAGTCGGGGAATCACCACCGTCAGCAGTTGCAGGATGATGCTCGCCGTGATGTACGGGAGGATTCCCAGGGCGAATACCGTGATCTGCAGCAGGGCCCCACCGCTGAACTGATTCACCAGGCCCAGCAGTCCCGTCCCCTTGGACACGGCACTCACACACGTCTGGACATTCTGGTAGTCCACGCCGGGGATCGGAACATGCGATCCCACGCGGTAAAGAACAATGATGCCAAGCGTGAAGTAGAGCTTCTTACGCAAGTCGGGCGTGTGGAAAACCTGGACGAAAACGTTGGGCACGGCTTCCTCCTCCGCCCCCACGCAGGAACGTCAGGGGTGAAAAAAGCAAAGAACATTCACAGCATATGAGGACATTAGCCGCATATGACTGTCGCCTCGCCCGCACAGTCTCGGAATGCCCTGTTCGCCGCAGTCCTTCGGCCTGAGGCCGCGTCACGCGACAGCCGGCCCGCCGCATTGCCCTGCCGACCGCTCCCGAGCGAGAGACGGTCGTCGGCGCAGGGGGCAGCAGATGTCGGTCGAGCACGGTCGGCGTCGAGCGCGAGCCGTGGGGCCCGCGCTCGGGCCTCATCAGTGTCCCGCGCTCTGCCCGCCGTCGACGTGCGAGATCTCGCCGGTGACGAACGGGGCCTGCTCCAGATAGAGGATGGCCCGCACCACATCGTCCACTTCGCCCATCCGGCGGACCGGGTGCAGCGCGGCCTGCTCGCCGCCGGGGTCGGTCGGGTGCATCGAGGTCCGGATGACACCGAGCGAGACGGCGTTCACGCGAATGGCGCGGGTGGCGTACTCGATCGCCAGCGACTTGGTGACGGCGTTCAGTCCGCCCTTGGTAAGGGACGCGAGCGCTCCCGTGACCCGGGCGTCGGCGTTGTCGACCAGACTGGTGGAGATGTTGACGACGTGGCCGCCACCCTCGCGGGAGAGCATCGCGCCGATCGCACTTCGGGAGACCTCGAAGAAGCCGCGCACGTTCACGCCGACGACCGTCTCGTAGTCCTCGTCGGTGTACTCGGTGAACGGTTTCGCGACGAACACTCCCGCACAGTTGATCAGCGTGTCGAGGCGGCCGAACCGGTCCATCGTCGCCTCGACGATCCGTGCGCCCGCTCCGGGCGCGGCGACATCGTCGGCCACGGCGAGCACATCCGGATCGTCCGACGGCTCGATCGAGCGGGCGACGCCGGTGACCGCGTAGCCGAGCTGCCGGTAGGCCCTGACCACGCCTTCCCCGATGCCTCGCGAGGCACCGGTGACGACGGCGACTTTGCGCGTGTTGTCCATGAGGGATTCTTGCCCGGCAGGGTCGTACCGGTGCGCGCGTCGCCGCGCGTGTCGCGGCAGTCGGCTGCCGGCGCGTGCCGCGGGGGCACGCCACCGGCTCTGTGCGATCGGTTCGGCGACGCGTGCGGGGCATCGGATCAGAGGTCCGCCGCCCTGTGTTCCGGCCCGTCCGTCCCGGCGCTCCGGGAACAGGTCCTGCCCAGTCCGAGTTCACCGTGCATCTATCGGCAGGAGCGGTACGCTGAAGAAAGCGGCATACCGCCCAACGGGGGACTTACTGTCGTCCCGCGGTCCAGGTCCCTTGTTCTTGCGGGCAGTTGAGTACGGGCACAGGTCGTGCATCCGGGGTCATCCAGCCCGCAGACCGCCTCATGCCGCGCAGGAATCACGGCGTCGCCCATGCGCTGCCGAAACTGCGTCTGGAGTCATCGCATGTCCCACCATCTCGATTCGCCCGCGGCCAGGGCCGATGCCCGGCTGAACATCTCCGACACATATGTGTTCCGAGGTGACCGCGGAACCGTCCTCGTGATGAACGTCTGCTCCGACTCCGCGGGTCCCGACGCGCCGAAGGGATTCCACCCCGAGGCTCGATACGAATTCAAGATCGACAGCACCGGCGATGCGGTCGAGGACCTCGCCTTCCGATTCACCTTCGGAGAGGCGGATGCCGACGGCTCGCAAACGGTCGAGCTGAGCCGCATGTCGGGAGCCGACGCGGCCGACGACTCGGCGGCCGGAACCGTTCTGCTCGCCGGCCGGACGGGGCGTGAGCTGAGCACCGACGGGGGTCTGCGGGTGTGGACCGGTCGGGCCAGCGATCCGTTCTGGATGAATCCGGCCGTCGTCGAGGCGGTCGGCCAGGCATTCCAGCACGGCACCGACGTCGAACTGCCCGAGCCGGACTCCTCCGAGGTCACCAGCCTGTTCTCCGGCATGAAGGTGCGCTCCATCGTGCTGGAGGTGCCGGACTCCGAACTGCTGGCCTTCACCGGCGACCGGGACATCGGCGTATGGGGCGTGACCGCGCTGGCGACGGACGCCGGCGGATGGCACCGCATCAACAGATGCGGACTTCCGATGGTGTCGCCGATCTTCGCTCAGTTCGACGACGAGCTCGCGGAACTGCTGAACCAGACCCGGCCGGCTGACGACACCCGCGTCCTCAGCCGCGAGATCACCAGCCGCGTCGCCGCGGTCGTCGGCGCCCGCGGCACAACAGCGGACCCCCACGTCTACGGCCAGGAAGTGGCCGAGCGGATCCTCCCGGACGTCCTTCCGTACACAGTGGGCACTCCCGCCGTCTTCGGCTTCGCGAAGTTCAACGGCCGGGCGCTCACGGACAACGCGGGTGAGGTCATGTTCTCCCTCACGACCGACAGCGCCCTGAGCGTCGGACTGGGCAAGGAAGCCGTCGACGCACCGACCACGTCGTCCTTCCCCTACGTGGCGCCGACCGGCTGACGGCCCTGCACTCTCGGCGCATTCGGGCCGGGCCGTGCGGGATGTGCGCCGCCCGACGGTATTCCGGCCGCCGAGGCCGCGGTGGGCGCGGGCACGCGCGGGGTGACCGCCCCGGACACGGCGAATCGAGGAGACCTGTGTTCACGTCGAACGACCTACGTGACGGTCAGACAGCCGTCCTCGGTGAATGGCTCTCGGGTGTCCACCACCAAGCCTGACACCCACCCCCAGGGATACCGGGCGGGGCTCTCCTCCGCCGTCGCGCATCTCAACCCGGGCGCGCTCTCCTTCGTCATGGGCACGGGGATCGTGTCCACCGCGCTGTACGTCAACGGCGCCGGCACCGCTTCCGCCGCGCTGCTCTGGGTGGGACTTGCCGGCTTCGCCGTGCTGCTGCCCCTATACGGGTGGGGACTGCTGCGCGGGCGGGAGCGGTTCGTCGCGGGGTTCCTCGGGCCGCGCTCGTTCGCCTTCCTCACCGTCGCCATCGCCTCCAACGTCCTGGCCGCACGACTGGTCCCGAGCGGACACACCGCGGTGGCCGGGGCGTTCCTGGCGTTCGGAGCGGCGATGTGGCTCATCCTCGGGTACGCGATTCCCCTGGGACTGATCACCACCACACGGCGACGACCCTCGATCGACCAGGTGAACGGAACCTGGTTCCTCTGGTCGGTGGGCTCCGACTCCCTGGCCGTCGCGGCAGCCTCCCTGGCACATGTGACCACAGGCGACTTCCTTCCGGTGGTGGCGGTGGTGTGCTGGGCCATCGCCTTGATCCAGTATCTGTTGGTCGCGGGGATCGTCCTGGCCAGGCTGCTCGTGCGACCGGTCGCGCCCGGGGAGCTCATGACATCGTTGTGGATCTTCATGGGTGCGGCGGCGATCAGTGTGCTCGCCGGGACGCGACTGCTCGAACTGCCGGCGGACAGCCTGCTCATCCCCCGCGCGGTCCTCACGGGCTGGTCCTTCGTCCTGTGGTCGTTCGCGAGCTGGCTGATTCCCCTCCTGCTGGCCCTGGGCGTATGGCGCCACGGCGTGCAGAAGATTCCGCTGCGTTACGAGTTCGGCTGGTGGAACCTCGTCTTCCCGATCGGCATGTACGGGGTCGCCACCCACGAACTGGGACGCACGACCGGGACGTCATGGCTGACCTCTCTGGGCCGTGGGGAAATCTGGGTCGCCACCGGAGTCTGGGCGGTGGTGATCGCCGCCCAGACGGTTTCCGCGGTCCGCCCCTACACGAGGACCGGCCACCGGGGCGATGCGCCCACTCGCCCGCACTAGACGCAATGTCCTGATCTGCCGCCGATGTGGCATTCAGGGCTATCCACCCAGGCCGGGCCGAAAGCATATTGTCGGTGGCCCGACAGGGGCGAATGCCCAGCTCCCACGGCGGATGTCCGGCGAAGACGATGCTCGCGATCACTGCGGGTGACAGGCCGGAATCCAGCAGTGCCGGCCGTCGGTCGTTCCGAATGAGGAAAGAAGGCGATCCACACCGTGGCGTCGCAATCCCATGCCGCGGAGCCGGTCCTGAAGGGGCTGGACTTCGGCATCAACGAATGGCTCGTGGACGAACAGTACGAGCGCTACCTGCACGACCCCGACTCGGTGGGCCGGACCTGGAGGGAGTTCTTCACGTCCCCGGTCTCCCTTCCGGCTCAGCGGGCGGCAGAGCACGCGCCGACTGCTCGCGCCGGGTCGGACGAGGCTGCGATCAAGGCCGTTCGCGTTGCCGCGCTCATCGATGCCTACCGGGCGCACGGTCACCTGGCGGCGGATACCGACCCGCTCACCGAGCCGTCCGGGGACCCGCAGCCGGACCTCGACATCGCGGCGTTCGGACTCCGAGACGATGACCTGCCGGAAGAGTTCACCGTCGACGGGTTCACCGGCCGGACCACCATGACGCTGCACAGTGTGCTGAACGCTCTGCAGGAGTTCTACTGCCGCACGGTCGGCACCGAGTACACGCACATCCGCGGTTCCCAGGAGCGCCACTGGATCCAGCAGCGTACGGAGTCGACGTCGTCCCGGCCGGATGTCGCCGAACAGCTGCAGATTCTCTACCGGTTGGGTGCGGCAGAGGCGTTCGAGACGTTCCTGCAGACGAAGTACGTGGGCCAGAAACGGTATTCGCTCGAAGGCGGGGAGTCGGCGATCGTGCTGCTCGACGCCCTGCTGCTCCGCGGCATCGGGCGGGGCATGAGCGAAGCCGTCATCGGCATGGCCCACCGGGGCCGGCTCAACGTACTGGCCAACATCGTCGGCAAGTCCTACGCGGACATCTTCCACGAGTTCGAGGACGACGCGGACGTCCGGTCGGTCCAGGGATCGGGCGACGTGAAGTACCACCTCGGCGCGGAGGGAACCTACCGCGCCCTGGACGGCCGCACGCTCGCCGTCTCCGTCGTGGCGAACCCCTCGCACCTGGAGGTCGTGGGACCGGTGGCACAGGGCGTGGTGCGCGCCAAGCAGGACCGGGCCGCCAACAGTGCGGAGGCCGACCCCGTCCTGCCGATCGTCATCCACGGCGACTCGGCCTTCGCCGGCCAGGGCGTGGTCTCCGAGACACTGAACATGTCGCAGCTGCCCGGCTACCGCACCGGCGGAACCGTTCACGTCGTCATCAACAACCAGCTCGGCTTCACGACCTCGCCCGCCAACGGCCGTTCCAGCACCTACGCCACGGACGTCGCCCGATCGGTCGACGCGCCGATCTTCCACGTCAACGGGGACGATCCCGAAGCCGTCGTACGCGTCGCGCGCCTGGCGTTCGACTACCGGGAGGCCTTCCACAAGGACGTGGTCGTGGATCTCATCTGCTATCGGCGCCACGGGCACAGCGAGGTCGACGACCCGTCCATCACGCAGCCGGCGATGTACGACCGGATCAACGACAGGCCTTCGGTGCGCAAGCTGTACGCCGAGGCGCTCATACGCCGCGGGGACATCGGTGAGCGCCAGGTGGAAGGCGCGTTGCGGGACTACCAGGGGTACCTTGAGCGGGCCTTCACCGAGACCCGCGCGCTGCCGGTGGCCCACTCCCCCGCGCCCGAGCCCGCCGTGGACGTCCAGAAGGCGGCACACCCCGCGGTGTCCACCGCCATCACGGAAGCCACGGCCCGGCACATCGTCGCTGCGCAGACCGATCCCCCGGAAGGGTTCACCGTCCACTCACGCGTCGCTCCGCAACTCCAGCGGCGCGCAACGATGTTGGACGCGGGCACGATCGACTGGGCCACCGCGGAATCACTGGCACTCGGTTCCCTGTTGATGGACGGGATCCCCGTGCGTCTCGCCGGGCAGGATTCCCGGCGTGGCACGTTCGGCCAGCGGCACGCCGTGCTCACCGACCGTCGCAACGGCATGGAGTACACACCGCTGAGTTCCCTCGGTTCCGGTGCCGCCGAACTCACGGTCTACGACTCGTCGTTGTCCGAGATGGGTGCGCTGGCCTTCGAGTACGGCTATTCGGTGGCGCGGCCCGACGCCCTGGTCTTGTGGGAGGCACAGTTCGGCGACTTCGCCAACGGAGCCCAGACGGTCATCGACGAGTACATCTCGTCATCCGAACAGAAGTGGGGTCAGCGCTCCGGGCTGACACTGTTGCTGCCGCACGGTCTGGAAGGACAGGGCCCCGACCACTCCTCCGGCAGGGTCGAACGGTTCCTCCAGCTGTGCGCGCGGGACAACATGACCGTCGCCATGCCCTCCCTGCCGGGCAACTACTTCCACCTGCTTCGCCGGCAGGCGCTCGGCGAACGCAAGAAGCCGCTGGTGGTCTTCACTCCGAAGTCGATGCTGCGGTCGAAGGCGGCCACCTCGGGCCTGGCCGAACTCACCGACGGTGCGTTCCGGCCGGTCATCCCCGATGACACCGTGGACGCCGACCGGATCAAGCGCGTGCTGGTCTCTTCGGGCAAGGTCTTCTTCGACCTGGACGCCCACCGGCAGAAGGAGGGCCTGGCGGACACGGCGATCGTTCGCCTGGAGCGTCTCCATCCCTTTCCGGAGGAGGAGTTCGCCGCGGAGCTGGCCCGCTTTCCCGCCGGCACTGAGGTGCGATGGGTGCAGGAGGAAGCCCGGAACCAGGGGGCATGGTCCTTCGTCGGGCCCCGTCTGGAACGGCTGGCGGACCGGCCCGTCGCGTGCGTCAGCCGACCGGAGGCGCCGGCCCCGGCCGTGGGGTCTGCCCGGCGGCATGCCGATGAACAGAAGGATCTCGTGCTGTCCGCCTTCAACTGACCGCGCCGCAGACGACGTCGCGGAGGAAACCACGCCGCACCAATGGTGACCACGTCCCGCACCGGGCATTCCTCGGACCGCGCAAGAGGACTGCCCGGTGCGGGTTGTGGGCTGCCCGATGCGGGATGCGGGATGCGGTACATCGTGCGCCGTACTGCTGAGCGGCAGCACCCGGGGGCGGGATCAGTCCGCCGCCGACTCCGTCACCGCTCTGTCCTGCACCGACAGCGGGGGCAGCACGGCAGGCACCAGATCCTTCTCCGCCGCGTGGGTCGTCCGGAAACCGGCCCTGAACGCAGCGGGCGTCACACCCAGGTTGCGCACGAACGCCCTGCGAAGCGACTCGGGTGAGCCGAACCCCGTGCGCCGGGCTATGACCGGCATCGAGTCGTCACTCGTCTCCACCAGCGCCTGGGCCGCTTCGAGTCTGACCTGTTCGACATAGCGCGCCGGGGTGGTTCCGACCTCGTCGTGGAAGAGCCTGGTGACGTGGCGGACGCTGATGCCCGCCCTGGACGCCATGGCCGCCAGCGTGTGATTGGCCCCCGGATTCTCAGCGACGGCGTCCAGGAGCCTGCGGAGCACGTCCTGGGTGGTGTGCGAGGTTCGAGAGCGGACGCTGAACTGAGACTGCCCGCCGGGCCGTTGCATGAAGACGACCAGGTCCTTGGCGACCGACCGAGCAACCTCCGCCCCGTAGTGCTCTTCGACGAGTGCCAAGGACAGGTCGATACCGGCGCTGACCCCGGCCGACGACATCATCTTGCCGTCCCGCACGAAGATGGCGTCCGGGTCGACCCGGACGGACGGGTAGCGAGTCGCCAACTGCCGCGAATACCGCCAGTGCGTCGCGGCGCGACGGCCGTTCAACAGCCCGGCGGCGGCCAGCAGGAACGCTCCCGTGCACACCGAAGCCGTGCAGTGGCTCTTCTCGTTCAGCCGCCGGACGACGTCGAGCACCGCGTCGTCCTTGACCAGCGATTCCCATTCCGGACCGCCCGGCACGACCAGCACATCCAGAGGCTCGCGGACGTCGTCGACGGAGAGGTCGGCGCCGAGGCGGGTCCCGGCGGACGTCATCACCGCCGATCCGTCCTCCGAGGCGATCCGGACCCGATAGCGCCCACCGAACTCATTGGCCGTCGTGAACACCTCTATGGGGCCCGTGACGTCGAGCAGCCGCACCCCCGGAAACACGAACACCGTCACCGTGATCGGATCCGCTCCAGGGCGCTTGCGGTGCATCGAATGCCTCCTGGCAGTCCGCGGCGTGAACACACACACCAACTATGCGCCCGTGACCCGGACCGCGACCACGACCGGTTTGCTACCTGCTGGTAGGCAGGACCTCTCAGCCGACGTCATCGGGATCCGACGCCGCCCGACGGGCCGTCGCCGGGCCCGCGACCAGATGTCTACGGACGATCGAGTTCGCCGTACTCTCCGCCTCCGCGAACCTGGCCCGTCCGGCCGGAGTCAAGGTGACCCGCACCGTCCGTCGATCCAGGTCGCGTCGACTGCGTTCGACCAGACCCAGGCGTTGCAGACCTCTCAGGAGGTAAGAGACCCGGTCCCCCGACTCTCCGAGGAAGAGTTTCAGCTCGGCCACCGGCGCGGACCCGCCGGCTTCCTCGGCGAGGAAGCCGAGCGTGAGGTGGTCGAGGAGCGACAGACCGTGCCGTGTCCGCAACTCGCCGTGCAGATGCCCCAGGGTCCAGAGTGTGCGGGAGTTGTCCCGCCTCGTGATATCCGGCGAAGTCCAGTCGGTCATCAGGCGTTCCCAGGAGTCGGCTCGTCGGTCGCCGAACCGCGACCCGAAGCCGTAACCCCTTCACCTGCCGTGGCGATCGCCGTCCCGGTGGACGGGAAGCCCTCGGATCAGGACACAGCCGCTCAGCCGCCCACCTTGCGGACCGGAGGGAACCTTCCTGTACAGGCAGCCGTGTGAAGGTCCAATTACAATGAATCTTGAACAGCGGATTTCTTTCGGCTGATTTCGACATCTCGTTTTCTCATAGGCGTCTCCCAGCAATTGTGGGTGCCAAGCGGCAGAAGGAGATATCGGTGAACGACGCGTCCGAAGCACGTCTGCCCGCCCTGGGGACACACCTGACCTACGCCCCCAATCCGAGCCGTGCCGAGACCCGGGAGCAGCTTTCCAAGGCGACGTACGACCTTCTCGTGATCGGTGGTGGCATCCTGGGCATCTCGACCGCCTGGCATGCCGCGCAGTCCGGGTTGCGGGTGGCTCTGGTCGACGCCGGTGACTTCGCCGGCGCCACCTCCTCCGCCTCCTCCAAGCTTCTGCACGGCGGCCTGCGCTACCTGCAGACCGGCGCGGTGAAGCTGGTGGCGGAGAACCACTTCGAGCGCCGTGCGGTCTCCCGTCAGGTGGCCCCCCACCTGGCGAATCCGCTCACGTTCTACCTCCCCGTGTACAAGGGCGGGCCGCACGGCGCGGCGAAGCTCGGAGCGGGCGTCTTCGCCTACTCCGCCCTGTCCGCCTTCGGCGACGGCGTCGGCCACCTGCTCAGCCCCGCCAAGGCCGCGGAGAGCGTGCCGGAGCTGCGCACCGACAACCTCAAGGCCGTCGCCGTCTACGGCGACGACCAGATGAACGACTCCCGGCTCGCTCTGATGACCCTCCGCGCGGCCGTCGAGTCGGGTGCCGCGGTCCTCAACTACGCCGAGGTCACCGGCCTGCGTTTCACGAACGGGCGAGTGACGGGAGCCGAACTCAGAGACCAGCGCTCCGGTGACGAGTTCGGCGTGGACGCCCGTCTGGTGCTGAACGCGACCGGGCCGTGGGTCGACCACCTGCGCCGGCTGGAGGACCCGAACGCGGCCCCGTCGGTGCGCCTTTCCAAGGGCGCACATCTGGTCCTCAAGCGCACGGCTCCGTGGAAGGCCGCCCTGGCCACGCCGATCGACAAGTACCGCATCACCTTCGCCCTCCCCTGGGAGGACATGCTCCTGCTCGGCACCACCGACGAGGAGTACGAGGGCGACCCGGGCGAGGTCGGCGTGACCGACAAGGACACGGCTCAGATCCTGGACGAAGCGGCTCTGTCGGTGCGGGATCAGCAACTGTCCCGCGACCTCATCACGTACTCCTACGCCGGTCTGCGGGTGCTGCCCGGCGGTCCCGGCGACACCTCCAAGGCCAAGCGCGAGACGGTCGTCACCGAGGGCCGCGGCGGCATGCTGTCCGTCGCGGGCGGCAAGTGGACCACCTTCCGGCACATCGGCCGTACCGTGCTGAAGAAGCTGGAGACACTCCCCGGCCACCCGCTCGGTGAGGACATCGAGCCGATCTCCGAGCTGCCGAAGAAGATGCCGCTCCCCGGCATCGCCAACCCGCGCGCGGTCGCACACCGTCTGCTCATCGACAACCCCGCGCCCGGTCCGCGGATGGCGGCCGACACCGCCCGGCACCTGTCCACCCACTACGGCTCGCTGGCCTTCGACATCGCCCGCCTGGCCAACGAGAACCCCGAACTCGCCGAGCGCATGCACCCGGACGCCCCGGAGATCTGGGCCCAGGTCGTCTACGCCCGCGACAACGAGTGGGCCGAGACGGCGGACGACGTGCTGCGCCGCCGCACGACCCTGACCATCCGCGGTCTGGCCACGGACGACATCCGCCGCCAGGTGGAGGACCTGCTGCAGGCGAAGTAGCCGCGCCGGCCTGCTGCCGCCGCGGCGCGACCCCTTCCCGAAGTCGCGCCGACTGATCCTGGTGTCATGGGCGTTGCGCGGGCCGGCGGCCGTGCGGTTGCTCCGGGGCGGACTCCGGGACGTGGGCCGAGAGCGGCATGGGCCGGGAGGGAGTGGTGGAGACCGTGAGCCGCGTACCGTCGTGGACGATGGTCAACGGCTCCCCCGCCGTGAGGGTGTAGGTGACGGCGGAGGAGTCGATCTCCACGCGAAGGCAGCGCCCTCGTGTCTGGACCCTGAACGCGAGACGGTTCAGCCGGCCGGGCAGGCGCGGCGCGAAGGTCAGCGTCGCCCCCTTCTGCCGCATGCCTCCGAAGCCGGCGACCAGGGCGAGCCAGGAGCCGGCGAGCGAGGCGATGTGCAGCCCGTCGCGCGTGTTGTTCTCGAGGTCGTCGAGATCCATGAGGGCCGCCTCGCCGAGATAGGCATAGGCGAGGTCCATGTGCCCCACCTCGGCCGCCATGATCGCCTGGCAGCAGGCCGAGAGGGACGAGTCGCGGACGGTGAGCGCCTCGTAGTACGCGAAGTTGCGCCTCTTCTGCTCGGCACTGAAGAGGTCGCCGCACTTGTACATGGCGAGGACCAGGTCCGCCTGTTTCACCACTTGCTTGCGGTAGAGATCGAAGTAGGGATAGTGCAGAAGGAGCGGGTACTGGTCCGACCCGGTGTCCGCGAAGTCCCACTTCTCGTGTCTGGTGAACCCGGCATGCTGTTCGTGGACGCCGAGTTCGTCGTTGTAGGGGATGTGCGTCTGATCCGCTGCCAGACGCCAGGAAGTCGCCTCCTCCGCGCTGACACCGAGGGCGGCGGCCTGCTCCGGGTAGCGCTGGACGGCGTCGACGGCGGTACTCAGATTGGAGCGTGCCATCAGGTTGGTGAAGACGTTGTCGTCGACCAGGGCGCTGTACTCGTCGGGTCCGGTCACGCCGTCGATGTGGAAGTTCCCGCGGGCGTCGGTCTGACCGAGGGAGCACCACAGGCGGGCGGTCTCCACCAGGATCTCGACTCCGGTGCCGCGCGCGAAGTCCTCGTCACCGGTGGCGGACACGTAGGTGGTCACCGCGTCGGCGATGTCCGCGTTGATGTGGAACGCGGCAGTGCCGGCGGGCCAGTAGGCCGAGCACTCGGAGCCGGTGACGGTCCGCCAGGGGAACGTGGCGCCTTTCAGGCCGAGTTGAAGGGCGCGTTCACGCGCTGCGGGGAGGGTGTTCTGCCGCCAGCGCAGGACGTCGGCCACGGCTTCGGGGTGCGTGTACGTGAGCACGGGCAGGACGAACGCCTCGGTGTCCCAGAAGCAGTGCCCGTCGTAGCCGGATCCGGTCAGGCCTTTCGCCGGGATGGCCCGGCCCTCGACCCTGGCTCCCGCCTGGAGCGCGTGGAAGAGTCCGAAGCGGACGGCTTGCTGAATCTGCGGGTCACCGTCGACCTCGACGTCCGCGTGTTCCCAGAAGTCATCGAGGTACGAACGCTGTTGGACGAGCAGTTGCTCCCAGCCCGTGCTCCGCGCTCCGGCGAGCGCGGCGTCGACCTGATCGCGCACGCTCGGCAGGGACCGCTCCGCCGACCATCCGTAGGAGACGAACTTCGTCAGCCGCAGCGACTGGCCGGGGGCGACCTGCGAGGTGACGGTGAGCCGGCTGACGTCGGCGTCGCTCTCGCTCGACGTCTGCGTCTCGGTGGGGCCTTCGACGAGGTGGTCGGCCGCGGCGCCAACCCGCAGGCGGCTGCGCTCGGTCGTGTGGATGAGGCGGAGCCGCATGTCGGCGGCGAAGTGCTCCTCCGAGACGAGTGGCGATGTGATCGACGCGGTGGCCCGGGGGTCGCCGGAGGCCTGTGGCAGCGCCTCGTTGGCCACGAGTTCGGACTGGACGACGAGGCGTACGTCGGCGTCCACGGCTTCCACCTCGAAGCGGATGGCTGCGATGGCCCGTTCGGAGAAGGCCACCAGCCGCGTGGATCTCACCCGGACCGTGTGTCCCGATGGAGAGGTCCACTCGCAGACACGGTTCAGCAGTCCGGAGCGCAGGTCGAGCGTGCGCTCGTGGGAGCGCAGGGTGCCGTAGCGCAGGTCGAAGGGTTCGTCGTCGACCAGCAGGCGGATGATCTTTCCGTTGGTGACGTTGATGACCGACTGACCGGACTCCGGATACCCGTATCCGGCCTCCGCGTACGGCAGGGGCCGCAGCTCGTGGACCCCGTTGAGATAGGAACCGGGCAGGCCGTGCGGCTCTCCTTCGTCGAGATTGCCGCGCCATCCGATATGGCCGTTCGACAAGGCGAAGACGGACTCGCTCTGCGCGAGCATGTCGAGCTGCAGTCCGCTCTCGTGGAGGGACCACGGATCGACTGAGTACGCGGGGTGGGTGATCATCGCGCCTCCTGGAGGGCGCCGAGTCCCTGGACCACGATGTCGGCGCCGTGCGACCGCAGGGCGGCCGCCTGCCCGGCACGGTCGACTCCGACGACGTATCCGAAGTGGCCCGACCGACCGGCCTCCATCCCCGCGAGCGCGTCCTCGAACACCGCGCAGGCCGCGGGCGCGATCCCCAGCTCGTGGGCAGCGGCCAGGAAGGTGTCGGGAGCGGGTTTTCCCGGCAGGCCCCGAGCCTCGGCGACCACTCCGTCGATGCGTACATCGAACAGTTCCTCCGCACCGATCGCCCGCAGCATCGCGCGGCAGTTCTTGCTGGAGGAGACGACCGCGGTCCGCAGGGCGGCCGTGCGGACCGCCCCCACGTAGGCGAGGGAATCCTCGTAGGCCTCGACGCCGTCCTCGTGGATCCGTTCGAGAAGTAGCTCGTTCTTGCGTTCCGCGAGCCGCCGGACCGTGTCCAGATCGGCCGGGTCGCCCGGGCTGCCCTCGGGCAGTTCCACATCGCGCGAGGCGAGGAAGGTGCGAACACCGTCCGCTCGGGGTCGGCCGTCGACGTATCTGTCGTAGTCGGTCTGGTCGAAGGGACGGAAATCCTGGCCGGACCGGGCTTTCAGGAATTCGTCGAACATGTCCTTCCACGCCGCGGCGTGCAGACCGGCAGTACGCGTGATCACACCGTCCAGATCAAAAAGGCACGCCTGGATTTCGGTGGGCAGGCCGAGGTTGTTCACCAAGCGGTCATTCCTCGGCCCGTCGCCCTCCATGCCCACCGGCAGCCGCCTTCACCCGCCTGACGGCGAACGGGACCGATGGCTCCACGCGGCTTTCCCCGCGGAATTCAGACCGCGAGGTGGTCGAATGTCACGGAACCACGGTGACGGGCCAGAGGCCACGCTTTACCAGGCGGACGGCCATGGAACCGATGAGTCTGTGCCCCGCGGACTCGGAGGCGCCGACCACCACCGTGTCGGCCTTGAGATCGCGCGCCGCCGCCACGAGTCCGTTGTAGGGATCGTCCCGGAACGTGTGGAAGGCCCAGCGAACCCCTCCGAGAGCCTCCAGATTCGCGGTCGCCGACTTGATTTCGCTCGCGACCTCTTCGGCCAGTTCTTGGGTCAACAACGTGGCATTCACACCGGCGGCGACACTCGCCGCCATGTACGGCTGGATGTAGACGAGAGCGAGAGTCGAGTTCTGCCTGCGCGCGAGGCCCGCGGCATAGGCCGCGGCCCGCCATGAGGATTCGGATCCGTCCACGCCCGCGAGAACGACCCTCGGCCCGTCGGTGCCGCGCTCGAACACATCCTGATGCTCGTCAGTCACACAGGAAAGGCTAACTCTTCCCGCTGCCGGAGGCGCTGCGGCGTACTCCGGCTGCCATATCCGATCGGGTGCCACGACAACGCCGGCGCACTTGGCCCATCAAGGTGATCCCACGGCCTGCGCTCTCCGGGATGGAGTGATTCTTCTGATCATTGGTATTGAATTCCTCTCCGTGCCCGCAGCCACGGCACTCGGCCCGCAGCGGCAGCACTGCCGCGGCTATGCCGTGTCCCTTCCGACAGACAGGTGCGGCCCGTGCGGTTCAGAAAGAGGCCGGAAAACCCCGACGCCGGTCAGGAGAGGGCAGGCAACCAGCCGTCCGCCCCTCCCCCGGCGCCCTCTTCGCCTCCGGTGGGCGTGCCGTCCGCATCCGGCCGCCCGGAGCCCGTATCGGTCGTTCCGTGGGGAATTCGGGTCGGAGCGGAAGTGGGATGGCGCCTGCTCGTCCTTGCGGCCATCTTGTGGGTGCTGATCCGCGTCATCAGCGTCGTGCACCTGATCGTGCTGTCCTTCGCGGCAGCTCTCCTGATCACCGCACTTCTTCAGCCCACCGTGACCCGTCTGCAACGGCATCGGGTACCGAAAGGGCTCGCGACCGCGGCGACGGCCCTGTGCGGGTTCGTTCTCCTGGGCCTGGTCGGCTGGTTCGTCGTATGGCAGGTGATGGACAGCCTGGACGACCTCACAGCTCAGCTCCAGAACGGAGTCGACGACCTCAAGCGCTGGCTTCTCAAGAGTCCGTTCCACATCACGGAGGCCCGGCTCAATCACCTCTCCGACAAGCTGGGCGACAGCATCGGATCCAGCAGCGATCAGCTCACGGCCGCCGGCCTCCACGGCGTCACCGTCCTCGCGGAGCTCCTGACCGGCGTCCTTCTGACGGTGTTCTCGACGTTGTTCCTGCTCTACGACGGACCGCGCATCTGGAAGTGGACGCTCAAGTTCGCCCCGGCTCCCGCCCGTTCCGCGATCGACGGGGCCGGCCCCCTCGCCTGGCACACACTCACCGCGTACGTACACGGCACCGTGATCGTCGCCTTCATCGACGCCGTCTGCATCGGGCTGGGGATCTACATCCTCAACGTCCCCTTGGCGCTGCCGCTGGCGGTCGTCATCTTCGCTGCCGCGTTCGTCCCCCTGGTCGGTGCGGTGGCCTCAGGAGCCTTGGCCGTGATCGTCGCCTTCGTCACCCAGGGCGTGTTCACCGCCCTCCTGGTGCTGCTCATCGTCCTCGGCGTACAGCAACTCGAGGGTCACGTCCTGCAGCCGTTCATCCTGGGCCGCGCAGTGCGGGTCCACCCGCTCGGCGTCATTCTCTCGGTGGCCGCAGGGGGCCTCATCGCCGGCATCGGGGGTGCGGTGGTGGCCGTGCCTCTGGTGGCCGTGGCCAACACGGTCGCAGGCCACCTGCTGAACCGCGACACCGAAAGTCCCCAAGAAGCCCCGGAGTAGACCCTCGACTCGATCCACCCAGGATCAGCCCCTGCGCGCCCACGACTTGGCGGGCCCGCACAGTCTGCGTCGTTCGGACCGGTTCACTCCTCGCGCTCGAACTCCGCCTGGGCTCGCTGCGCGTCCAGTTCGTCCTGCGCGGTGCGGTAGACGTCACGCACCAGGCTGCGGACCACCTCGGGGTCGGACGACGTGGACGCTGTGCGAACCCGGTCCTCCCACCCGTCCGTCTCGCCCTGATTCCCATCGTTCCTGGCCATACGACAACCCTAGCCACGCCCTCACGGATCGCCACTCGGGTCCCATGCCAGGATGTGCTTGTTCAGGCAAGTTGTACCGGCCCCACGCGCGCGGTTCCCGCACATCGCCGGCGGGAAGAATGACGTAGCCAGACGTTTCTCCGAAGCGTTGAATACATGGGTACTATGCGCAGCGTCATCCATGACGGTTCGAAGGAGTGACCGGTTGTGACCAGCCAGCCAGCCGCCACCCTCCGGTCGCGGTACGTCGAGCAGGCGGCGTCGGACCTGGAGGAGAACCGCCGCCGCCAGAGGGAACTGACCAGCAGGATCTCGGAGTTGCAGCAGGAAGAAGCGATGCTGCTGGACATCCTGCGTCTGGCCGAGCGGTACGAAGGCTTGCCGGATCCGTCACGTGTGCCCGAGCAGACTCACGCGGCGCCGCCCGGATCGAAGTCGCGTCGGTCGCTGCTCGGAGGCGTCCTGCTGGAACTGCTCGCCGGCCACGACGAGCCGCGCCTGGCGAAAGAAGTGCGGGAAGAACTCCTGGCGAAGCATCCGGACCGCAGCCCGACGCCCCAAGTCGTGCGCAACACCCTGGAGTCGCTGGTGGCGAAGGGGCGCGTACAGCGGCACAAGCAGCAGCGCGCGGTGATGTACAGCCTCGCGAAGCGCCCGGAGATTCGCGTCTCCTCCTCCGCAGCGAGAAACTCCGGCTGAGCGGCGGTCCGAGTTCCGAGTTCATACGTTTCACCGACGCCCGTCAGCGACATTTAGACTGCGGCCATGGCAGACGTGACGAACATCGAGCCTCTCCATCGTGACGAGGAAGCCTTCCTCCGGGCTCTGGGCAGGGTCATGGCGCTGCTGCCTCGCACCGTGGACGCGGACATGCTCGAGGACCATCCGATTTCCAGTACCGAGTACATGGTCCTGGTGCACCTCTCCGAGGCGCCCCGCAGACAGCTGCGGATGAGCGAACTCGCCGGCATGTGCGGGCTGTCCCTGAGCGGCATGACCCGCGTCGTGGGCAGGCTCACCACACAGTCACTCGTCCTGCGGGAGAAATGTCCGGCCGACGGACGAGCGTGGCTCGCCGTTCTCACCGACTCCGGGTGGACACAACTGACGCGGGCCTGGCCCACCAATCTGGCGAGCGCGCGCCGCCACGTCTTCTCCCGGTTGGAAGGCTGCGACATCGCCGCGGCCGCCAAGGTCCTGGAGCGGATCGCACCGTCCTGATCAGGGTCTTGGCTGGCTCAGGTCACAGACCAAGGTCCAGGGCGAGACAGGAGAACTGGTTCCAGGAAGCCTCAGGGTTGTAGGAGGCGACACTCGGGCCGTTCGCCGCCTGCTCCTGGACCATCCGGTCGAAGCCGACGCGCTCAGGGAGCTTGCCGAATCGAGCCTGCCGCGCCGCCGCCGCATCCATTGCGCCCTCAGTGTCCACGATGACTCCCTCTCCCCTGCTGCCGCACGGTTCGGCCGACGACCCGAACACTTCGGTGTCCCGGACAGCCACAAGGCTGTCCCCTGGCGCGTCACCTGTCAAGACGGTGACGCACGCCGGATCGCCAGGAGCTTGCAGCGCCGCCCACGGCGAAGTCGGCACCCGTGATGCACGACGCCCGATCGCTCGGGCTGGGAAGGAGGCGAGTTCGACGATCTCCATGATCTCCACGGTCTGCGCCGAGCGCTTGAGCAGCGCCTTGTTCACTGGCGGCCCGAGTCACCTGGTCGTTGCCGAAATCGTGGTCACCGGCCGTGGCCGGCGCCCGTCATCTCGTCGCCGGCGCTGACCGGTGGAGATCAGTGGAGACGCCGGACAGGTCCACATCTGCTGTGCTTCCGGGGCGATTTGACCAGTTGCCCGGTGCCATGGCGGACGGGCCCGCCAGTTGGCTCCCATTACCCCGGCAGAACCACGGGGCGGGTGTGACCGTGCCGACCGATTCGCTTAAGGTACCTGTGAATCCGGAGGCCGAATGCGGAACGCCGCGCCTGCTAAGGCGAGGTGCGGGGACACACCGGGCCGGTCATTGCCCGACCCCCTCAGCGAGTCGGACGGGTCTGCCACTCGGGCCTCGCATCGATCAACTCGGCCTGTCGGCCGTACCGTTCGGCAATCCGGCTGCGGCTCTCCCAGTGACCTGTCACTGGAACCCCACGTAAGGATCTTCGTCTTGCACAAGAGGAACAGACGGCTGCGGCTCCCCGTCCTGATGGCGGCCGGCGCGCTGGCCGCAAGCGGCCTGGCCACACTGCAGTTCACCGCGTTCGCCGACAGCCCGGACGACTCCGCCGGTACCAGTCGGCAGCAGGACTTCGCCTCCGCCGCCGCGGAGTACGACGTCCCCGTCGACGTTCTGCTCGGCGTCGCCTACCAGGAGTCGGCATGGGACTCCCACGGCGCGCGGCACAGCACCGACGGTGGCTTTGGACCCATGCACCTCACCGACGTGACCCCTGCCATGATGGCCGGCGGTGACGCGGGCGCCGCCGGTCGCAAGGAGCTTTCCGCCCTGGCCGCGAAGCCCGCTCTGCACACCCTGCAGGCCGCCGCGAAGCTGACCGGACTGTCCCCGGACGCCCTGCGCACGGACTCCGCGGCGAACATCCGTGGCGGCGCGGCCCTCCTCGCGTCGTACGAGAAGTCGGTGGCCGGCGGCACGCCCGCTGACCCCACCAAGTGGTACGGCGCCGTGGCCCGTTACAGCCAGTCGACGCAGCGACAGAGCGCGGTGGTCTTCGCGGACCGCGTCTTCGGCACGCTCCGTAAGGGCGCCTCCCGCGTGACGCAGGATGGGCAGCGTGTCCACCTCGGCGCCGCTCCCTCGGTTCGCCCCTCGGCCGCACAGGTGGACCGTCTGCACCTGAAGGCGGCCGACACGGCGGACACCGAGTGCCCGCCGAGCGTGGTGTGCACCTTCGTGCCCGGCTCCCCGGTGGGTCTCCAGGTGTCCAACCGGCCCGCGAACGGCATCCGGATCGACACCATCGTCATCCACGACCTGGAGTCGACCTACGACGCCGGGGTGAAGGACCTGGCCTCCCCGACGAAGAACGCCGCGACGCACTACGTGATGCGGTCGTCCGTCGGCGCCGTGACCCAGATGGTCCCCACCAAGGACATCGCCTTCCACGCGGGCAACTACTCCACGAACATGCACTCTCTCGGCATCGAGCACGAGGGGTACGCCGCGAACGGCGCCACCTGGTACACCGAGGCCCAGTACGAGTCCACGGCCGCTCTGGTCACGTACCTGGCGGCGCGGTTCGACATCCCGCTGGACCGGCAGCACATCATCGGCCATGACAACGTTGCCGGTCCGGCCGACGCCTACGTGTCCGGCATGCACTGGGACCCGGGCAACGCCTGGGACTGGGACCACTTCATGACGCAGCTCGGCCACCCGTACAGTGGCGCGCACCGCGTCCCCGAGACGGGCCAGGTCGTGACCGTCGATCCGACGTTCGCCGACAACGTCCAGACCGTGCGGGTCTGCCCGGGTGACGATCCGCTGGACCCCTCGGCCCCTTGCACGGACAAGCAGCAGGCGTCGAACTTCGTCTATCTCCGCAAAGCCCCGGACGCGACCGCGCCGCTCTTCGGCGACCAGGCGATCCACGGGAGCGGCGACGGCACGAACCGCATCAGCGACTGGGGCAGCACCGCCCAGTCCGGGCAGCAGTTCGTCGTCGCCGATGTGCGGGGCGACTGGACCTCGGTCTGGTTCAGCGGTGCCCAGGTGTGGTTCTACAACCCGGACGGCAAGAACGCCAAGATCACCTATGGCGTGCAGTTGATCCGTCCCGCGGGCTCCACCTCGGTTGCCGTGTACGGGCAGAGCTATCCGGACGCCTCCGAGTACCCGGCCGGCCTGAGCCCGTCGACGCAGTCCGCGCTCAGCATGTACACCGTCCCGGCCGACCAGGCGTACGTCGCGACCCGGCCTCCGGCCGTCACCGACGACTACTTCAAGAGCAGCGGGACCGTCGTCCTCGGCGGCAAGAAGATGTACACCATCCAGTACAACCACCGTGTCGTCCTCGTCTACGCGAACGACGTCACGGCGACCCCGGTGTCCCACCACTGGGAGGACGGGAACTGACCGACCGCCGAGGCGGTGAAGCGAGGGGCCCGGCCGGAACCCACCCGGCCGGGCCCCTCGCCGTATCACGGGCGCCGGGCGGGGGCCTCGCACGAGCGATTTAGACTGTGGCCATGCCAGACGTGATGCATATCGAACCCCTCGACCGCGACGAGGAGGCGTTCCTGCGGGCCCTGGGCCGAGTGATGGCTCTGCTTCCCCGGGTCGTCGATGCCGACATGCTGGACGAGCACCCCATTTCGAGCACCGAGTACCTCGTCCTGGTGCATCTCTCGGAGGCCCCGCACAACCAGCTGCGGATGAGCGAACTCGCCAACACGTGCGGCATGTCGCTGAGTGGCATGACGAGGGTGGTGAACCGGCTGCAGGCCCGGTCCCTGGTCGCGCGCGAGAAGTCCCCCGACGACGGCAGGTCCTGGCTCGCCGCCCTCACCGAGGCCGGCTGGACGCAGTTGAAGGCCGCGTGGCCCACCAACCTCGCGAGTGTGCGACGCCACGTCTTCTCACACCTCGACGGTTGCGACATCGCCGCCGCCACGGAGGTGCTGCAGCGCATCGCGCCGCAGTAGGCAACTTGGCTCCAGCCACGGGGCGTTGTCCGGACGGACGGAACGCGGGCCCCGCGGGCCCCTTGGCCCGATGGACGACAAGGCTTCTCCCGCTCTCCCGCTCTCCGACCCTCCCGCTCTCCGGCCCTCCCGCTCTCCTGCTCTCCCGAAGCGGTGGACAGGGATGAGAGAACCTCACCTGCTTGGCCGGTGATGCGTACGCGAACCGGTCAGGCCGTATTCGCGGCGGCAGCCCGCGACGAGCGACCGGTGGCCCTTTGCGGCCAGCTCGACGAACCCGGAACCGCACGACTGAGGGCTCCCCCTGCCATGCGATGTGACACAGCCGCACTCATTTACTTGACTCGTCAATCACTCCTCTGCATACTTCGCTGAGCAAGTACTTACCGCGCGGCGTGTCCATGTGCCGCTGCCGGCTCCACGAAAGGGTCTTCCCGTGACCAAGATCGGAATCATCATCGGCAGCACCCGGCCGGGCCGTAACGCCGAGGCCGTCGCCCGCTGGGTGCACGAGGTCGCCGCCGAGCGCTCCGACGCCGAGTTCGAGCTCGTCGACCTGCTGGACTACAAGCTGCCGCTTCTCGACGAGGCCTACCCGCCGTCGATGGGCAACTACACCCAGCCCCACACCCAGGCATGGGCCGAGAAGATCGCGTCCTTCGACGGGTACGTCATCGTCACCCCCGAGTACAACCGCACGGTGCCGGGCGCCCTGAAGAACGCCATCGACTTCCTCTACGCCGAGTGGAACAACAAGTCCGTCGGGTTCGTCAGCTACGGCGGCGTCGGCGGCACCCGCGCCGTGGAGCACCTGCGCGGCATAGCGGGCGAGCTTCAGCTGGCCGACGTCCGCTCCCAGGTGGCCCTCTCGCTGTTCACCGACTTCGAGAACTTCTCCACCTTCACGCCGGCCGACATCCAGCGGGACACACTCGCCACCACCCTGGACCAGGTCGTGGCGTGGGCCGACGCCCTCGCCCCCCTGCGCACCGCCTGACCGACCGGGACGGCCGGCCGCCGGCTGACCGGATGTGAGCCGCGAGGCCGATGCGCGTCCCCGCGCGTCGGCCTCCACAGGCATGCCTTGGCAGCCACCAGAGTCACCTGTCAGACTAGTGACGTGAATCTCGACCACGTCTTCGTCTGCGGGACTCCGGCCCTCGACTTCGCCGCGACCCTGCGCGCCCGGCGCTCGGTCCGGTTCGAGATGTTCGCCACGCCGGACAGACTGGACGCCTGGTACACGGAATCCGGCATCGTGGACGCCGTCTCGCCTTGTCGGAGCGATGACGTGGAGCAGGCGAAGGCCGCGCGTGAGGCGATCTACGAGTTGGTGACGGCGCGTCGCCTCGGCGAGGACTTCGGGCACGGGGCCCTCGCCGTGGTCAACAGCGCCGCGCGGAGATCGCCGGGGGTGCCCCAGCTCACCCCCTCCGGGCGCTGGACCGCGGCGACACCGGACGAGGCCCTGTCCATGGTGGCGAGGCTCGCGATCGAGCTGCTGAGCGGGCCGGACGTACCGCTGCTCAAGGAGTGCGGAAACCGCGAGTGCACCCGCACGTACATCGACCGGTCGCGGGGGATGCGCCGGCAGTGGTGCGGCATGGAGTCCTGCGGCAACAAGATCAAGGCGGCCGCCTACCGCGCCCGCAAGAAGGAGTCCACACCTGCCTCCGCCTGAAGGGTCGGGGCGGCGATCGAACCCGCCGCCGAGGCGGTTTCGAGTTCGTCCACGTCACCACGTCGCCCGGGTGGGACCGGGGCACACGCCCGACTGCGTTGCGGGCGCGGCCGGACCCGTTCCCTGTCAGTGCCGGTGGATTCCCCTCGCGGTGCGCAGCGCCGCCATCGCATCGCCGACGGCCGCGATCCGCTCGGGACTCAGCGAGTCGACGAACACCTCGCGGATGGCGCGCAGATGCGGCAGCAGGGCCGCCCGGAAAGCGTGGGCGCCTTCGGCGGTGAGCACCACCTCCGCGCCCCTGCTGTCGGTCACACATGGGTCCCGGCGAATCAGCCCGCGGCGCTCCATCCGCCCCAGGTGATGCGACAACCTGCTTCGTTCCCACCCAACGGCGCCGGCCAGCTCCGATGACCGCAGCGTGCGACCGGCGGCTTCACTGAGCGCCAGCAGTACCGCGTAGTCGCCCGGCGACAGGGCCGAGTCCTGCTGCAACCGGGCCGCCAGCTCGTCATGGAGCGCCTGCGCGGTTTCGACGAAGTCGCGCCAGACCCGTAGCTCCTCGGCATCGGGATACAGGCTGCGCCGTTCGCTCACCGGTGACCCCTTTTGTTTGACGTGTCAACCATGTCGAGTAATACTTGCCGCATCAAGCAAATCATACTCCCGCATCTTTCAGGTGGCCCGCTCCGGGAACCATCGGAGGAGGACGCCATGTCGGCCATGCCATTCGCATTCGGCCTGAACTCGTTCGGGGAGGTCGCGACGGACGCCGACCGCGTCCTCGACGATGCCGAGACCGCTCGGCTGCTCGTCGAGGAGGCTCGGCATGCCGAGGCCGTGGGGCTGGATGTCTTCAGCATCGGCGAGCACTACCGCCCCGGTCACGTCGACACCGCTGCTCCAGTGCTGCTCGCCGCCATCGCCACCGCGACCGAGCGCATCCGTCTCGGGACGTCGGTGACCGTGCTGAGCACCAACGACCCCGTGCGGCTGTACCACGACTTCTCCACGCTCGACGCGGTCTCGAACGGCCGCGCCCAGCTCGTCGTGGGACGCGCCTCGGCGACGGACTCGTTCCCGCTGTTCGGCTATGACATGAGCGACTACGAAGAGCTCTTCGAGGAAAAGCTCGAACTCCTCATGCGGCTCCAGCGGGAGGACTCGGTGACCTGGTCCGGTGCCTTTCGCGCACCGCTGTCCGAGCAGCGGCTGCGTCCCCGGATGCGCCCGGGCGGAATCCCCACCTGGATCGGCGTGGGAGGCAGCCCCAACTCCGTACTCAGGGCGGCCCGTTACGGCCTCCCCCTGATGCTGGCCATCATCGGCGGGCGCCCGGAGCGCTTCGCCCGCCATGTCGATCTCTACCGGCGCGCCCTCCAACAGGCCGGACACGGGCCCCAGCCGATCGGCCAGCACTCCCTGGGCTTCGTGGCGGACACCGACGAGGAAGCCGCCGAGACCTGGTGGACGTACTGGAAGCCGGTGGTGACCGACCTCGCGCGGGAACGCGGTTTCTACCCGCCGACCTGGGACGTCTACCTCGACGAGATCGACCACGGCGCGCTCTACGTGGGCTCTCCGGACACCGTCGCCCGCAAGATCGCCACGGCCGCCCGCGACCTGAGCCTGAGCCGCTTCGACCTCAAGTACGACATCATGCACCTCCCTCGCGAGGCCCGCGCCCGCAGCATCGAACTGCTGGGCCGCGAAGTCGCGCCCCGCGTGCGGGAGTTGCTCACGAAGGAGTCCCGCCATGTCTGATCTCGACTTCGGCCTCGACACGTTCGGCGACGTGCCGGTGGACGACTCCGGTACGCGGGTCTCCCATGCCAGGGCAATCCGTCAACTCGTCGACGAGGCCGTTCTCGCCGACGACATCGGCATCGACGTCCTCGCGGTGGGCGAGCACCATCGCCCCGAGTACTCGGTCTCCACGCCGGAAACCGTGCTCGCCGGCATCGCCACACGCACCAAGCGCCTGCGGCTGTCCTCCGGCGTGACGGTCCTCAGCTCCGACGACCCGGTCCGGGTCTTCCAGCGCTTCGCGACCGTCGACGCCCTCTCCAACGGTCGAGCCGAGGTGATCCTCGGGCGAGGGTCCTTCACGGAGTCGTTCCCCCTCTTCGGCTACGACCTCAGCGACTACGACAAGTTGTTCGAAGAGAAGATCGAGCTCTTCGTGCGTCTGCTCGACGAGAAGCCCATCACGTGGAAGGGCAGCGTCCGGGCCCCCCTCGACGAGGCCGAGGTCTTCCCTCCCACCGAATCCGGTCACCTGCCCACCTGGGTGGGCGTCGGCGGGTCGCCGCCGTCGGTCGTCCGGACCGCCCGCTACGGCCTTCCCCTGATGCTCGCCGTCATCGGCGGCTCCCCCGCGCGCTTCGCGCCCTACATCGACCTCTACCAGCGGGCCACGGCACAGTTCGGCACCACCGCACACCCCGTGGGGATGCACTCGCCGGGATTCGTGGCCGACACCGACGAAGAGGCCCGCGAGGTGTACTGGCCCAGCTACCGGACCATCCGCGACCGGATCGGCGCGCTACGCGGCTGGCCACCGATACGCCGCGAGGAGTTCGACGCCGAGATCGAGCACGGCTCCCTATACATCGGGTCGCCCGAGACGGTAGCGCGCAAGATCGCGCGCGCCGTGGGTGATCTCGGCGTGGGCCGCTTCGACCTCATCTACACCGCGGGGACGCAGCCGATCAGTGCCCGGCTGCGCGCCGTGGAGCTGTACGGCACGAAGGTGGTTCCCATGGTCCGCGACATCCTGGCCGACTGACCGAAGGAGAGGGAGAAACCATGAGCATCGAGAACGCGCCCACGATCGGCATTCTGGGCGCCGGAAAAGTAGGGACCGTACTGGCCCGGCTGGCACTCGCCGCCGACTACCACGTGCTGATCGCAGGCTCGGGCGCGGTCGAGAACATCGCTCTCACCGTCGAGGTGCTCGCCCCCGGTGCGGTCGCTGTCACCGCGGAGGAGGCGGCGGCCGGAGCGGACGTCGTGGTCCTGGCGCTCCCGCTCGGGAAGTATCGCCGTCTGCCTGTCGGAGCCCTGCGGGGAAAGCTGGTCGTCGACGCGATGAACTACTGGTGGGAAGTCGATGGTCTGCGGCAGGACTTCGCCGACCCTGCCGTCTCCACGAGCGAGATCGTCCAGGCTTTCCTCCCCGAGTCACGCGTGGTCAAGGCGTTCAACCACATGGGCTACCACGACCTCGAGGACGGTGCCCTGCCGGCCGGGCTGCCCGGGCGCAAGGCGATAGCCCTCGCCGGCGACGACGCACACGACCTGACCACCGTCGCACACCTGGTGAACGCCCTCGGCTTCGACCCCGTGGACGCCGGCCCACTCGTCGAGGGCGTACGACTGCAACCGGGCGCGGAACCGTTCGGCGCGAACGTAACGGCCCTCGAGCTGCGGGCCATGCTGGACCGGTTCGCGACGACGGAGCACGGGCGGGCGGTGCTCGAAGCCCGGGCCGCGAAGACGGTGTCCTTCGACATGGCCCGCTGAGGCGACGCCGCCGGGAATCCCACAGCGGGGCCGTGCACCTGGTCACCCATCCGGCTCTTCGCCGCCAGTAGGAGAGATCCCGCTGCCGCACCGTCCGACCCGCCGGCATCAGGGGTCGCTCTCGCGGACTTCTCCGTTGTGTGAGCACCCGCCCGACCGTTATTTTGCTGTCGCAAAGCGATGGGTCGATGTCAAGGTGCTCCACAGTCCTCCGTTCATGCCGGGGCACGTCAGAGAGTGAGCGCCTAGCCTGGAAAAGGAACCAGGGAGGACGAGTCGATAGCCGTGATCTTCAGCATCGGTGACCTGCTGCCCGAGTCCGACCTGCGTACCGGAGTCGATTTGTTGGTGCGCCTGGTGGAGGCGGCCGGTGCCATCATCATCTTCGTCGGCGCGGTCGTCGCTTTCACCCGCCTCATCACGGTGGGGCTGCGCGAACGGCGCCCCGAGATCTTTGTCTCCGTGCGTCTCACTCTGGGGCGCTTCCTGCTCCTGGGTCTGGAGTTCCAGCTCGCGTCCGATATTTTGCGGACGGCCATCTCCCCGACCTTTCGCGAGATCGGCCAGCTCGCCGCGATCGCGGCAATTCGAACAGCGCTCAACTATTTCCTCGGTCGCGAGATCAAGGAAGAACGGGCCCAGATTGCGGCCGAAAAGGTGCCGGAGGACTCCGGAAAAGACTCGTGACAGCGATGCTCCGCCGCCCGCGACCTGGACTGCCCCCCGTTACCCCTGTGTGGTCGGGGTCGAACCCTCCAACGACGGCAGGGTGAAGGCCGACGGCGCCGAGCACCTCAGCACTGCTGCTCGAAGTGAAGGTTCTCCCAGCGGCCGGCGGCGATGTCCTGGCGGGTACCCACGATCAGGTTCAAAGTGAACAGGCCGTGGTCGACGCCGTTCCCGGATATCTGGGCGAGGAGCACCGTGCCGTCCTGGTCGGGCGGCACCTGCCACTGGTCGGAGAATCCGCCGACCTGCGCGACGGAGTGAGGGGCGGTTCCGCCGTGGACCCTGTTCACCAGAGCCTCGACAAAACGGTCCAACGCCTCCGCGTGCTGACCGTCGTCGTCGGCGTCGCCGTCGCCGTCGCCGTCGTTCAGGAATGCCTGCACCAGCGGAGATCTGTGCCAGTCGTGGTCGATGGTCAGCCCCGGCATGGGGTACAGCAGGTGCGGTTCGTAGGGAGGAGTCTTCGAACCCTCCGCGTCTTCACGCTGCCGGGGTGCGGCGGTCGGGACACCGGCCGGCACGTGAAGAACGGCGGAGTCCTCCGGCTCGTACTCGAACGTGGTGAAGAACAACAGTTGCCCGTCCGGTGGAAGTTCGATGTCGAGGTGGTCGCGGGGCAGGGCCGCGCAGTCGACGACGAGCACGAAGGGATCCGCCTGTCGGCTCCCTTCGTCACCCTCCGGCAGGGGAGGATGCCCACCGGTCCTTCCCGCCGGACGGAGATCCTCCCGGCCGGACTCGGGCAGATCAGCCCGCCTCACCAGCAGGACACACGGTCGCAGCAGTCCCGCCAACTCCCCTGCCACGTCCGTGGGAACACCGTGCTCCCCGGCCAGCCCGGTCACGTTGCGTTCGTCGACGTATGCCATGCCGGTGATCGTGTCACGACCCTCTGACACCGGCTCGGTCCGTCCTTAGACGTCGTTTCTGATGGCTTGCTCCATGAGCCCGGCAGACGCGGCTCAGCGAGTCATGAATCGGTCCAGATCGTGTGACTTCCCGCGCAGGTTGGCTGACCACGCCTCATGATCAGAAGGTGGATGGTTCGGGGTCGAGTTCCAGTCCACCGCGATGCCGGCCCTCTCTGCGAGGACCAGCACAGTGGCGACGAATCCCTCGGATAGGGTGATCATGACGGCGTGGTTGATCTCGCGGTGCCGCACCAGCAGGGCATCGACGAATGCTTTGAAGTCGGCGGGGTCGATCTGGCACTCGTCGGCTTCCATCGGTCCGATGCCGGAGACCAGGCCCAGTTCGGCTTCGTAGAGGGCTACTTGGCGCAGGAACAGCCGAGAGGCGCCGTTGGACGGGTTCCACAGGGTCTGCTCGGCCATCTCGTAGTACTGGCTCACCGGGCCATCTCTCTCCTGGTCACAGGCACAGCCTAGTCAGCCGGCGGTAACCGCCTCGGGTTCACGAAGGAACGAGGCGGCGATGGCAGATGAGCGTGGCGGCGATGCCCGCGAAAGCGAGGAAGTGCTCAGGCTTGCGTTCGTAGCGGCGGTGCAGGCGTCGGCACCCTGCCAGCCAGAACACGGTGCGTTCGACAAACCAGCGGTGTCGGCCCAGCCGGTGCGAGGATTCGACGCCTTTGCGGGCGATGCTGGGTGTGATGCCGCGCTTGCGGAGCCGTCGTCGCAGGTGGTCGTAGTCGTAACCCTTGTCGCCGTGGAGCTTGGTCGCCTTGCGGCGACGCGGTCCGCGCCGTGAGCGCATGGGTGGAATGCCACGGATCAGCGGCTCCAGGCCCTGGCTGTCATGGAGGTTGGCGCCCGAGATGCCAAGCGACAACGGAAGGCCGTTCCGGTCGGTGATCAGGTGGATCTTCGATCCCAACTTGCCGCGGTCAGTCGGATTCGGTCCGGTCAGTAGCCCCCCTTTGCCGCCCGCACGCTGACAGAGTTGATCGCGCAGCGTGACCAGTCCAGGTCCCCGCGGGCACCCAGTTCATCAAGCACAACGCGGTGGAGCCGGGCCCAGACCCGCCTCCGGCTCCACTGGGCGAACCGCCGGTACACCGTCTGCCAGCACGGGCCGAAGACCGGCGGCAACTGCCGCCACGTGCACCCCGACGTAGCCACGAACACGATCGCAGTCAGCACCTCACGATCACCGGCCCGACGCTTGCCGCCGCCCTGTGGACGTATCACCTCCGTCGGCGGCACCACCCGTCGAAACGCCTCCCACAGCTCATCCGACACCAGACGCTCGGCAAGACTCATCACGCCAAATCAACGAGCGATACAGCCATCAGAAACGATGTCTAAGGAAGGGGCGGGCACGGAGGCGGGGGGTGGCGCCCCGCTCCCCCCGCGGCCAGAACCTGAGCCATGGCTTGGGCCCTGACACAACTTGCTCGTTTGCGGGCACGTCCAGTCCGTAAGCGCGTGCTAGAAAAGGAGCGCTTCGGCTCTCGGGCCGAAGTCGATCGGCGGTTCGGACAAGAGCAGCCTCCTCAGGGAATCCGTTCCGGCAGCCCGTGCACTGTTCGCCCCTTCCGACGTGGTCGGGAGGTACGAGAGTCGGGGCGGCCACGGAGCGGTTTCTCCTGACCCCGCTGCCTGCCAAGGACCATTCCGGGACTCGACCGGATGGGCGGGCAAACCCCCTGTCATGCGAGGAGCCATGATGACGGACCGCTCAACCGCACCGATGACGGTCGTTGATCAGCTGAGCATGACCGCCGCTCTCGGGCACGTCAGTGCGGGTGTCTACGCCGTCGCCGACTCGGGGCGGATCGTCTGGGTCAACGCGCGCGCTCTCGACCTCCTCATCCTTGGCGCCGACGACGTCATCGGGCACGATGCCCACGAACTGCTGCACCGCGACGCACACGGGCGTCCGGTCCCGAGGGAGAGCGGCGGAGGTCGACAGGCGGCTGAGCAGGGGATTCGGACCGGGCGCAACTGGTACCCCCGCGGCGACGGGACCCTTCTGCCAGGACAATGGTTCTCCCTGCCCTGCGAAGCCGACGAGCAGGGCGTGGTCGCCCTCGTGGCCTTCCAGCCCGCTGAGGCACCCGAGCCGGACGTGGCCCGGCCCACGGCGTCGCCGCGCGCCCTGTCGGAGGGTGAGCGTCTGGCCCTGCTGGCCGACACGACCGCTCAGTTGATCTCCAACGTCGACGTGCACGGGGCCCTGCGCCGAGTGGTGGAACTGATGCTGCCGCGGCTCGCGGACTGGGCCGTCATCGACCTGATCGCCGAAGGCGACGAGGTCACGCGATCTCTGGTCGTCCAGGCACAGGACTCCGTGCTGCGGATCCGCGAGGATCTGCAGGGCCCCATGCCTCCGATTCCCGCCTCCTCCCCCATGCCCCTGTCCAAGGCCCTGCGAGGGGCGGCATCGGCTCTCGCGAGCCCCGAGACCTACGACGGGCCACCCGATACCGGGATCGCGGTGGAACAGCGCAAGCTGTTCGACGCGACCGGGATCCAGACGGCGGCCATCGCTCCCATCCGCGGCCCCCACGAGGTCGTCGGTGCCCTCACCCTGGGGCGCACCCGTCGCGACGAGGCGTTCACCACGGGCGACCTGGCCCTCGTGGAGGACATAGCGCGCCGGATCGGTATCGCTCTGGAGAACGCGCGCCACTATCAGCGTCAGCGTCAGATCGCCGCCACCATGCAGCGCTATCTGCTGCCCCAGCTCCCGCAGGTGTCGGGAGTGGAGATGACCACCCGCTATCTGCCCGCCCCGGACGCCTCGCACGTCGGCGGCGACTGGTACGACGCCTTCACCCTGCCCGCCGGGGACACGGCCCTGGTCATCGGTGACGTGGTCGGCCACGACCTGGACGCGGCCGCGGGCATGGCACAACTACGCAACATGCTCCGTGCCTACACCTGGTCGCAGGACAACCCCCCGCACCGCACCGTGCAGCACCTCGACCAGGCGATGAGGCAGATCACCGATGTCCGCATGGCCACCCTCATCCTGGCCCGTCTCGGCTGCGACGCCTCCGGCCGCTGGATCCTGCGCTGGACCAGCGCGGGCCACCCGCCACCCCTGCTCGTCGACCACGACGGAGTGACCCGCTACCTCCACGAGGGCAACGGACTGCTCCTCGGCACCGGTACCGACCGGCCGCGCCACGACGCCCAGGCGACGCTGCCGCCGGGATCGACGCTCGTCTTCTACACGGACGGACTCATCGAGACCCGCCGAGAGCTTCTGGACACCGGCCTGGAACGCCTGCGACGGAACGCGGCAGCGCTCTCCCACCGGCCCCTGCACTCCTTCACCGACCAGCTGCTCGAACGCACCCGTCCGACCGACAACGACGACGACGTCGCCCTGCTCACCGTTCGGATCCCGCTCGGCACACCGTAGGACGCGGGGCATCACGCTCGGCAGCCCTCGTCGCGGGTCCGCCGGTAGCGATACGGGTTTTGCGGTTCAGCCCGCGTCCGGGGCAGCGATGATCTTTCCGTCCTTGTCGAGGGTGTGGGTACGCCAGTACACGTCCCACTTGTCGTCGACCTGCCGCGGCACCTTGCCCGCCGGATACCGCGCGTAGCCCGCCGAAGGCTCCTCCTTGTCCGAGAAGCAGGCCGATCCGGTGCCGCCCACCGACAAGGCGGGGTATTCGCCGTTGCCGCAGATGTTCTCCTGGTACCCGAGGCCGGCGCATCCGGTGAGGACCGTGGCCGCGGCCACGCACGCGAGGGCGGCGGCGACGGACATCCTTCCGGCGCGGAAAGCGGTGGCGGTTCGGTTCGTCCGGGTCACGTTCACGGTGGTCTCCAGTCTCTTGGTATGCGCCCACCCTCGCCGCCTGAGACCTCTCGTGCCCTGAGTACGCGTACTCAAAGGGGCCTGCTCTCGTGCTCAACACGCCTTGCTGAAAGCCGATTTGCTACTGCCTTGGCCATGGAGCACGACCACCGGCAGGCTCGTCGGCCGTCGGTGGGCGTGCCATGTGTCGGGGATTCCTAGGGCCTGGACGCGGTGTTCGCCGTACCGGTTCTGCGGGCGTGCAGCACGCTGCCGTCCAGGGGCAGGGGCGCCTGGCCCACCAGGGTGAGGCCCGCGTCGGCGAACAGCTGGGCGTAGTGGTCGGCGCGTCGTTCGCGGCCGCCGACGTTGCACATCATGTGCAGGTCCCAGGCCGTGGCCAGCGAGGCCGATCCGTCGGTGGGCAGGACGCGTTCGACGACGAGCAGATCAGCGGTGTCGGGCATCGCGCGGGCGCAGTGGCGCAGGATGTCGAGGCAGCGGTCGTCGTCCCAGTCGTGCAGGACGCGGGACAGGACGTAGACGTCGCCGCCCGCGGGGACGTCCGCGAAGTCGCCCGCTCGGAAGGTGCACCGTGTCGCATGGCCTGCCGCGCCGAGGAGGCCGCGGGCGGTCTCGACGGTGTGCGGCCGTTCCAGCAGGAGGCCGTGCAGACGGGGGTGTGCGGAAAGGATTCGGCCGAGCAGCTCGCCGTTGCCGCCGGCGATGTCGACCACGGTGGCCCCTTCGGGGGCCGCGGTGAGTACGGGGTGAGCGGGCAGCGGGTCGAACATCCGTGAACCGGCGGCCATCGACCGGTCGAAGAGTTCGGCGAGTTCGGGATCGCGGGCGAAGTGGTCGAAGTGGTTCTCGCCGAACCGCTCTTCGAAGGCCACCTGTCCGGTGCGTACGGTGTGCCCCAGGCCGGCGAAGGACTCGTAGAACGGTCCGCCGTACATCAGCGCCAGGGGCCGCATCGACCCTTCGGTGTCCGCGCGCAGCAGCGTGCCGGTGTCCGTGAGCCGGAAGCCGTCGCGGCTTTCGCTCACCACGCCGAGCATGGTGAGGTAGCGCAGCAGGGTGGTCAGGTTGGGGGCGAGGGCTCCGACGTCCTCTGCCAGTTCGGTCACGCCGACGGCGCGCTCCTCGTGCATCGCGTCGGCCACCTCCAGCCGTGCGAACGTGGCCAGGGCCTGGGTCGTCCACGCCCCGGTCAGCAGGCGCAGCAGTGCCTCGGCGGGCTGCCGTTTGCGGTGTTCGTCGAGGTGGGCGGCGAGGATGTCCCGGTGGTCGCCGGGGACGTACAGTTCCACGCGCCGGTAGCCGGCCTTGGCCTCGGCGGGCGCGGTGAAATAGAAGACCGTGCCGTTCTCGTGGGGGTTGTAGCCTCCGCCTCCTGGGACGGCGCCGTACCGTGCGAAGGTCGCGCACAGGCCGCGCAGCACCAACGGGTCGGGTGCCTCGACCTCGAAGGCGACATGGGCCTCGTGCTGGTGCTCCCTCTCGTGCGCCGCGACGGTGTCGAGGTCGGAACCCGGGGGGACGGTCAGCGCGAACACCTCGACCATGCGCCGCATCCCGTCCCGGCACTCCACCGCGGGTCGCAGAATCCCGACGTCGAGGTGCGCCGCGGACCGCTTGTGCCGGTTGGCCAGGCGTTCGCGGACGACGACGCTCGGCCGCGGCGGCGCGTCCGTGACGAGCCCGCAGTCGGCGAGCAGGGTGTTCAGCGCCGGCGCGTCGGGCGGGAAGACGAGGAGTGCCGCGTGTGAGAAGTCGCAGCGCTCGGCCAGGGTCCGCAGCTCCGGGCCGTCGAGCCCGGGCAGCAGGAGCGGGAGCAGGGTGGCGGTGTCCTGTTCCTTGACGAAGTCGACCGTCGCGCGCAGGCGGGACGTGTCGCCCGGCAATGCCGTGATCATTGCGGGAGGTTCCTCATTCCGGGGTTCGGTTGTGCGCGTACCGGTGTACGCGGGTGCGGAGATCGAGGGCTGCGGCCTACACGCCGACGTAGTGCTCGGCGAACCAGTCCTGATGGCTGCGCGAGGTGCGCAGCGAGGTGAGGCGGGAGCGGCGCAGGGAGTTGTGGAACCGGGACTCGCCGTCCGCGCCGGAGGGGCCGTGCAGCAGGCCGATCATCCAGTGGGAGAACTCCTGCGCCCGCCAGATGTGTGTCAGACACCGCGCCGAGTAGGCGTCGAGGCCCTCGGAGTTCCCGACGGTGAGGTCATCGATGAGGGCGGGCGCCAGGACCGCCGCTTCGAGGACGGCGAGATTGGCGCCCTTGGCGGCCGAGGGGCTGATCAGGCCGGCGGCGTCGCCCACGAGGAACAGCGCGCCGTGGCGCAGCGGTTCGAGCACGTCGGACTCCAGGTCGACGATGGCCCGCTGCACGATGGGCCCGCGGCTCAGTGGGCCGTACTCCCGCGCGCGCATCCGCAGTTCCAGCTCGTCCCAGATCCGCTCCTCGGACCAGCCGTCGGCGGGGGTTCCGCGCTCCCACTGGAGGTAGTAGCGGGTGACCTCGCTGGTGCGGGCCATGTGGCCGGCGAACCCGTGCTCGTGCACCGCGTATCCGACGGCGTCGAGACTGGGCGGCGCCTCGGCGAGGAGACCCAGCCAGGTCACACCGTGATCGCGATGGTGGCGAACCGTTCCGGCCGGCAGTGAACGCCGGGCTGCGCCGTGTCGTCCGTCGCAGCCGGCCACGTACCGCGCCCGCCAGAGGCCGGGCCGCCCGTCGGCCTCGCGCACCGACACCTCGGGCCGCTCGCTGTCGGCGCCGCGCACGGTGATGGCCTCCGTGTCGAAGCGGATCTGTCCGCCGCGTTCCAGGAACCGCGTCAACAGGTCCGTCACCAGATCCTGTTGGGGGTAGACGGTGTGCCGCTCACCCTGCCCGAGCCCGCTGTAGTCCAGCCGGAACCGGCCGTCCTCGGTACGGAACTCGCAGGTGCTGTGGGTCTGTCCACGCCGGTGCAGTCCGTCGGCGAGACCGTGCCGTTCCAGGATGCGCACGGTGTTGGCGGCCAGGAACCCGGCACGTGCCCGCGTCTGCACGTGCGCGCGCTCGGCCCGCTCCAGGACGACGCAGTCGATTCCCCGGTCGACAAGGACGTTGCCGAGTACGAGCCCGGCCGGCCCGGCTCCGAGGACGAGCACATCGGTCGTGTGCTCGTCCGGTTGCCGACAACTCTTTCCGTCTGTCACGGAAATCGATACTAAGGAAGGTGAAATCCTTGATCACACCGAAATCACCTGAATGCCCCGTACGAATGGAACAGAGATCATCGCTCGCGACGGGCCCGCGTCGGGCGCTCCGGCGCTCACCGCCCCGTCCGTCGAGCGGTGAGCCTTCGCGGGACCGGGTGGCGACCGGCCGCCGTCACTTCTCGGCGACCTGAATGATCGTCCTGCCGGAGACGCGGGGACCGGGTCCGAAGGCGGCGGCTGCCTCGGCGAGGGGGCGCACCGCGGCGACCCGGGCGTCGAGGCGCCCGTCGCTGATCCGTTGTACGAGGAGCGTCAGACGCGCGCGGTCGGGTTCGACGACGAAGAACAGCGCTCGACCGTCCTTGGGCCGAACGGTGGGTGGCCGGGCGATCGTGACGAGCGTGCCACCGGCGCGCACGAGCACTGCCGAGCGGTCGAGGATGTCACCACCGATCACGTCGAACACCGCGTCGACCTCTCCCGCGTCCTCCAGCCGGTCGTTCTCCAGGTCCAGGAACGTATGCGCGCCGAGTTCCAGAGCCGTGTCCCGGTCGGCTGCCCGGCCGGTTCCGATGACCCGGGCTCCGGCTTCCCCGGCGAGCTGTACCGCCATCGATCCGACCGCCCCCGCGGCGCCGTGGATGAGGATGGTCTGGCCGGTCCTGATCTGCGCGTGATCGAAGAGGCCCTGCCAGGCGGTCAGTCCCGAGACCGGCAGCGCGGCCGCCACCGTGTGGCTGACGTCCGCGGGCAGCGGGGCGAGATTGCGCGCCTCCACAGCGACGTACTCGGCGAGCGAGCCGTCACGCGTCCAGTCGGTCAGTCCGAAGACCCGCTGGCCGACCGTAAGGCCGGTGGTTCCGTAGCCGAGTTCCGCCACGACTCCCGAGACCTCGTGGCCGGGCACGCTCGGCGTGCGGTCGTGGCCCGCACGATCGGTCCACGTCGCGGGCCAGTCGAGTTCTCCCCGGGTGAACCCGGCGGCGTGGACCCGCACGATGACGTCGTTCTCCGCCGCGTGGGGATGGGGGAGGTCCGTCAGGGTCAGCCCGCTGACGCCGGCGTCGCGGTCCCCGGCCGTGATGGCCTGCATGTCGTTGCCTCCTTCGTTCGCGTCAGCTCGGCCAGGGCGCGTCCGTGATGCGCTCGACCATGCTGGTACGCCGAAATCCTGGGATGAAGTGTTCCAGTACGTCCGCGTTGACGGTCCCGTATGTGGTGTCCGGGCGATTCCGTAGACCGTCGACGAATTCCTGCAGGAAATCTCTCTTGAATTCTCCGCGCGGATGGGCGGCGACGATTTCTTCGGCCTGACCGTCGTCCAGTTCTTCGAGGCCCCATCCGATGGCGTCGGTCAGTACACCGTAGTTCGTGGCAGCGATCTCCGCGCCCAGGCGTCCGGGGATCCCCGGCGTCGTGTGCAGGGCGATCGCCATCCAGGCCACCTCGGCGGCGCTCTGCGGGAACCCGTGGTCGAGCAGGAACCTGCGGGCGTGGTCGGCGCCGTCGAGCTCGAAGCGCTGCTCGTTGTCGGAGTACGGAGACAGCAGTCCGGCGTCGTGGAACATGGCGGACACGTACAGCAGCTCGGGATCGGGCCGGAGGCCGAGCCTGAGCGCGTGCAGGGAACCGAAGAGGAAGACGCGGCGGGAGTGATGGAAGATGAGCGGATTCGTGGTCTCTCGAATGAATTCGGTGGCAGCCGCGATGGCCGCCGTCTGAGGAATTTCCACTCCGGAAATGGTCTCGGTCATGAATGTTCGTGTCTTTCCGTGTGATGCGCCAAGGGCTTCGTCTCGGTCCTGCGGTGCGGTCACTCCGGCCAGGCGGAGTTCTCGATGACGTCGACGAAGTCGGTGCGCCGAAAGCCCGGGACGAAGTGTTCGAGAACGTCCGCGTTCACCGTGCCGAAGGTGGTGTCGGGGCGATGCCTGAAGCCGTCGGTGAACGCTTCGAGGATCTGCCGCTTGAAGTCCGGCCTCGGATGGGCAGCCGTGACGGCGTCGATCTGCGCTCGCGTGATGTTGGCCAGGCGCAGGCCCAGTACGTCGGTCTCGACGCCCGCGGTGGTCGCCGCGATCTCGGGCGCCATCTTGTACGGCACCTCCGGCGTGGTGTGCAGGGCGATGGCCGTCCAGACGGTGTGCGCGTCGCCCTCGGACAGACCGTGGGCCAGCAGGAACGCGCGCGCCTGGTCGGCCCCGTCCATCTCGAAGCGCTGATCGTCGCTGCGGTAGGGCGGTACCAGGCCCGTGTCGTGGAACAGTGCCGCCACGTACAGCAGTTCCGGGTCGGGGCTGAGCCCCAGGGCGGCCGCCTGGAGGCTGCCGAACAGGTAGACCCGGCGGGAGTGGTGGAAGATCAGAGCCGGGGTCGTGTCGCGGATGAGGTCGGTGGCGTCCTGCGCGAGCTTGCTGTCGGGGATCGCGACGTCGGCGATGTACTCGGTCATGGCTGCCTTCCCTGGGCGGGGTGGGTGTCCTGTCCCCAGCTTCCGCCGTACGGGGCCTCCGCGTCCGTGTCGAGACGGCCGACAAGCCCTCGGAAACGGCCATGGCCCGACCGGCCGGCTCACCTGGCGGTGCGTGCCCGCGGGGTCGGTGTCGTGGTGGCGAAACGGTGCCGGTACTGAGTGGGGGAAAGCCCGAGGTGACGTGCGAAGGCGCGCCGCAGGCTCTCGTAACTGGGGAAGCCGGAGAGTGACGCCGCCTCCGTCGCGTTGTGTCCGGCGTCGAGCAGGGCCTTGGCTCTGTCGAACCGGATCAGTTCCACGTACTTCATGGGCGTGGTGTCCAGTTCGGCGCGGAACATGCGGGTGAGGTGCCGTGGGCTCACCCGGACCCGCGCGGCGAGGGACTCCAGGCCGTGGTCGGCTGTCGGATCGGCCTGGACCGCGTCCTGGACCATCCGCAGCACGGGAGTTCGGGGTGCCGGGCCCTGGAGCGAGGCGGAGAACTGGGACTGTCCGCCGGCCCGCTGCATGTACACCACCAGCGAGCGCGCGATCTTCCTCGGCAGATCCGGTCCGTGGTCCTGCTCCACCAGGGCGAGAGCGAGGTCGATGCCGGCGGTGACGCCCGCGGAGGTGTAGGTGCTGCCGTCCCTGACGAAGATCGCGTCCGGCTCCACCCGCGTCAGCGGACAGCTACGGGCCAGCGCCGCGGTGTGCTGCCAGTGCGTGGTCGCCCGCTTGCCCTCCAGCAGCCCCGCCGCACCCAGCACGAACGCGCCGGTGCAGACCGACGCGACCCGCTCGGCCCGGTCCGCCAGGGCCTTGGCCGTGGCGCTCAGCTCCGGGTCGACAGGACCGGCCGGGAGCAGGTCGCCTCCCACCACGAGCAGTGTGTCGAAGGGTTCCGCGGCCGAGGCCTCGCCGTCGACGGGCACGCTCATGCCGATGGAGGACCGCACCGGCGCTCCGCCCACCGAGACGATGCTCAGCCGGTACCGGGCTCCGTACCGGTTGGCTTCGGTGAAGACCTCCGCAGGCCCGGACAGGTCCAGCATCTTCATGCCGTCGAACACAAGGACGCCCACGCTGTGTGTCCGCGATGCCATCGTTCCTCGTTCTCTTCGCCGAGCCGCTCCCCCGCCGTACTGGTCACGTCTACCAGGAAAGAGGCGGGAAGCACGCTTCCGAGCGACAGCGTGTGACCGGCCGGCGCATGCGCGGGCCCGCGTGCCCAGCGCGTAGGGCCCGTCTCTCCAGCGGCAGTTGAACGCCGGCCGGTCGCATGGCGGCCGGTCGGATGCCGGTCGTCGCGGCCTTCCTCGCGGTGTGCCGATCCGTCCTCGTCACACGCGGCCGACGGTGTCCTGCTCGTCCACCGCGTCCTGCCGCTCCGTGACCGGTGCGTCCGGCGCGGCGGGGGCTGCGGGAGCGGGCTTGCGCAGGCGGCCCACCAGGCGCGCCACGGGTTCGGTGTAGCGGGCGGTGAGCGGTCCGAGGATCACCAGGATCAGCACGTACGCCGTGGCCAGCGGTCCCAGTGAAGGCTCGATCCCGGCGGTGACCGCGAGGCCGGCGATCACGATGGAGAACTCGCCGCGGGCCACCAGCGTGCCGCCGGCGCGCCATCGCCCCTTGACCGAGACGCCGGCGCGCTTCGCGGCCCAGTAGCCGGTGGCGATCTTCGTCCCCGCGGTGACGGCGGCGAGGGCGAGCGCGGGCAGGAACACCGGGGGAATGCTCGACGGGTCGGTGTGCAGGCCGAAGAACACGAAGAACACGGCCGCGAACAGATCCCGGAGCGGAGCCAGCAGGTTGTGCGCGCCCTCGGCCACCTCGCCGGACAGGGCGATACCGACCAGGAAGGCCCCTACGGCGGCCGACACCTGGAGCTCCTGCGCGAGTCCGGCGACCAGCAGTGTCAGTCCCAGGACCACCAGCAGCAGTTTCTCGGGATCGTCGCTGGAGACGAAGCGTGAGATGTGCCGGCCGTAGCGCACCGCGACCAGCAGCACCAGTCCGGCCACGCCGAGGGCGATCGCCAGCGTGACGCTGCCGGCCGCCAGCGTCGTCCCGGCCAGCAGGGCGGTGACGATCGGCAGGTAGACGGCCATGGACAGGTCTTCCAGGACCAGGATGCTGAGGATCACAGGCGTCTCCCGGTTGCCCAGCCGACCGAGATCGCCGAGAACCTTGGCGATGACCCCGGAGGAGGAGATCCAGGTCACCCCGGCCAGGACCACCGCCGCCACCGGACCCCAGCCCAGCAGCAAGGCCATCGCGGCGCCGGGCAGGGCGTTGAGCGCCGCGTCGGCCAGACCGGCCGCGTACTGGGTCTTGAGGTTGGACACCAGATCGCTGGCCGTGTACTCCAGGCCGAGCATGAGGAGCAGCAGGATCACGCCGATCTCGGCGCCGATCGCCACGAACTCCTCACTGGTACCGAGCGGCAGCAGGCCGCCCTGGCCGAAGGCCAACCCGGCCAGCAGGTACAGGGGGATGGGCGAGAACTGGAAGCGGCCGGCGAATCGGCCCAACAGTCCGAGGCCGAGGATGATCGCACCGAACTCGATCAGAAAGGTGGCGGAGGAGTGCATCGCGCCTCACTCCCGTCCGAGTATCGCGGTGGCAGCCTCGACGCCCTCGCGCGTGCCGATCACGATCAGCGTGTCCCCGCCGGCCAGACGGAAGTCCGGCCCGGGTGAGGGGATCGCCTCTGCCCGGCGCAGCACCGCCACGATCGACACACCGGTCTCGGTGCGCATGCGCGTCTCACCGAGCAGGCGGCCGTTCCAGTGCGAGGTGGCGGACAGTTCGCTCCGCTCCGCGACCAGTCCCAGCTCGGTGGTGGACAGCAGACTCGGGCTGTGGTGGGCGGGCATCAACGCGCCGATGAGCACCTCCGCCTCTCCGGAGGAGAGCCGCACCGACAGCGCGCAGGCATCCGGGTCGTCGTCGCGGTACGCGCTCAACGTCCGCGAGCCGTCCCTGTGCGCGACGACCGACAGGCGTCGCTGCTCCCGTGTACTCAGGTCGTAGCGGACCCCGATCCCCGGCAACGGCGTACTGCTCATGCGTGCAGCCCCCACAGCTGCCCTCCTGTCCGTCTGTCTCATTTGACTGTTCCTTTACGAACCACTGGGTGTCACCATACCGAGCACCGGGGCCGACCCCCGCGGCCCCCGGGGAACGCCAGTGGAACAATTCGTCCTCGGGGGCCTCACACCGCAGCAGTCGAACCCACCGGCGTTCCCCTTCCCTCGGCGCCGGCGCGGACCGGAAGGAGAGCTGGCCCATGATCGAGTGGGTGTCCCTCAGCAACGGCAGCCGTCCCGTGCCCCGGCCCGTGTCCACGTCGCGGGTATGGGCAACTGCCTTCGTCGGCGCGTTGGTTCTGGTGGCCCTGCTCAACACCACTGTGGGACCCGGCCGTCCCGGCCTCGCGCTCACCGCGCTGTCCCTGTTCGCCGTCGTCCTCGGCTTTCCCGCCAGCTTCACCGCGGCCCCCGGAACGGCCTTGATGTGCTGGCTGTTCCTCAACGGCTTCGCCGTTCCGCCGGCGGGCACGTTCAGCTGGATCGGGCAGCGCGACACCTTCTGGCTCGCCTGTCTGCTGTCCGCCGCCCTCATCGGGACGACGCTGGCCCGCCTCGCCAACGCCCGGGCCGCGTACCGCAGACTCCCCGCGGCCGGCGCTGCGGTGGCGGATCTCGGCGATGAGCCGCATACCCCCTGAGCATCTCTCGCGGCCGGGGCCCCGCCGGCCGCTGCGTTCGTCCGGGTGTGTACGCGGTCGCGGCGCCGGGCCGGCCGGGCGCCGCGACCGCTGAAGTCGGGTCAGACCGGTAGCTGGTCCGCTCCGCCGAAGTGCCGGGCGAAGAAGCGGACCGCGCTGTCGGCCTCGAACCGGGGCAACTCCTTGTGCCTGCCCGCGTTCACGTGCAGCGACTTCTCCTTCGAGGCGAAGGCGTCGAACAGCGCGAGGCCCTCCTCGCGCGAGATGTGTTCGTCGTCCCACTGCAGGTCGAACTCGATCGGGACGGTGATCTGTCTCGCCTTCTCGGCCAGGACATCGGGCCAGTGCTGCCCGAACACGGCGGCCGTGATCCTGGGTTCGACCGCCACCAGCGGCACCCCGATCGCGGTGCCCATGTTGATGCCCCAGAAGCCGACGGGGCCGTCGGTGCCGATCTCCGGAAGTTCCTGGAGAGCGTCCAGAGTTGCCTGGTACTCGGGCACGGCGAGTCGCGCCAGGTGTTCGTTGTAGCGCACGACGATCGGGCCTTCCGGCTCGCCGGCCGCCCTCGCCCTGAACAACTCGGCGATTTCCGCCTCGTCGTGTGCCGTTCGCGGCCGGTCGCCGTGACCGGGCGCGTCGATGACGGCGGCGTGGAAGCCACAACCGGTCACGACGCGGTGCGCGCGGTCGGACATCGCCGGGTGCTTCTTGTGGTTGCCGCCGCCGTGAGCCATGAGGATCAGGGGCGCGGGCTCGGCCGTGCCGGCGGCAGGCGACCAGAGGACTCCGGGGACGTCGCCCACGGTGAAGTCGCGCTCGCGCACGCCGTTCGACGACGACTCGGCGGTGAACCGCGGAGGATGCATACGTGGTGCCTTTCGGGAGTGCCTTGTTGGCGAGGCGCTCCCGGCGACACCTGTGTCAATCGCCCGACCGTGACGAGAGAGGGAGCACCCACATGGATACAGCGTTCATGGGTCTCACCTCCTCGGGACGGTGCCGCGGTCGACGGAAAGCTAACAGTTCGACCGCGATCCCGCCCACTCGTTTTTGCGTCGCGTGGTCACAGCTCCGGGCCGGCCGCGACGCCCCGGGACTTCCGTCGTCGAGCCTGGTCCGGCTCGCGATTGCGACGGCCCGCACGCCGACCCTGAGGCCGGGCAACTCCCTTGGTACAAGCCCCCCCTTCGGCCACGGGGCGCCTCCCCCCACCCCTCGGCGGGCGCTCGCGCGCACGGGAAGATACAGGAGGCCGCCATGCGCAGGCCGCCTGCGTTCCCGCCCACTGGCGGCACATCCTCACGTTGATACCCTGATCATGGCATCTGTCTATCCGCTCGACGTCCGGGCGGCCCGCAGCAGGCACCGTCGGAGTATTCATGGCATCCCACCAGTCGCCGGCCCACCGCTCCCCCGTCAAGCGTCGTGTACGGCTCGCGTCCGCGCTGGCCATGGCGCTGGCGTTGGCAGGAGTGGCAGGCGTGCAGATCTCGCAGGCCGCCATCATCGACCCGTCCGGGAAGTCCTCCAAGTTCGCGGCGAACACGTGCGCCGACACGACCTTCAGGGCGATGACGGGTCCACAGCGGGTCGGTCAGCTCTTCAAGGGATCGGTCACGCCGTCCGCTCCCGACGCCAAGCGGATCGCCCTCATGCAGCAGTACCACGTCGGCTCGGTGTTCCTGGCCGGCCGGAGCACGGCCGGGACGAAGGCGACCAAGGCCGTCGTCGACCCTCTTCAGGCGAAGGCGGACACCGCGGCGGGCCATCGGGTGGGCCTGCTGGTCTCGACCGACCAGGAGGGCGGACACGTACAGGTGCTGTCCGGCCCCGGGTTCTCGACCATCCCGACCGCGCTGACGCAGGGCACCTGGACCACGTCGAAGCTGCGCGGTGAAGCCGCGGTCTGGGCCAAGGAACTCAAGGCGGCCGGCGTGAACCTGAATCTCGCCCCCGTCGCGGACGTTGTGCCGGAGAGCCTGGGCACGGCCAACGCCCCGATCGGCCGGTTCGACCGCGAGTTCGGCCACACCGCCGCGACGGTCGCCCCGCACAGTGACGCGTTCCTCGAGGGCTCCACCCAGTCCGGGGTGCTGCCCACACTGAAGCACTTCCCGGGACTCGGCTACGTACGGGGCAACACCGACACCACGGCCGGAGTGGTGGACAGCGTGACGACGAGCAACAGCGCGAGCATCACGGCCTTCGACTCCGGGATCAAGGCCGGGGCGCCGCTCGTCATGATCTCCTCCGCCACCTACAGCAAGATCGACCCGAACAACCGGGCCGCGTTCTCCTCCACGGTGATCCAGGGACTGCTCCGCAAGGACCTGGGCTTCAAAGGCGTGGTCATATCGGACGATCTCGGGAACGCGGTGGCGGTGAAGTCCGTGTCCCCGGGCGACCGCGCGGTCAAGTTCCTGTCGGCCGGCGGCGACGTGGTCCTCACGGTGGAACCGAACCTGATCCCGGCCATGACCAAGGCCGTACAGAGTCGCATGACACAGAGCTCGGCCTTCCGCGCGCAGGTGGAGCAGAGCGTGCACCGCGTCCTGAACGCCAAGCAGAAGGCGGGCCTGCTGTCCTGCGGCTGACCCGCGCGTGCTCCTCCGGCTCCGCGTCGTGCGACCGCTGCGACGGCCCGCTCCGCACAGGAGAAACGCGTGGACGGCTGATGGCGTACGGCCTTAGCGTCCCGTCATGGGAAGGCGGGCGTGCGCGTTGTGGCCCGTGAAGCCGTGGATCATGAGACGGGGAGGGGCGGCATGACGTCGCTGCGGTTCCGTGTGGGGGGTGCGGACGATGCCGCGAAGGTGGCGTCGCTGCATGCCGACAGTTGGCGCAGGCACTACCGCGGCGCCTACGCAGACTCGTTCCTGGACGGGGATGTCGTCTCCGACCGCCGGTCCGTCTGGTCGTCGCGGCTCGCCGCACCCGGCGACAGCCTGACGGTCGTCGCCGAGTACGACACCGAACTGGCGGGATTCGTGCACGTCGTGTTCGACGCGGACGAGCGCTGGGGCAGCCTGGTCGACAACCTGCACGTGGTCCACGGCCGTCAGCGCACCGGCATGGGTGCCGCGCTCCTCACCCGGGCCGCCGAGGCTGTCACCGAGCGGGCGGCGGGCCCGTCGATGTACCTGTGGGTGCTGGAGCAGAACACCCAGGCCCAGCGGTTCTACCGGGCTCTCGGCGGCACCTGCGTCGAGAAGGCGGCGGTGTCGGCTCCCGGCGGTGTTCCCTCTCGCCTCAACGGATCGCCCCACATGCTCCGCATCGCCTGGCCCGATGCCTCATTGCCGGCTCCGCGCGCCGCTCGCTGACCGTCACCGAAGGATCACCTCACGACGTTCACGGGGGCCTGGCCCAGAACCCTCCCCGCCGTCGACGATGTGCTCAGTCCGCGCGGTGTGTGATGTGACCGCCGACGGCCGTGAGGCGGACCGGCGCCTCGGCGGTCTCGTCCGCGGGAGCGCGGACGGGATCCGCGCCGAGGGCTGTCAGGTCCGCCCGCAGTCCGGGTGCGATCCGTCCGGCGTCCTCACCGGCGGCGCGTGCCGCGTGCGAGGTGCAGCCCTCCAGGGCCATCAGTCCGGTGAGTCCCTGCCGGGAGCCTGCGGCGCCCTCGGGCGCCTGGGCCATGGACAGGACCCGGCGGACGTCGTAGTGCGCGATCGGCCAGTCCGAACCGAGCGCGAGCACCGCGCCCGCGTCCCGCAGGTCGCGGATGCGCCACGCCCGGGACGCCCGGTCGGAGCCGAGACGCCTGGACCACTCGTCCGCGTGGTCACCTCGGGTGTAGGCGGTGTGGGGCGGCTGCATCGACGCGGCGACGCCGAGCGCCGCGAAGCGCGGGATCGTGTCGTCGGGCACCGTCTCGATGTGCTCGATCCGATGCCTGCCCGCACCGCCCGCGCCGAGGGACTCGACCGTGTCCAGGACGTGGCGTACCGCCGCGTCGCCGATGGCGTGGGTGGCGGTTCCGACGCCCGCCGCGTGCAGGTGGCGTACGGCGTCGGAGTAGGCCCGGGGGTCGGGCCAGAAGGCGTCCGTGCCCTGCCCGTGGCAGTCGGCGTGCTCGAGCCACGCGGTTCCACCCTCGACGGTGCCGTCCATGAAGAACTTGACCCCTCCGACCCGCCAGTGCCGTCCGGCCTCGCTCTGGAGGGCGATCAGCTCGTCCAGACCGTCCTTGTCCATGCCCGGCATGCACCAGGGCGCGAGGCGCAGTCGCAGCGGCAGCACCGCCTCGTCCTCCACCGATGCGAGCAGCTGCGGTACGTCGCCGTGCCCCAGGTCCATGACGTGCGCGCCGGTCAGTCCCGTGGCCGCCATCTGCGACAGGAGCGCGAGCAGTCCGGTTCGGCGCTCCTGAAAGGAGGGCCTGGGGACGGCCGCGAGCATGAGATCCATGGCGGCGTGCTCGATCAGGTGACCGGTGGGACGGCCGTCCGCGTCGCAGACGATCTCCGCGCGCTGGGCGAAGGTGCGCGGGCCCGTGATTCCCGCGGCCTTCAATGCGGTCGCGCTGGCCAGAGCGGAGTGCCCGTCGTAGAAGCGGACGAAGGCGGGGGCGCCGCCCAGTTCGTCCTCGACGAGGGCGCGGTCGATCCGCCGGCCCGCGAACACGTTGTGGTCGAGTCCCCAGGCGACGACCCAGCCGTCGACCCGTGGGGCGTCACGCAGGGTCGCCCGGAGTTCGTCGAGGGTGCGCACGCCCGACAGGTCGGCGCCGGTCGCCATCTCGAGTCCCCACACCGGGTGGCTGTGCGCGTCGACCAGGCCGGGGACGAGGGTGGCTCCGGTGAGGTCGACGCGCTCGGTTGCCGGACCGCTCCAGTCGCGGACGATGTCCGCGGTGGCGCCGACGGCCGCGATCAGACCGTTCCGGACGGCCACCGCCGTCGCCTCCGGTAGGGCGGGGTCGAGGGTGCGGACGTGGGCGCCGGTGAGCAGCAGGTCGGCTTCGGACACGGGTGAGCTCCGTTCGGGTGTGTCTGAGGTGAGGTCGGGCGAAGCGTCGGGTCAGGCCCGTACGGCTGCGGGGTGCTCGGCGTCCGGCTCGGCCGGCTCCGCCGCGAAGCGTTCGAAGACGTCGGGCTTGCTGCGCCGCAGTCGCCGGCCGAGTGCCAGGCCGAGGACGAAGACCACGGGGGCGACGGACGCAAGAATCGTGTTCACCAGCGAGGACGCTCCGGTGAACAGGTCGAGGTGGGTGCAGACGAGCACGATCGCCACTCCGAGGAGCACGGTGGCCACGACCGGGGCGACGACCGTGCGCAGCACACCCTCCTGGTGGGTGATGCGGCGGAAGTAGAAGGGAACGGCGATCGCGGCGAGGAGCTGGAGCAGCATGAGGCCGACCATGCCCGGGGTGTTGACCCACAGCAGCAGCTGGGCGTACGGGTCGGCGCCCGCGGCCCAGAAGGCGAGCACGACGACCGCGCCCAGCACCGTCTGCGCGATGCCGGCGACGTACGGCGACCGGTGCCGGGCGTGGACGCGGCCGAAGGCCTTCGGCACCACGCCCTCCTCCGCGAGTGCGAGACCGTAGCGGTTGATCGCGTTGTGGAAGGCCAGGAGCGAGGCGAGGACGCTGGTCACGATCAGGATGTGCATCAGGTCGGCCGCCCAGCCGCCGACGAAGGTGCTGATGGCCGAGAAGAACAGGCCGGCCGGGTCGCTGCCCGCCGCGGCCACGACTCCGGCGTCGCCGAACGCCTGGATGACGATCCAGACGGTGAACGCGTAGAACAGCCCGAGGAAGGCGACCGCGATGTACGTCGCGCGGCGAACGGTGCGCCCGGGGTCGCGGGCCTCGCGACGGTAGATGACGGTCGACTCGAACCCGGTGAAGGCCGCGAACGCGAAGGCGAGCACGGCGGCGGTGCCGGGGACGAACACGTTGTGAGGGGCGAAGGACGCCGCGGACAGACCGTGCGCGCCGCCCTTCAACAGGACGCCGCCCGCCAGCAGGACGAGGATGCCGGTCTCGGCGCAGAGCAGGACGCCGAGGAGTTTGGCCCCGAAGTCGATGGACCGGAAGCCGCCGTACCAGATGAGCACGAGCCCGGCGAGGGAGACCGGCAGCCAGGGGATGTCGACGCCGAACAGCGCGTGGAGGGTGTCCTCGGTGGACGTGCCGAGCAGACCGTAGACGCCGATCTCCATGCCGTTGTAGCCGACCATGGCGAGCAGGGCGGCACCGATGCCCACGGAGCGGCCGAGGCCCCGGGTGATGAACGCGTAGAAGGCTCCGGCGCTGCGTACGTGGCGGCTCATGGTGGTGAATCCGACGGCGAACACGGCGAGTGTCACGCCTGCGACGAGGTAGCCGACCGGTGCGCCGATGCCGCCCAGCGCGATGGCGAAGGGCGCGACTCCCGCCATGACGGTGAGCGGGGCGGCGGCGGACACGACGAAGAAGGCGATGTCGGCGGTGCCCAGGGTTCCGGTGCGCAGGGTGGGTGCGGCGCCGCGGTCGGTGTGGGGCTGGGTCTGCGGTGGGGTTGCGGGCATGCGGAAGGAAGCCCTTCTGGCGGCGGGAGGACGGGGTCCCGGGGGCATCGGTCCCGGGGACGGAAGCTAAATCTAAAGGCTTTCGGTTTCGGCAATGTAGCCTCCCTCTGGGCATTCGGGAAGACCACATTTTCGGGAGAACGCGATGGGCCGGCCGAGCAAGCCGCTGCTGGACAGGGAGCGGATCACCACCACCGCGCTCGAACTCGTCGACACGGAGGGCGACTTCAGCGTTCCGAAGATCGCCGGGCGGCTCGGCGTGCAGACGGGATCGGTGTATCACCACGTGGACGGCCGGGACGGCATCGTGGAGCTGCTGCGCGAGCGGGTGGCCGTCGCGATCGACCCGGGTCCGCTGACGGACGACGCGCAGCCGTGGGACCGCCGGATGGCGGACTGGGCTCGTTCCTACAGAGCGGCCTTCGCCGCCCACCCCAAGGCGATTCCGCTGCTCACCACGTCGCCCGTGCGCGCCCCGCGCGTTCTGGAGCAGTACGACCTGGCGGCCGGGCTCCTGCTGGACGCCGGCTTCTCCCTGCCGGACGTGATGCCGCTGATCATCGGCCTGGAGAACGTCGTCCTGGGGTCGGCCCTGGACATGGCCGCGCCGGAGATGATGTGGGAGCTGGCCGACGAGACGGCGACACCGCACCTGGCCGCGGCACTCGCGGCGATGGGCGAGGGCCGCGCCGACGCGGCCTTCGAGCTGGCTCTGACCGGCTTCCTGACCCACGCCCGTTCCCTGCTTCTGCCGTGAGGGCCGGACGCCGTCACCTCGCCCGGGCTCCCTCCGAACTCGTCCGGCACTGGTGGCGGCGCTGTCCGGCGGACCGCGGGGCCGGGTCCGTACCCTGGCACCATGCGCATGCGCCCCACACTGAGCTGGACCCCCACCGAGGGCCTGCCGCCCGGAACCACGGATCTGGAGCCGGTGACCGACGCCCTGGACACCGGTGGGGTGCTGGTGCTCAGCGGGGCGGGCATCTCCACGGAGTCCGGCATCCCGGACTACCGGGGCGAACACGGGAGCCTGAGCCGGCACACCCCGATGACCTACCAGGAATTCGCCGGGAGCGCCCAGGCCCGACGACGGTACTGGGCGCGCAGTCACCTCGGCTGGCGGACCTTCGGCCGGGCCCGCCCCAACGAAGGACACCGTGCCGTCGCCGCCTTCGAGCGACACGGACTGCTCTCGGGTCTGATCACCCAGAACGTCGACGGTCTGCACCAGGCCGCCGGCAGCGAGGGTGTCGTGGAACTCCACGGAGGACTGGACAGAGTCGTGTGCCTCTCCTGCCACGACATCAGCCCGCGCCGCGAACTCGCCCGGCGGCTGGAGGAGGCCAATCCGGGCTTCGAGCCGTTGGCCGCCACGATCAACCCCGACGGTGACGCCGACCTCACGGACGAGCAGGTCGGCGACTTCCACGTCGTGCCGTGCACGGTCTGCGGCGGCATCCTCAAACCGGACGTCGTGTTCTTCGGCGAATCCGTCCCCCCGCTCCGCGTCGAGGACTGCCGGCGGCTGGTCCGCGAGGCGACCTCCCTGCTGGTGCTGGGCTCGTCGCTGACGGTGATGTCCGGCCTGCGGTTCGTCCGCCAGGCCGCCCAGGCCGGGAAGCCGGTCCTGATCGTCAACCGGGACCCGACCCGAGGTGATCAGCACGCCCTCGCCCGGATCGCACTCCCCCTCGGCGCGGCCCTGACCACGGTCGCCGCCCGGCTGGAGATCCCGCTCGACGAAGCAGCCGCCTGAGCGGGACGGGTTCCTTCGCGAACGCTCGCCCGTCCGCCTGATCCGCCGAACTAGCGGGTCAGTTCGGCGAGATACAGGTCCAGCGTCTGAACACGGCCCGGGAGAGGCCCGACGCGATCCCACCAACGGATCGCCGCGATCTCCTCGTTGGCCCGGAAGTCACGGACTTCGGCACAGTGGCCCGCGAAGAGCGCAAGGTATTCCGTTCGCCGGTCGGGCGCCACCACGAACTTCGCGAAGCCGGTGAACCGCAACGCTCCGTCGGGTTCCTGCCCGCTCTCCTCCCGCAGCTCACGAACCGCGGCCTGCCGCAGGGACTCACCTTCTTCGACGCCCCCGCCGGGAAGTTCCCAGGACTGCCGGTACCGGTCGAAGACCAACAGGATCCGGTCCTCGCGCCAGAGGGTCACCAACGAGGCTGCCACGGGTGCGTCGTTCGGCGGCACCGACTCCTCTCCCGGTGCGAAGGAGAGCAACTCGGTGCCACGGTCGTCGACCGCGAGTGGTGGGTGCGCGGAGCCGGTCACGGTCCGATCCCTTCCCCTCTCGGCGCGGCAGGAAGCCCCTGCCGTGCCCGGGCATGCCGCCTGCGGCAACATGCGGCAGTCCTGGGCCGGTGGGCATCGGGCCCCCTGCCGACGGATCCATCGACTCTGCCGTCACCCGTCCGGGTCGGTACGGGGTGACGCGTGTGCGGAACGCGGAGCGGTTGCCCGGCGGCCGTGTAGAGAGGACCACGTACGGGCCCTTCCGCCGTCGGTGCGGAGGCGGCGAGGGCTTCGGCAGCAGCCGGTCATCGCGTCGGCCGTACGAGTTCCCGAAACATCCGCCCGAGGTGATGGAGGCCGAACGCGCCTATGACCACTGTCCACTGGCTCTTCGGCGACCAGTTGGGCCCTCACTTCCTCGCTCCCGGCGAGGGCGGGCCGGACCGGGACGCACCGGTTCTGATCATCGAGGCGCGTTCGGTGTTCCGCCGTCGCCGCTTCCATCGCGCGAAGGCCCACCTGATCCTGTCGGCGATGCGGCACCGGGCCGCCGAACTGGGCGACAGGGCCCGCTACATCCGCGCCGACACCTACCGCGAGGGCCTCCACGAGGCGCTCGGCGACGTCGGCGGCAACGGCGCGGTGACGGTGCACCACCCGACCTCGCACGCGGCCCTTCGACTGGTGCGCTCGCTCGACGCCGTCACCGTCCTGCCGGCCCGCGGGTTCCTGGTGCCTCAGGCGGACTTCGGCGCCTGGGCGGACGGCCTCGGTGGCCGGCGACTGCGGCAGGAGGACTTCTACCGGTGGGTGCGACGCGGACACGACCTGCTGATGGACGGTGACACGCCGGCCGGCGGCCGCTGGAACCACGACCACGACAACCGCGAGCCGCCTCCCCGGAACACCCGGACCCTCGACGCGCCGGCGCCCTACCGTCCCCGGGAGGGCGCGATCGACGAGGAGGTCCGGCGCGATCTGGACCGGTGGGAACGCGACGGAGAGGTGAGCTTCGTCGGACGGGACGGCCCGCGGATGTTCCCCGCCTCCCGACGTGAGGCACTCGCGGCGCTTCGGCGGTTCGTGGAGCACCGCCTCGGAGGCTTCGGCGCGTACGAGGACGGCATGCTGGCGGCGGATCCGGTGATGAGCCACAGCCTGTTGTCGTCGTCGCTGAACCTCGGCCTGCTGCATCCCGCCGAGTGCGTCGAGGCCGCGGAGGACGCCTGGCGGTCCGGACAGGCACCGGTCAACAGCGTGGAGGGATTCGTCCGGCAGATCGCGGGCTGGCGCGAGTACGTCTGGCAGCTCTACTGGTACTTCGGTGACGACTACCGGCACAGCAACACGCTGCGGCACCACGCGCCGCTCCCCGACTGGTTCCTCGACCTCGACGCGGACGCCGTCACCGCCCGTTGCCTGAGTACGACCCTGGCCCAGGTCCGCGACACCGGCTGGACCCACCACATCCCGCGGCTGATGCTGCTCGGCAGTTACGCCCTCCAGCGCGGCTGGGATCCGCGGGCGGTCACGGACTGGTTCCACCGCTGCTTCGTCGACGGCTACGACTGGGTCATGCTGCCCAACGTCGTCGGGATGTCCCAGTACGCCGACGGCGGGCGGATGACCACCAAGCCCTACACGTCGGGCGGCGCGTACGTGCACCGCATGAGCGACCTGTGCACGGGCTGCGCCTACCGTCCGACGGAACGCGTGGGCGAACGGGCCTGTCCGTTCACGACGGGGTACTGGGCCTTTCTGCACCGGCATCGGCAGGGGCTGGCGGGCAACAACCGGATGAGCCAGGCGGTCCGCGGGCTCGACCGGCTCGGCGACCTGGACCAACTGCTGCGGCAGGCACGGGACGGTGGCGATGCGCCGCCCTGACCGGCGAGGGTGGGGGCGTGCTCCACGGAGGCATGCGGTACGGCCGACCAACAACAGCCCAGGGCACGGGGAGAGGGCACGGTCGGCCTCGCCAGGAGCACTCGGCGCAGTCGCGCCTTCCTGCTCGTGGACCCCGTGCGGGACACTGCCCGTATGAACGACTGACCGGGCTTTCGGCCGATCCCGTCGCACCCGTTCCCGCACCCCACCGAAGGAGTTGCATCCGTGAGCACCGCACCCGCTCTCGACAGCGCCCACCTCGACCTCGCGGTCGGCGAGCTGCGCGCGCACGCCGGCTCCTGGACGGCCACCTCCCTCACGGAACGGATCGGCCTGCTGGAGCGGATGTTGCCGCGCATCGGTGACGAGGCCTCGGGGATGGTCGCCGCCGCGGCCCGCGCCAAGGGCTACGACGACCGGTCGGAATGGGCCACCGAGGACTGGGCCTCGGCCCCTTGGGCGCTCGCCCAGACCGTGAGCGCCTACCTGCACGTGCTTCGGCGCCTGGACGCCGGAAAGGCCCCGGTCACGGCCGGACAGGTTCGCACGCACGAAGACCGCGCGCTGGTGCGTGTGTTCCCCGCCACCGCCGGCGACCGCCTTCTGCTCAACGGGTTCACCGCCGATGTGTGGACGCTGCCGGGCACCTCCCGTGAAAGGGTCCTGGAGCGGGCCGCGGGCGAATACCGCGGACGTCCCGGTCGCCCCGCCGTCGCCCTCGTGCTCGGCGCCGGCAACATAGCGGCCATCACTCCGCTCGACATCCTGCACAAGCTCTACGCGGAGGGGCAGGTCGTCATCGCCAAGATGAACCCGGTCAACGCCTACCTTCGCCCCCATTTCGAGGCGGTGTTCGGCGAGTTCGTGGAGCGAGGCCTGGTCCGCTTCGTCGACGGAGGCCAGGCGGAGGGCGCCTACCTGACCCGGCACGACGGCATCGACGCCATCCACGTCACCGGCAGCGAACGCACCCACGACGCCATCGTCTGGGGCACCGACGAGAGGGCAGCGGAACGCCGGCGGGCGAACACCCCCCTCAACACCAAGCCGTTCACGAGTGAGTTGGGCGGCATCAGCCCCTGCATCGTGACGCCGGGACCCTGGAGCGCGGCGGACTTCCGCTTCCAGGCCGAGCACATCGTCACCAGCAAGCTCAACAACTCCGGCCACAACTGTGTCGCCAGCCAGATACTGCTCGTCCCCCGCGACTGGGACGGCACCGATCGCCTGCTGGCCGAGATCCGCCGGGTCCTGGGCCAACTCCCGCCGCGCGGCGACTACTACCCGGGCGCCGAGACCCGCCTCGGCGCCGTCATGCAGGCCCACCCGGAGGCCGAGACCTACGGCGACGGCGCCTGCCGCGTGCTGGTCCCGGACGTCACCGACCCCGACGACCCGATGCTCACGGACGAGGTGTTCGCCAGCGCCCTGGGCGTCGTACGCCTGCCCGGCGCCGACGCTCCCGAATTCCTCGCGGCGGCAACGGAGTTCGCCAACCAGAAGCTGCCGGGCACCCTCGGTGCCACACTCCTCGTCCACCCCAGGACGGAGCGCGCGCACCGCGCCGCGGTGGACGACGCCGTCACCGCCCTGCGGTACGGCACCCTCGGCATCAACTGCTGGTCGGCCTTCGGGTTCCTCCTCGGCCACACCCCATGGGGTGCCCACCCCGGCCACACCCCTCGGGACATCGGCAGCGGCATCGGCTTCGTGCACAACACGTTCATGCTCGAGGACATCGAGAAGACCGTGCTGCGCGCGCCCTTCGCCCCCGCGCCCCGCGGCCTGTTCACCGGCTCCCCCTCCCTCTCCCCTCGCCCGCCGTACTACGTCACCAACCGCACCGGACGCACCACCATGCAGCGCCTCACCGCCTACACGACGGACCCCGGATGGAGCCGCCTGCCGTCGATCTTCGCGTCGGCACTGCGCGGCTGAGCCAGGGCTCGGGGCGGGGCCCGCCGGCGTGGTCCCGCCCGTACGCCATTTCGCTTCCGTGACCCGGGTGCGGTACGAAGACGCAGTGAAGGATCAGACCCCGCCCTCGACCGTCCGTGTGTTCATCGCGCTCGCCCCGCCCGACCAGGCGAAAGAGGAGCTGGCCGCGGCGCTGGGCCCCGCCTACGCGTCGTACCCGGCGATGCGGTGGAACCGTATCGAGGACTGGCACATCACCCTGGCGTTCCTGGGAGAACTGCCCGCCGACACGGTCCCCCTGCTGCGGCCACCCCTCGCCGAACTGGCGGCGAAACGCCCCTCGCCCTCGCTGGCCCTGCGCGGCAGCGGCACGTTCGACGACCGCGTGCTGTGGAGCGGAATCGACGGAGACCTCACCGAGTTGCACGAGCTCGCCGCCGATGTCCGTAGCGCCGTACGAAGCCGCGGGATCGCCTTCGAGGAGCGCCCGCTCCGCCCTCACCTGACGCTGGCCCGTGCCCGCAGGGGCGACCACGCTTCGGCGGCCGAGGTCGCCCGGGGGATCGCCGGCTTCACCGGCCGCCGATGGCCTGCCGAGCGGCTCCACCTGGTCGGCAGCAACGCGGGCCGCAGCAGCGGACCGATCCACTATCGGGACATCGAGGCATGGCCTCTCGGCGGCACGGAAGGGTAGCCCCGGGACATGGCCGACGACGGTCTCGGCCTCCTCACCGCGCTCGGCATCGGACGCGCGCACGCGAAGCCGCGTCACCGTACGTCGTTCACCCGATGCGGTGCGTTAGTTTTCCGCCTCCACGGGGCAAGATCGATCAGGCCGTGTGCAAGGCGCGGCCATCTGCACGTAGTCACAGAGGATGCACAGATGGCAACAGGTGTCGTGAAGTGGTTCAACTCGGAGAAGGGCTTCGGCTTCATCCAGCAGGATGACGGCGGTCCCGACGTGTTCGTGCACTTCTCCGCGATCCAGACGACCGGCTTCAAGGAGCTGGCCGAGGGCGCCAAGGTCGAGTACGACGTCAATCAGGGCCCCAAGGGGCCGCAGGCTGAGCAAGTGGTGCCCGTCTGACACCGCCGTATCGAGCGGGCACACCAGCCCGACGCACACGAGGGCCACTCGCCGCCGGTCGGGGGCGAGTGGCCCTCGCGCGGTCAGGGACCCCGCCGGTCCCTGGGAAAAAGTACGGGGCCCGTGTCGATCCGGGCATGTTCCGTTCGACGTCCTGATGTGGGGCACACCGCCGCACGAGGATGCGACCGGATCTGACGAGGAGAGCACGTGGATCAGCTGCTGAAAGTCATGAACTTCAACGTCTCGAGTGACGGAATCGGTGCCGGTGAGCATCAGACTCTCGAGAGCCCGTTCGGCCTCCCCCATCCCGAGAGACTGTTCGCCTGGGCCGGCGCCACCGCGAGCTGGCCCATGCGCTCCGACCCCGGAGGCAGCCGCGGCCTCGACGACTACTTCACGCGGGACTTCGCGCACAACGTCGGCGCCGAGATCATGGGCCGCAACAAGTTCGGCCCCCAGCGCGGGCCCTGGCAGGACCACGACTGGCAGGGCTGGTGGGGTGACGAGCCCCCGTTCCACACCCCGGTGTTCGTCATGACCCACCACGAGCGTCCTTCGATCACGCTCTCCGACACCACGTTCCACTTTGTCGGCGGCGACCCGGTCACCGTCCTGGAACGGGCACGGGAAGCGGCACAGGGCAAGGACGTCCGGCTCGGCGGCGGGGTCACCACAGTCCGGCAGTTCCTCGACGCCGGCCTCATCGACACCCTGCACGTGGCGGTCTCGCCGGTGAAGCTGGGCTCAGGCCTTCGCCTCTGGGATTCGCCCGACGACCTGCTCGACCGGTTCCACCTCGACGTCGCGCCCAGTCCGAGCGGGGTCGTGCACCACCTGTTCTGGCGGCGCTGACACGGGAAGAGCCCGCAGCCGCCGCACTTCCGTTCGTCCTTCGCCTTCCGTCCGTCCCACTCTTCGGGTCGTCGCGTGCACGTGTGCCGCCGGAGGTCCGAGCACCGCGTGGCCGGGACGGTGGACGGCGGTTCGGGCCGCGGGGCAGCCGTAAATCGCTGGCGCGGCATCCCGCCGCCGTGGAGGATCCCGAGGGTCCGTGCGTCTGCGAGCGCTCCCCCTCGCGCGACAGGTGGTCGTGATGACCGTTGCCGAACCGGAGGCATCCAAGTCCCGGCCCGAGGTCCGCGTGGTGGCGGGAAGGCTGCGTGGTGTCCGGGAATCCGGTGCGGCGGTCTTTCGCGGCATCCCGTTCGCCGAGCCTCCGGTCGGCAGCCTGCGCTTCGCCGCTCCACGACCCGTACAGTCCTGGAGCGGCGTGCGCGAGGCACTGGCGTACGGTCCGCCGCCCCCGCAGGGCGGGCACTTCGGCAGGGACGCGTCCGCGCGGGACGCGTCGGGCGACGACTGGCTGACGGTCAACGTCTGGTCGCCCGATCCCGCCCCCGGCGTGGGCCTGCCGGTGATGGTGTGGATCCACGGCGGCGGCTACGTGATCGGCACGTCCGGGCTCCCCGAGTACGACGGTGGCCTGCTCGCGCGGGACGGCGTCGTCGTCGTGACGTTCAACTACCGCGTGGGGTTCGAGGGCTTCGCGCGGATCGAGGGGGCTCCCGCCAACCGGGGGCTGCTCGACCAGGTCGCCGCGCTCGCATGGGTACGCGACAACATCCGTGGCTTCGGCGGCGATCCGGACCGGGTCACGGTCTTCGGTCAGTCCGCGGGGGCGGGATCCGTCGCCGCGCTGCTGGCGATGGAGCGCGCGGCAGGGCTCTTCCGCCGGGCCGTGGTGCAGAGCGCGACGGGGAGCCTCTTCACGCCCGAACTCGCGGCCGACATCAGCGCCGCCTGCGCGGCGGAGCTGGGGCTGCGGCCCACCACGGCCGACCTGTCCGCCGTCGACCCACGCCGGCTGTCCGTCGCCGCCGACGCGGTCGGCGCCACGATGGACCGGTGGGCCACGCGCTGGGGCCGGGCGGCGTACCGGTCGATCACGTTCTCACCGGTCATCGACGGCGAGATCCTGACCGTCACACCGTGGCAGGCACTCGCGGACAGTGCCGGACGCGATATCGACCTCCTCGTCGGCCACACCCGTGACGAGCAGCGCCTGTTCACCGCCATCAGCGGTCTCCTCGGCGAGGTGGGCGAGGAAGAGGCGGCGAAGGCCCTCGACGTCCTTGCCCCCGGAGCCGACGGCGCACAGCGCTATCGGGAAGCCTTCCCGACGGCCCGCCCCGACGAACTGTACGAACTGGTCCACTCCGACTGGCTGTTCCGCATGCCGTCGCTCCACCTCGCCGAGGCACAAGCGACGGCCGGCGGGCAGGCGCACGTCTACGAGTTGACCTGGCCGGCTCCCGGCATGGGAGGCGCTCTCGGTGCCTGCCACGGCCTCGACGTGCCCCTCGTCTTCGGCAACCTGGACCGGGGGCAGACCGCCTTGCTGATGGGCGAAGCGCCCTCCCCCGAAGCCGAGGCCCTGTCGGCGCGCATGCGCACGGCGTGGACCTCGTTCGCGGCCCACGGCGATCCCGGCTGGCCTGCGTACGACGCGGATCGGCGCCTCGTCCAGTGCTTCGACACGGAGTCGACCGTCAGCGCCTACCCGGAGGAGCCCTCCCGCCGGATCTGGCAGGACCACACGTTCTCGCCGCTGCCGCTCATGGGCGACTAGGGCCTGCCGGGAGACCGGATCCTCTCGGCACGGTCGGCCGGATCATCGGCCGGGCATGCGAGCCACATCCGCAGGCATCGAGCCCCGCCGACCTCGACCGGGACCGGATCGACCAGGACGGGATCGACCGGTGCTCAAGGGCGGGGCCCCGCTCGCAGTCCGTCGGCGATGAGGTCGAGGTGGCGTGCCGTCTGTTCGGGCCGGATGCCCGAGACGGCGGCCAGGGAGACACCCAGCAGCAGCGTGGTGAGGTCGTCGGGGGTGACGTCGGCGCGGAGTGAGCCGTCCCGGGCGCCGGCCAGCAGCAACGTCTCCACCGCTTCGACGATGCGTTCACGGGTGGGGATGACGGGCATCCTCCCCGCCGTGGGACCGGTGCGCGGGTCGCGGTACATGGCGTGCTTGGTAGCGGCGAAGACGATGTAGCGGTCCATCCACGCCCGCAGCGCGGCCGGTGGGGGCAGTTCCTCCAGAAGCCGGGCCGCACAGGCGGCGACCTGGTCGAGTTCGTTCGCGTAGACGGCCTCCACCAGTGCGTCGCGGGTGGGGAAGTTGCGGTAGAGCGTGGCGATGCCCACGCCCGCCTGCTTGGCGACGGTCTCCAGGGCCACCGGTTCCGTCGCGGACGTGAACACGGCCCGGGCAGCCTCGATGATCTTGTCGCGGTTGCGGCGCGCGTCGGCGCGGGGTGCGCGAGGCGCCCTCGGTTCCGGCGTGCCGGGATTCCTGTCGGCGGGAGAAGCGTGCGCAGACAAAGTGGAGGATCCCTCCGTATGTGTTACGGTCGATATGGCGGAGGATTCCTCCACTTAGACCATGCTCTCACGCCTCTCCGAGGACGGACATCCCATGACCTCTCCCGCCCCGATCCCCTCGTCCCCCACCACGGCCACCGGCGCTCCGCGGGCCGGTGGCCCGGGCCGGCTCGGCGACCGCGTCGTCTCCCGGGTCGGCTTCGGAGCGATGCAGCTCCCGCGGCTGCGCGACGACCGCGCGGGCGCTCTCGCGATCCTGCGCCGTGTGGTCGAGCTCGGCGTCGACCACATCGACACCGCGCAGTTCTACGGCGACGGCTACGCCAACGACCTGATCCGCGAGGCGATCCGCCCCGAGGACGGCGTCACCGTGGTCAGCAAGGTGGGAGCCACACCCGACTCCGGCGGCGACATTCACCTGCGGTACGCGCAGCACCCCGACGAACTGCGCGCGGACGTCGAGGCCAACCTCAAGAGCCTCGGGCTCGACACGATCCCCCTCGTCAACCTGCGCCGCCCGACCACCGGCGGCTTCGGCCTCAAGGTCACGCCCGACCAGGTCGTCGACCTCGACGATCAGCTCGCCGTGATGACCGAACTGCGGGACGAGGGCAAGATCGGCGCCATCGGTCTGAGCACCGTCGGCCTCGACGATCTGAACCGGGCCCTGCCCGCCGGGATCGCCTGCGTGCAGAACGCGTACAGCCTGCTGGCCCGCGAGGACGAGGACCTGCTGCGGGCCTGTGCCGACCAGGACATCGCCTGGGTGCCCTACTTCCCTCTCGGCAGCGCGTTCCCCGGCCTCCCCAAGGTGTCCGAACACCCCGTGGTCAAGGACATCGCAGCGTCCCTCGACGCCACCCCCGCCCAGGTCGGGCTGGCCTGGCTCCTCCACCACACCCCCAACACCCACCTCATCCCCGGCACCGCCGACGCCTCCCACCTCGAAGCCAACGTCGCCGCGGGCGCCGTGGAGCTCGACGCGTCCGCCCTCGCCGCACTCGACGCCGTCACCGCGGGCTGACCCGGTTCCCGGCTGCCGCACGACCGAACCGACCCCGGGCGGACGACCGCACGGGGGCGGTTCGCGTGCGGTGCGCGCCCCGCGACGCCCATCGGTCACTCCTGACGTTCGCGACGCCCGATGACCTTGCCTCGACGGTCAGTTGGCGACGTGGTCGCCGAACAGCGCTCATTGACGGCCCCGTTGTGTCCCGGGGCCGGACACGATGAGGGAGGAGGAACGTGTCCCCCTACGTGCTCCCGTCGTCCACGGCGAGGATGGAGCGGCTCGCCGCGAAGAGCCGGGCGCAGCGTCGCGTCATCGCTTCGGGCGACTGCTCCGGATGGTTGGCCCACCAGCGGACCAACGCCGTACACAGGCCGCGCCAGGCGTACTTGAGCGCGTCGGCGTCGAGCGGATCTCCGGCCCCCGCCTCCTGGAGGAGGTCGGCGGTGCCGATCGCGGCGAGGTCGTCGATGGCTCCGCGGTAGTACGCCGCGCGCCGGGCGGCGGCACTGCCGGGTGGCAGCGTGCCGTCGTACAGCACGAACCACGCCTCGCGCCGCCCGTCGAGAGCGGCGAACAGGGCGCCCATGACGCGCAAAGGGGTGGGTGCCGCATCCGTGGCGTGTTCGGCCATCGCGTCACGGACGGCGTCCAGCAGACCGTCGCCGACCGGGTTCAGGCACGCGAGATAGAGGTCTTCCTTGCTCCCGAAGTAGTGGTGCAGCAGCGGCTTGGTGACGCCCACGCGGGCGGCGACCGCCGCCACGGTGGTGGCCTCGTACCCGTGGAGGCCGAACTCCTCGGTGGCCGCGGCCAGGACCTGGCGTTCACGAGCGGCGCGGGGCACGCCCTTGGTGCCGGCCCTCGCAGGGAGCGTTGTCATGGTCTCGATATTACCCTAGGGTAATTTTCCGTTGGGTCAATTCCCTGGACCTCGCTGGGAGCACACGTATGTCTGCCACACCGTCCGACCCCGGTCCGTCCCGCACGCGCTCCTGGTGGGGCTGGGGCTACGCCGACGCCCACCCCGACGACGCCGAATGCGTCGCCATGGGCGCCTTGCTCCCCGGCACTGCGGCCCGCCCCCTCCCGATACCGCGGGTCGCCGACCTTGCCATCGGCCGCCCCGCCGTGACGCCGCCACCCTCGCTCGCGCACCTGGTCGGCGCCGATCCGGACGTACGCGCCGCTCACGCGATGGGCAAGGCCTACCGTGACGTCATCCGGGCCCTTCGCGGCCGTCCCGGCAGGATCCCCGACCTGGTCGCCCGGCCGACCGACGACCAGGAGGTCGCCGACCTGCTGGACTGGGCCGGCGAGCGGGGTGTGGCCGTCGTCCCCTTCGGCGGCGGCTCCTCGGTGGTGGGCGGCGTGGAGTACCGCGGCGACACCCATCCCGCTGTGCTCTCGCTCGATCTGACCTCGATGGACCGGGTCCTGGAGATCGACACCGTGGGCCGCTCTGCGCGGATCCAGGCCGGCGCGCTCGGGCCCGTACTGGAAGGCCAGTTGCGACCGCACGGGCTCACTCTGCGGCACTTCCCGCAGAGCTTCGAGTTCTCCACCCTCGGCGGCTGGCTGGCCACCAGAGCGGGCGGTCACTACGCCACCGGCCGCACCCACATCGACGACTTCGTGCAGTCGATGAACGTCGTCACGCCCGCGGGTGTCAGCACCTCGTGGCGGCTGCCCGCGTCCGGCGCGGGACCGTCGCCCGACCGCCTGTTCCTCGGCTCGGAGGGTGCGCTCGGTGTCATCACCGAGGCATGGATGAGGCTGCAGGAGCGGCCGCGGCACAAGGCCTCGACCTCTGTGGCCTTCGCCGAGTTCCACCAGGCGCTGGACGCGGTACGCGCCATCGCCCAGTCCGACCTCGCCCCGGCCAACTGCCGTCTGCTGGACTCCGGTGAGGCGCTCCTGTCCGGTGCGTCGCACGACGGCTCGGCCGTCCTCGTCCTCGGTTTCGAGTCCGCGACCGCTCCCGTCCACGACCGGCTCGCCGCCGCTCTCGACATGGCCCACGCCCACGGGGGCCGGGGCGGAACAGCGACCGCGGACCGCGCCACGACGGCCGCTTCGGCTGTGGGCCACTGGCGGTCGGCATTCCTGCGCATGCCGTACCTCCGCGACGGGCTGGCCCGCATGGGTGCCGTCGTCGAGACCTTCGAGACCGCGGCCACCTGGGACAGGATTCCCGCGCTGATCGACGCCGTCCGCACCGAGGTCGGCGCCGTCGCCCTCAAGGCGACCGGACATCCCGCCACCATCAACTGCCGTCTGACCCACGTCTATCCGGATGGCGCGGCCCCCTACTTCACCGTGGCCGTCGCCGGTCGGCCCGGCGAGGAGATCGAGGTCTGGGACGACATCAAGGCGGTCGCCGGCGACGTACTGCACCGCCACCGCGCGACCATCACCCACCATCACGCCGTCGGCCGCGACCACCGCCCCTCCTACGACCTCCAGCGCCCGGAGCCGTTCGCGAAGGTGCTCCGCGCCGCCAAAGCCGCGTTGGACCCGCACCACATCCTCAATCCGGGAGTTCTGATCGACTGACCGTGCGGCACCGGACGGGCGCGGTCGGGGAGGCACAGCGGCCGAACTCCCGCGCACACCGGCCGCCTTCGCCAGAAGGCGGCCACCCGTGTGCCGGTGAGACGTCTCGCGTACCCACCGTGTCCCTGAGAGGATCCGCAGGTGTATCGCATACGTCGCCGGGGCGCGGCTCTGATCGTTCTCCTGCTCGCCGCGTTTCCCCTGCCCACGGTGACGGCCCAAGCCGCCGCCTCGGCAGTCGAGTTGAGGGTGCCGGACACGGCGTATCTGCCCAAGCGAGGCGTCAGCCCCACCGGAGGCTTCCGCCTCTGGCTCTCCCCGCAGCCGGGGTCGGGCCGGGCGGCACAGGCCGACGTGACGTTGACGGTCGACGCGTCGGAACTGGAGAACATCGCCCGCCTCCGCACCCGCCGTGACTGCGGAGACCACCCCTTCGGTACGAGCGAGGTCGTCCAGTGCACGCTCGGCACCCTCACTCGCGGCACGGACAACTACCCGGACGGGATCTACATCGAAGCCGTCGAGGGCGTCCGCCGTGGCAGTCACGGCACGATCCGCTACACCTTCAGTGCCCCCGGCACCGAAGACGCCGTCTTCGAGACGGACGTACGGATCGAAGGACCCGATCTCCGAGCGCGCGTCGAGAAGCCCCGCACGGGAGACACGGCGGGCGAGAGCTTCGGCTTCACGCCACGGATCCGGAACGCGGGCAGCTTCCCGGCGCGGGGATTCGGCGTGAGGTTCGCCGCACCGCGCGTCTCCTTCCCGGCGCAGTACAGCAATTGCCGGTACGCGATCCAAGGGCCCGGGCTCTTCGCGGACTGCTGGTTCGACCAACAGCTCGCTCCCGGACAGGCCTACGAGTTCACCCGGCCCATCTCCGTCGACGTACCGGACTCGTTGGTGAACGGCAGCTTCACCTATGTCCCGTACCTCCAGGGCATGACGGGAAACGCGGAGGAGAACCCGGGCGCCACCGGTACCGCCCCTGACCTGCGGCCGGGAACCGGGACCGAGTTGACGGTGCGGCCCATCGACGCCGAGGCCGGCGCGTTCGGCGACAAGTACAGCCTCGGCGACGTCCGGCTCCACACCTCACAGACGGTCGACCTGCGGGTGACCGCCGACGCCGTGGTGGGCACGACGGGAAGCACGTCCAAGGCCACGTTCCGTCTCGACAACGCCGGACCGGGCCGCATCTCGGGCACGGTGCTGCGCGTCACCGTCCCGGAAGGCCTGAGCGTGGTCGAGCCCACGCCACCGCCGGACCCCGACAACGAGTCGGAGTGGCAGTGGGAATGCGTCGCCTCGCGCGAGCGCATCTACACATGCACCCCTCCGAACCCCTTGGAGCCCGGCGACACCTGGCGGACGACCCTCGAATTCCGCATCGACCGGCGCGTACGCGGGGCCGAGGGGCTGCTCGAAGCGGTGCCGGATCCGGAGCGCCCGGCGAACGACCCGCGGATGGCGGACAACACGGCGCCCATCGCCGTGCGTTCCACCGGCGGCCCCCTGGTCGAGCCGTCCGAACCGAGCCCGGAACCGCTCGCTTCCGACGCCGAGTCCGCCGGCGAGTCCGCCGGCGACGGCGGCTCCCCCTTCATCGTGGCCCTGGCGCTCGGCGCGTGTCTCGCTGGTGCCGCGCTGGTTCTCGGGCTGCGCGCGAGGGCGGTCCGCCGCGGGGCGCGCACCGACGGCCGGGACGAGGACAGCCGCTGATGGGCGGGCGCGGTCTGGCCGTGACGCTCGTGCACGCCTGTCTGCGCGAGGGCCGAGGCGGAAGTCCCACGGCGGTGCTGCCCGAGGTGCCGCTGAGTGACGAGGAGCGTCGTCGAGTTCCGGCCCTGGCGGGCACGTCTCACGCTGTCTTCGTCGCCGTCCACGCCGGCCGGCCCCGGGGTTCCGTGGTCTCCCTTCGCTTCTTCACCTCCGAGGGCGAGCTGCCCGCGTGCGGACACGGGACGGTCGCCGCCCTTGCCTTCCTGACCGGGCGCGCCGACGGTGGGACGTTCCGGGCCACCATCCACGCGGGAGGACGTGTCTTCTCCGGCTGGTCCGTGCGTGGGACGACCCAGGCGGATGCCGCCTTCGACACCGTTCCCGTCGACCTGCGCGAGCCCACGGCGATCGAGTGTGACCTTGTCCTGCCCGCACTCGGTGTCACCTCGGGCACGCTCGCTCCCGGCGCGTGCGTCGCCTCGGTGGGGCGGTCGCGGCTGCTGGTTCCCGTTGCCACGCGGTCGGCCCTCGCCGTCCTCGGCCCGGACTTCGAACGGCTCCGTGCCGCCTGCGACCGGCTCGGTCTCCTGGGCTGCTACGTCTATTCGGTACCGACCGCCGCCGGCCTCGTCGCGGCACGCATGTTCGCCCCGTCGATCGGCGTCGAGGAAGACATCGCCAACGCCAACAGCACCGCCTGCCTCGCCGCTCACCTGGCGCGCCGGGGCGACAGCGACATCGCCGTCGACATGGGGGACTCCCTGGGCAGTCCTTCCACCATCACCGCCACGGCGCGGCACGACACATCGGGTCCGCTCGTTCACGTGGGCGGCGCCGCGAGGATCGCGCGCACCTTTCGCCTGCCCTTGGCCGGCCCGTAGCTCGTCGGCCCGGAGTCAGGACCGGGCTCGGTACCGAGGGCTGCGCTCGCCGCGAGGAGACCTGCGGCGTCCGGCCCTTCACGGAGACACGGTCGGGGCCCCGACTTACAGTCGAAGGCATGGCACTCTCACGTGAAGAACGCGAAGCCTTCCTGGCCCAGCCGCACGTCGCCACGCTCGGCGTCGCCGCCGGGGAGGACCGTGGACCGTTGCTGGTACCGATCTGGTACGACTACGAGTCCGGCGGCATGCCCTGGATCCTCACCGGCGCGGAGTCCCGCAAGATGAAGCTGATCAAGGCGGCCGGCTCCTTCAGCCTGCTCGTGCAGCGCGTCGAACCCACTCCGCGGTACGTCTCCGTCGAGGGCCCCGTGGCCGAGGTCACCGAACCCGCCGCGGGCGTGCACCGTGAACTCGCCGCGCGCTACCTGTCCGGCGAGGCACTCGACCGGTACACGGCATGGGCCGAGACACAACTCGACGACCACGTGGTGGTCCGTATGCGTCCGACACACTGGACGGGCGCCGACCTCGGCGCGGTCGGCTGACCGACAGAGGCCCGAAGCAGCGGGCGCCGCAACCTCACAACATCCCCCGGAGGCGCGTGCCGGGCCCGTGGCACCGGGCCCGGCGCGCGTCTCCGAGCGGTCTCCCCCCTGGGCAGGGCGTGACGCCGCTCTGCGCCTCAGTCGCTGGTCAGCGTCCCGCCGTACTTCAGCGCGCTCGACGGCGAGGGCAGACCCAGTTTGCCGGGGGTGAACACGTAGGAGCCGTCGGGAGAGGCAGCCGGAAGCACCCAGACGCCGCCCGATCCGGTGTTCTCGCCGGGTGATCCGACCGCCATGTCCGGCGTGCCGTCGTGGTCGTAGTCGCCCGTCGCGACCGCGCCGCCGAACGCGTCTCCCGCTTCCGCGGCGCCGGGAACACCTGGGGTGTTCTGCTGGTAGCCCATCGAGTGGGCTTCGCCGTGCGCGTCGACGAGGCCGGTCGGGCCGCCCAGGAGCAGCGTCGCGGCGCCCGCCCGCGCGCGGCTGCCGATGGCCTCACCGGGGGCACCCGCGATCAGGTCGTCGCGGCCGTCGCCGTTGACGTCGGCCGCGGCGAGGGCGGCGCCGAAGTGGTCGTCGGTCTCGGCGACGCCCATCACGCCCGCGGTGTCCTGGTTGAGGGTCTGCTGGCGGTAGCCGAAGTTCCAGGGGATGCCGGCGCCGTAGTGGATGTGGATGCCGCCGCCCTTGGCGAGCTCTTCGGGGCCGCACGGGTCGTCGATGTTCTCGTCGGCGATCTCCCGGCACTCGCCGAGGGCGAGGTCGTCGTGACCGTCCCCGTCGAAGTCGCCTGCGGCCAGCGCGGAGATGCCGGCGTTGTCGGTGTTCCAGAAGTTGGCGAGCGACTTCTCTTCGGCGGACCAGCTCCACAGGCGTACGTGGGACTGGGTGAAGGGGGCCGTGGACCAGTACCCGACGGCCAGGTCGGCCGTTCCGTCGTCGCTGCCGTCGAAGTCGCCGGTCGCCAGGACGGGCGCGCGTCCGCCCATCGCACCGGTGAACACGGTGACCGCGGGACCGCCGCCCTGCTTCAGCACGACCTTGTCCGTCGCGCCGATGGCGACGTCCGTGGTGCCGTCACCGGTGAAGTCGGCCGCCACCAGGGACTTTCCGTACCCGGCGGAGGACGCGGGGCCGTTCAGGATGGTGGCCCCGGTACCCAGGCCGCCTCGGACGCCGTACAGGACGGCGACGGTGCCCGCGTCGGCGCCGGCTCCGTCGACGTCCTCACCGGGAACGCCGATGACCACGTCCGCCCTGCCGTCACCGTTCACGTCGGCCGCGGAGACCGCCGCACCGAACCGGTCCCCCTTCTCGGGGGTACCGGGCATACCGGGTCTCGCCTGGGTGACCCGGGTGTTGCCGCTCGCTCCTAGCCCTTTCGGTCCGCCCCAGACGACGTTGACGTATCCGGCCTTGGCTTCTCCGTCGACGGTGCCGTCGGGCACTCCTACGACGAGGTCCGCGAAACCGTCGCCGTCGAAGTCACTGACGAACGCCTTCGGTACAGCCGCGATCGCGGGCGGGGCGAGGGTCAGACCGGCGGTGGCCGCAGCGGCGACCGTCACTGCGATGGCGTACGTCCGTATGCGCACGGGAGCTCCAACTCAGACAGCAGACAAGGGGGCACTCGTGTGACAGCCGAGAGGGGGCCGGGGTTGTGCTGGGATTCACCCTGAGTTCACGGAGAGCCCCGCAGTGGCGCGAGCACTGCGAAGCCACGCCCTACTCGGCTTTGGAGCAGGGAGATTGGGGCGGGTGTCGCCGCCTCGGAGGCTCCCTCGTTTCCACTGCGCCGGTGGATGCACCGAGGGCAACGATCACTCCGCCGAGCCAGGCCCTTTGCGCTGGTTGGCCTGGAAGCGCGCCTTCTTCTGTCGATTCCCGCACGTATTCATGTCACACCACTTGCGGGTGCGGCTCTGACTGGTGTCGAAGAAGGCGGCTCGGCAGGTCGGCGATGCGCACAGGGCCAGTCGTCCGTCGCGTTCGCCCGCGATGATGCCGATCGCGTCGGCGGCGATCACGCCGAGGGCGTCTTCCACGCCGGAAACCGGGCCGAGCCGCCATTGCCGCTCGCCCTCGGGCGTCAGAATCGCCGCGGCCCGACCCTGAGCGCTGCGGTCGTTGATGACGTGGAGAGCGGACGCCGGAAGAGGGTCCTGGACCGCGGCCGCTGTCGCGGCGGCGTGAATCGACTCCCTCAGTTCCCGAGCGAGGTCGAGCTGGACTGTGGTGCAGGAGTCCACGGCGAGGCCGCTCACCGCCAGCCAGTCGACGAGTCGGTGCGGCGCGGGAATGCGCTCCACAGAGTCGCCATGACGCTCCGACAGAGTGCCCGTGAAGCTGGTCGCCAGCACGCTGCCGAGGCGGAATTCAGGGAACGCAACACGCATGGAACCACCTTAGCTGGTTGCAGCGCGGCTCGGAGAACTGTTAGAACCGTCTTAGATGGTTCTAACACTCGCAGCCGGTCCACGACGGCCAGGAGGTCCCATGCCACGCCCAAGCAGCGACGTGCAAGCGTTTGAATTCCACGCGACCGACGCCGACCTCGACGATCTGCGCGCACGACTGGCCGCGGCGCGACTGCCGGAGGCCGAGACGGTCCATCACGCCCCGCCCGGTCCTCGCCGATGGGAGCAGGGCGTTCCCCTCATCGACCTCGTCGATGTCCTGAACTACTGGCGCACCGGGTACGACTGGCGGACCTTCGAAGCGCGCCTCGACCGGATCGGCCAGTTCCGTACGACCATCGACGGTCTGGGGATCCACTTCCTGCACCGCCGGTCGGCGCGCGCGGACGGCACTCCTCTGATCCTGACGCACGGCTGGCCGGGCAGCATTGCCGAGTTCACCGACGTGGTGGACGAGCTGGCAGATCCGAAGGACGCGGAGGCCCCGGCGTTCCACGTCGTGGTCCCGTCCCTGCCGGGATTTGGTTACAGCGACAGGCCGGCCGCCACCGGTTGGGGAACCGAAAGGATCGCGGCCGCCTGGGTGGAGCTGATGGGACGGCTCGGCTACGGCAAGTTCCTGGCCCACGGCGGCGACTGGGGAGGTGTGATCACCACGACCCTCGGCGGCAGGTTCCCGGAGCACGTTCTCGGCATCCACACGACGTTCGCGGAGGCGCCGCCCGGGCTGACCACGGACGGGCTGACGGCGGTCGAGCGCGGGTGGACCGAGGAAACCCGCGATTTCTGGCGGCATCGCGCGGCGTACGCGAAGCAGCAGGCGACCCGACCGCAGACCATCGGCTACTCGCTCGTCGACTCACCGGTCGGGCTTCTTGCCTGGATCCTCGACAAGTTCGCCGAGTGGTCGGACACCGAGGACAGCCCGTTCGAGACGATCTCCGTCGACAGCGTCCTTGACGACGTCACCCTGTACTGGCTGACGCGGACCGGTGCGTCGGCCGCCCGCATCTACTACGAAAGCCACAAGTCTCTCGACCCCGCGCTTCGGGTCGACGTCCCGTCAGCGATCACCATGTATCCCCGCGACATCGAGAAGTGCCCGCGCACCTGGGCGCGGGAGCGGTACCGACGCATCGTCCGATGGACGGAGCCCGAAACCGGTGGCCACTTCCCGTCGCTGGAGGTTCCCGAGTATTTCGTCAAGGACCTGCGAGAGGGCCTCGCGGCAGTGCTGGCCGCTCGTCGGTGAACGCGGCCTGGCGCCGGCACGGTTTCGGAGCCGTCCGGGATCTCACACGCCGTCGGCCTCTCGCGCCGCGCGCTCCAGTCGGTCGCGGTAGCGCTCCCACTCCGCTCGACTCCCTTCCGGGATGTTGCCGTTGCCCTTCTTCTCGCCGACGGACCCGTCCACGAGTTCGCGCACGATGTCGGCGTGACCCGCGTGCCGGTGGGTCTCGGCCAGGACCCGCACGATGACGTGATGCAGCGTCACCTCGCCTCGCTCCTCGGGCCACCAGGGGATCCGGCCCACCGCGTCCAGCGTCAGCGCGTCGATCGTGGCGTTCGCGTGCTCCCACGCTCTCCGGTACAGGTCGACGATCTGTTCGCGCGACTCCTGCGGGGTGGCCCACATGTCGGCGTTCAGTTCGGCGTCCTCCGTGTACCACCAGGCCGGCGGCTCCTTGTCGAAGAACGGCCGCCCGAAGGTGTCCCCGAAGTACCCCAACTCCACGCCGCTGAGGTGCTTGACCAGCCCCAGCAGGTTCGTTCCCGTCGGCGTGAGGGGACGCCGGATGTCGTACTCCCCCAGCCCGTCCACCTTCCACACCAGGGAGTCGCGGGCCTCCTGCAGGTAGCGGAGCAGATCGGCTTTGGCGTCGTGATCCATCATGACGGGCAGTGTCGCACCCACCACTGACATCGGCCTCCAACGTCCCCGCGCCTTACCCCTGTCCAGAAGATCGAGGGCTCGGGCAGCTCACGTCTGTCGGTGCTTGCGCCGAGCCGAGTGATTGCTGACCAACAGCCAGCTCCACAGCAGCACTTGCAACGAACTCCACACGATGCTCGCGCCGCCGGCACCGTCGGCGATCCGCCACACCAGGAGTCCGACACCGATGCAGAGGAGCGGCCAGCACACCCACTGCACCCACCGCGCACCTGGCCGCGCCCACGCGGGCGCGGTTCGACTGCGTGAACGTTCCGGCATGCGCGCCTCCCGTCGACGAACCACCTCCCCCGCGTGCCCCCGAACCCGCCCCGTAGACACACGGCCCCGCGTGACAGAGCCCTCGTGCCGACCGTCGGGATCACATGACCGCCGCCCGGCCGGGCCTCGCCTGCGAGGTCGCCGGCCTTCGCACCGTTGAGACGACACAGCAGGCGGTGGAGTGCCCGGGGCCATTGCCGGCCCGGAGCACTCCACCGCCCGTTACGTAGTGCGTGCCACACCACCGCCCACCGCGGCCGTGAGGATCCACGGCCTACGGCGACGGATCAGGTCCGGCTAGCGGCGAAACTGGTGGTGGCGACCCCACGAGGCGTCGTCGACGAAGCGGCGGTGGTCGTTGCGCAGGGTCGCGGTGTCGGCGTGGTTGTCCCACACGTAGTTCCGCCGGTCCTGGAACACGTCGCGGCGGCTGTCGTGGCCGACACCGGTGTGGACGCGGACCGTCGAGCGGCCGTCGAGACGGTAGTGGTGGAAGGTGTACGTGCGACCGTCCTTGGCGGAGAGGGTCCAGCCGTCCAGGTTGACGGCCTGCCGGGTGTTGTTGGTGATCTCCACCCACTCCTGGTTGAGGGAGCGGTTGGAGCGGTCCTCACGCCCCGGGGAGTCGTACTGCACGCGGCTGATCTCGACACTCTGGCGGTGCGGGCGGTGGTCGGCGGCGGACGCCGGCACCGCGATCGCCGCGGTCACGGCCGCGGTGGTCAGCGCGGCAGCGGTCAGACGACGGGCAGTCACGGATACGGTCACAGGTTCCCCCTGGATCGTGCGGGCACAGCCGGCAGGAGTACTGGCCGGTTGTGCGGCGTGCGGGTGGCGGTCGGTCGACCGCGCATTCACACCTTGCCCACCTCATCGCCGCGATGTGAACGAGACGTGGATCGCGTTTCCGTTCAACTACATTTCAGTGACGCTTGATTGCAGCGTCCATCTAGTTCGTGTAGGCATGAGGTTGACGCCCGCACGTCCGACAATTCGTTGCCAACGCTGGTCACGGGCCTATCTTCGCCATGTCCCGCCACCCCAGCCAGGCATCGCACCGTCACCCGAAAGTGGGTAACAGCCCCCGTAACGGGGCGGACCGGATCAGCGCGGACAGCAAAAGACCCTGCCCCCGAAAGAACCGGGGACAGGGTCTTCATGGAGCGCCGGGCAGGCCTTGCACCTGCATCTCCCCACAGGAAGTGGGGCGTCTTTCCTTGGACCACCGACGCGTCAGGAGCCTTCGGGTTTCCGCCGTTCAGCTCAAGATCAACGGTATCAGCCGCCTCGCGCGGAGCCAACCAGGGGTACGCCGACCCCGGGAGTGCCGGGGAGTCCCGCCACCTGGTGCCGTTCCGACTCAGGGGCGGTCCGTGTCGCCGTAGACCTCGCACAGAAAGTCAACGAGAACCTGGGCGAACCGTTCCGGCCTCTCCAGCGACGTGTGATGACCGGCTCCCTCGATGTCGACGGTCCGCCCGTGCGGGACGGCTTCCATCAGGGAGGTGACGCTGTCCAGGCAGGCGGGCACGTCCAGGGTGCCGTTGACGGCCAGCACCGGTACGGCGATGCCCTTGGCGCGCGAGGGCACGTCGGACACCGCGATGGTGCGGTCCGGCTCGTCCGGGGTGTGCTTGACCAGCGTGCGCGTCGCCATCTCCCGCAGCTGTCGCACCAGTTCCGGGTCGAGGTCCTCAAGGGTGCGGGAAGGGCCCGCCGCCCAACGGATCAACCCGTCCAGCCAGCCGGAGACGTCGCCGGCTGCCAGCGCCTTCGCCTGGGCCTCCTGCCGGGCCGCCGACCAGGGGTCACTGACGTCCGGCTCGCCCAGACCCCGGCCGCTCACCACCAACGCCCTTACGAGATCGGGGTGTTCGAGGGCGGTGTCGATGGCGATGAGCGCACCCATCGAGACACCGACCAGCACGGCCGGAGCCGCAAGGTCGAGATGGTCCAGCAGAGCGGCGAGGTCGTCGGTCTGGCGGAACGGTTTGCCGGCGTTGGCCGACCAGCCGTGCCCCCGGGCGTCCGGGGCGATGACCCGGTGACCGTGCCCGACGAGACGGGGAACCAGGTTGTCGAACTCGGTGTGGTCCGCGAACCCCGCGTGCAGCAGGACCAGCGGCCGGCCGGAACGGGGCCCTTCGTCGCGATAGGCCAGCGGGCCGTCCTCGGACGCGAAGGTGTCGAACTCGGGCATGGGCGGTGTCGCCCTGGAGGGGTTCGCCATCTCAGTCATGACAACCAAGGTGTCATATCGCTCCCATCATGACAACCTGAGTGTCATGATGGGAGCGTGACCGACGCTTCCCGTCCCCTCGCTCCCGATGAACTCCCCGAACGGCTCATGGACGTCTTCGCCCTGGTCGGGCCGCTCTACCGGCGCGTCCAACGCAAGATCGAGCAGGACGCCGGGCCGGATCTGTCCGCCGGTATCCGCGCGGTGCTGGATCTCCTTCGTGAGCACGGGCCCATGACCGTCCCTCAGATGGGCCGGGCCCAGTCCCTCAGCCGCCAGTTCGTCCAGCGGATGGTCAACGAGGCCGCCGCACGTCACTTCGTCGAGACCATCCCGAATCCCGCGCACCAACGCTCCTCGCTGATCCGGCTGACCGAAGACGGCCGTGCGGCGATCACCGAGGTGACCACCCGCGAGCACGCGCTCCTGCGCGCGACCGGGGGCGACCTCACCGCCGCCGATGTGGACGCGTGCCTCCATGTCCTGGGCCGGATGCTGGAACTCTTCGACGACGTCGACCTCGCCCGGGCGGACCCGCCACGCTGACCTGAGCCGGCGCCACTCGGGTGTTTCTGAACTTTTCTCGCACTCTCGCGAACTTTTCCGTTCGGTCGCTCATCGGACCTCGTGTACGGCACCAAACGACGGCGCGGGTGCGGGGCACGGCCCGCGTCGATGAACACGAGTGGAGAGCATTGTCATGAGCGACCGCCACAGCACCGCCGACCAGACCGCCGTCTCCGGTTCCACGAGTGACAGCCGCCCGGACCGCCGGCTGCGCCGTACCGCTCTCGCGGTGGCCGCTGCCGCCGCCCTCGGACTCACCGGAGCGGGCGTCGCGCAGGCGGCGGGCGCCGGCGGAGCCGGTGCGGCGAAGTCCACGCCGACCTGCGCCGTCGCCGCGCTCAAGGCGACCTTCGGCGAGAAGCTGGCCGGCGGGATGAACCACCAGGGGGTCGTCGTCAAGCTTCGCAACCTCAGTGGCACCGCGTGTGCGCTGCGCGGATTCCCGGGGCTCGGCCTGGAGAACTCGGCGCACAAGACGCTCTCGTCCCACACCCACTGGGGCGACACCTGGTACGCCGGCAACCCGGGAACCAAGACCCTCACGCTCAGGGACGGCGAGAGTGCCGAGGCCGTCGTCTCCTGGACGCACGCCAACACCGGCACGCCCCAGGCCGTCCACGCGGCCTACCTCGAGATCACGCCGCCCGCCGCCACCCGGCACAAGACCCTCGCCTTCCCGGAATGGGTCGACAACGGCAATCTGAGCGTCACCGCGCTCGCCAAGCACATCGACGTCACCGACTGACCCCTCCGGTAGGGCGCCCTGCCGACGTCCGCGGAACCTGCGTGCGGTCCGGTCGGGAGCACGGCAGCGCGGGGCCGCCCCTTCGAAGGGCGACCCCGCGCTGTTCGGTGCCGTGCGGATCTACTCGACGTTGATCTTGAACGTACTGGTGGTGTTGCGGATGTCCTGGGCGTTGCCGCTCATCCGCAGGTTGCGGAAGGTGGCTTCGCCCACGGCGGGGCCCTGACCGGGCTCGGGGAGCTCGTTGGCCCAGATACCCCACCCGGACTTGGCGTCGAACGCGTCTCCGCTCTTCTTGGAGTTGGTGATGGAGATGTCGGTGAAGATGGTGTCCTTGACCGGGAACTGCGGCTGGCCGCCGACGTAGTTGGTCTGGAACATGACGCCTCCGTAGGTGGAGTCGTCGATGTCGACGTCATTGACCCGGATGCCCTGGAACACCTTCGAGGCGGAGAAGGCCCAGATGGCGGGGAAGACCTGCGAGCCCCAGAAGTGGCCGCCCGTCCTCTCCAGGGAGACGTTCTCGATCGTCGTGGGGTCGGTCCCGAAGCCGTTCATCGGGTAGCCGAAGTCCAGCGAGGAGATCGTGATGCCGGAGTACACCAGGGTGTCCGCCACGCGGATGTTGCGGAAGGTGTTGTTGTATCCGCCGTAGACGGCGATACCGGCCGCTCGCCAGGTGAGGGTCGAGGTGAGGTTCTCGTAGAGGTTGTTCTTCTCGTCGGCGCCGCCGGAGTCGATCGCCGAGAAGAGCGCGAAGCTGTCGTCGCCCGTGGCGCGGGCGTCGTTGTTGACGACGTGGTTGTCCGTGGAGCCGTTCGTCATGTTGATGCCGTCGGCGAACGTGTCACGGATACGGGAGTTCTTGATGGTCACGCTGTCGGTGTTGGCGCCCCAGTAGAGGCAGACCATGTGCTCGACCCAGACGTTGTCGATGGTGATGTTGGAGACGTTGGAGAAGTCGAACACCTTGCCCGGGCCGTCGATCCGGGACGTGTAGTTGCCGAAGTAGGTGAATCCGGCGAACGTCGAGCCGTTCGCGGTCGCCTCGGCCCGGAAGCCGATGTCGGTGTTCTCCTGCGAGGACGGGGCGTGGAAGCGGGTGAACCACGGCCCGGCTCCGACGACCTTGACGGCCTTGCCGTAGACCTGGAACTTGCTGGCGGTCTCGTAGTCGCCGGGGGGCAGGTAGACACCGACGAGCTTGCCCGTGGTGTCCATACGGACCTTGTCGAGCGCGTTCTGCACGTCCTGGTGCGTGAAGCCGGCCGGGACGGTGTAGGCGGCCGGGTCCGGGTTCGCGGCGGCGGTCGCCTGTTCGGTGTTGACGAAGTCGACGGCGTAGGTGGAGGTGTTGGCCGCGTCCTTCTGCAGCCGGATCTTGGAACCCGCCGGCACGGTCTTGCCGAGCAGCAGGTTCGCCTCGTCGTAGATGTGGCGCGGGGCGCCGGAGCCGGGCGAGTTGCCGGGCGCGGTCTCACTGCCGTACAGCCAGGCGTACTGGGAGGTGAGGTCGATGGCCTTGAGGAACGTGCCGTCGACGTAGACGTTGAGCGTGGTGTTGGTGCCGTCCGGGATCGAGAAACGGGTCACCAGGGTGTTGGTGGCCGCGCGGGTGGTCCACTCGACGTACTGACCGGTCGCGCTGAGGGTCACCGCCTTGCGGCCGCTCGCCTCGCCCGCGATGTCACCGACGGTCCGGTTCGGGCCGACGACCTTGGCGCCGCCTCCGACCGTGCCGTCCTCCGCCTCGTACATGTCGTACGGCATGTCGGCGCCGCGGCCGACGAACAGCGCCTGGCTGGTCGTGTTGTTGGTCCGCTTGACCGGCAGTTCGTTGGCGTCGTCGGCGATGACGGTCTTGACGGTGTACTTGCCGTTGACGGCCGTCCACGAGCCGAGGCTGACCGGTGCGGTCGTCTGGCCCGCGGCGATGGCACCGCTGTAGGAGCCGGTGAGCGTCTTGACGGTGGCGCCCTTGGAGTCCTGCACCGTCAGGGTGACGCCGTGCGCGCCCGAGGCGGAGGCGACGGTGCCCTGGTTCTTGATCGCGACGGTGAACTTGACGTCGTCACCGGCCGAGGCGCTGGACGGGCTCCAGGCGACGGGGGCGGCGATCAGGTCGGAGCTGGAGACGGGCTTGACGACGAGGGCGTCCGAGCGGGTGAAGACGTTGTTCGCGTCGTTCTGCTCGATGACCTTGTTCGACGGGTCCACCTCGGCGCCGACGGAGTAACTGCCCGCGTCCCGGGCGCCGATGCTCGCGGTGACCGTCTTCGTCTCGCCCGCCGCGAGGGCGGGGACGTCCGCCGTGGCGGCCCTCGTTCCTCCGAGGGTGAAGTTCAGGTCGGTGGCCTTGGACGCCTTGGTGCCGCTGTTGGTGACGGTCGCGGTGAGGCTGATCGCGTCCGACTCGACGGGAGCCGCCGGCGTGTTCGTGATGCCGGTGACCTTGAGGTCCGGGTTGGCGGCGGGGGTGCCGATGACCTGGAACTCGGCGACCTGCGCACCCGGAGCGCCACTGTTGGAGGTGACCTTGAGCTGGATGTCGGCGGCGGACCCCGAGACCGGGATGGTCACGGTGTTGCCGCTCGCGGGCGAGAAGGTGTAGTCCTTCGCCGCGGCGAGGCTGGTGAAGGCCGTCGCGTCCTGGTCGCGTCCGAGGACCTGGATGTTCTGCGTCCGTGTCGCCCACGCGGCGTCCGGGCTGAGCTTGACGACGACCTGGCTCAGGTCGGCGTTGGCACCCAGCTTGGTGGTGAGGGTGGCCGGGTAGGCGCCGCCGCCGCTCTCCCAATAAGTGCTCGTCGAGCCGTCGTTGGCGTTGGCCGCGACGAAGGTGAAGGTGGACGAGGAGGCGTCGATGGGCTTGCCCTGGGCGAGGTTGGACCCACCGCCGGTCGAGCCGGTCCGCGTGACGCTGTTGCTCGCCGTGGACGTGTTCCCTGCGGCGTCCTTGGCCTTCACGTAGTAGGTGACGGTGGCCGTCGCCGACGGGGTGTCGGTGTACGTCAGGACGTCGCCCGCCACGGACTTGACGACCTGGTCGTTGGCGTAGACGTCGTAGCCGGTGACCTTGACGTTGTCGCTCGATGCCTGCCAGGTGAGCTTCACGTCACTGCCGGACTGCGTGTAGGCGAGGTTGCCCGGCGCGGTGGGCGCCTGGGTGTCGCCGCCCGTTCCCTTGCGGGTGACGCTGTTGCTGTTGGCGGAGACGTTCCCCGCGGCGTCCTTGGCCCGCACGAAGTAGGTGATGTCGGTGCCGGCGGGCTGCGTGTCCGTGTACGTCAGGACGTTCCCGGCGACGGTGGCGCGGAGCTGGCCGTTGGCGTAGACGTCGTACCCGGTGACGGCCGTGTCGTCGGTCGCCGCGCTCCAGTTGAGCTTGATCTGGCCGGTGGCCGGCTCGGTGTAGGCCAGGTTCGACGGCGCGGTGGGGGCCTGGGTGTCTCCGGTCGCGGGTCCGTAGACCTCGAGCTCGGACAACTGCCCCGCGGGCCATGCGGTGTTGGCGGTGACGAGCACCCGTACGTACCGCGTCGTGGTGGTGTCGAGGCTGATGGTCGCCGACTGGTCGGTGCTGCTGTCGAAGGTGTACGCCTTCGAGGCGGTCAGGTCGGTGAAGTTCTGGTTGTCGGTGGAGCCCTGGATCTTGAGCGTCTGGCTGCGGCTCGGCCAGCCACTGGGCAGCCGCAGGGCCACCTGGTTCACCTTGACCGAGGAGCCGAGGTCGACCTGGATCCACTGCGGGAAGGCGTTGTTCTTGCTCTCCCAGTAGGTGGCCCGGTTGCCGTCACCCGCGTTGGCCGCCCCGTAGACGTCGGCGTGCCCGCTCTCCGTGAAGGGCTTGCCCTGGGCGAGGTTCGGGGTCGACGCGGCGGCCGTGAGGACCTGCATCTCGGCGAGCTGGGCGGTGGAGGCGACCGAGTTGTCGCTGAAGTCGGCGCGTACGTAGCGGGCGAGGGTCGCGGGGAAGGAGACCTTCACGGTGTTGTCGTTGCCGGGGCTGAAGACGTACCGCGCCGACGACTTGAGTGTGGCGAAGCTCTTCCCGTCGGCGCTGCCCTGCAGCGCGAGCGTCTGCTTGCGGGTCTGCCAGTGCTCGGGCAGGCGCAGCACGACCTGGCGGACGCGCTGGGTGCGCCCGAGGTCGGTCTGTACCCACTGGGCGGACTTCTTTCCCGCCTGCCAGTAGGTGTCGAGGTCGCCGTCGGTGACGTTGGCGGCCGCGTGCGCGTCACGGGCACTGCCCGCCTTGGTCGGGGCGTCCGCGGCGGTGTTGGGACCGCCGGCCGCGGTGGCGCTGACGGCGGGCAGGCCTAGAACCATGACCGTCGAGGCGAGCACAGCTGTCGCTGCGCGTCGTCTCCACGATCTCGGCTTGTATCGAGTCATGCGGGGTCACTCCCTGCGGAGGTTCGCGCGCCGGAGGGGCGGCGAGGTCGGCTCGTTCCTGGGCAGAGCGATGGCGCGGTACGACGGGCGGGACGGCGGAAGCTGTCGTCCCTGGAGTGGTGCACGGCCCGAAAAGGGGCGCACACGCAGGTTCTTGCAATGTTTCATCGCAATATTGCAGAGCAATGCGAGTCCGTCTACGGTCCGTGCGGCACAAGTTTCACCGGACGCACCCGCGTCTCATCGATGGAGGCGTGACATGCGCAGCTCGGATCCGGCACGCAGGCGACCGAACGCGTGCCGCCCTACCGGGAGAAGGCGGGAGTGTTGCGGAACATCGGGCCGAACTCCCTTGCGGAGTACTCCACATGACCTGTCGGCAGCATTTCGGATAGGCCTGAGGGGGCGAGATCCCCTGAACTCTCCTCCCCCGGCGCCTGGCCCTCACGGTCAGAAATCCGGTCACACGACCGGAGCCGCAAGTGAACGCAAGTCACGCAATTTTTTGCGTCACCGCAAGGTGTCCGAGGGGTCGATCTCCGGGTCGACCACGCGCAAACGGTTGCGCACCTTCGACACCGGGTGAGGTGTTCGGCGGAATGGGGCGTTCACGCGAGTGGGGCGAGAGTGCGCGGAGGCCACACCCGAGGGCGGCACGCGACGACTGCGCGCAAAGGCCGCCTCACCGGAGCGAGTCGGCCTTGGACCACGTGTCGACGACCGGGTCAACTCGGCGGAAGGTAGGCCTGCTTCATCGCGCACGTCCATACCACCGGCTTCGCGTCGCCCACGGCGTCGACCGCGTCTCCGCCGACCGAGCCGTTGTCGGACACGGCGTACGCGTGAGACGCCTGGTCGTCGGCGAGGCGCGGCAGCGCGAGCGCCGGTCCGCTGCCCGGCCAGACCTCGGCCTGGTCCGCGGGGCCCACGTCGTCCCGCATGTCCGCGATTCCGGCGGCGAGGTGCGTGTGCGGGCTGATCGCCGTGAACTGGCCGGAGTTGAAGCCCGGCAGGCTCGGAACGTCGGCGGGGTCGCCGTATCCGGGCGGGTCCCAGTGCACCGCGGTGGCCTCGACACTGCTCAGCAGGGAACCGACGACCTGTCCCCGGCCGTCGAGTGCCGGGCGTCCCCATCCCTGGAGACTCGGTCCGACGGGCGGCCCGAGGATCTCGGCGGGTGTGCCGATGGATTCCCACCGGAGCACGACGCTCTGGTAGTCCTCCAGGCCGGCGTTCCAGATCGTGCCGTTCGCGACGACCGTGCCGGCGGAGCCGATCGACGTGACCTCCGTGATCGACTGGCCGTCGGTGACCGGGAGGGTCGCGACGAGCTTCCCCTTCCGCCAGACCGCGCCTCGGTCGGCTCCGTTCACCGTGCCCACGATCCGACCCCTGTCGTCGACGTCCGCCGCCCAGCCCGACACTCCGCCGGTCGGCAACAGGGTGGCGGCCGGCGCACCGGCCTCGTAGCTGAACGGCGTGCGGTTCCACGGATCTCCGCCGGCCGTGAACCAACCCACCATCAGTCCACCGGAGTTGACCGCCGCGACCTGCCCACCGTCGAATCCGGCCGGCACGGGGACGCTGTGCACTCGCGTCCTGGTCCAGTACACGGGCCGCTGTCCGGAGACGCCGACGGCGAGTCCGCTCGCGCTGACGTCCTCAACGACCCCCGTCCGATCGGACTTCAGCGTTTTCAGAACCATGATCCGCGGATTCCGGCAGCCATCGTCCGCAGCGACGGCTCTCGCACCCCCAGCCGTCTGCGCCAGTACGGCCACCGGCATCAGCACCGCCAACGCGGCCCATCCCCACCGTCCCACGTCATCCCCCTCTGTCGACTGTCGACGTGCCCGTCCCGTCTGTGACACCGGGAACGGGCACGAGCACTACGACCGTCGGACGGCCCCACCCGTTGCGGAGCACACGACGATCTCCACCGGAACGGCACGACCGGCGGCGGGCGCTCCGGTGGTGTGCCGCGCCCCGTGCGGAGCGGCGGCCACGCGAACAGCCGGACCGAACGGCACCACATCCGGGCGGCCGAGGGGCGGCGGACCGTGTGCGATCCGGTCGGCCTCGCCCCTGCGTGCCCGTACGCCACACCAACGCACCTCCGCGGTTGACGGGCGCGGAGCCCCCGGCGACGGTAGGGAGGTGGAGCCCCGCGGGGCGGCCGGCGGAGCACCGCGTGTGTTGCGGGGGCGACCGGGGTGGCGTCGTGGGTGTGTGGGAGTCACGCGTCCGGAGGCGCGGTGCTCCCGTTGCCGCAGGACCTGACCGTCCGCCCGAGCGCAAGGGACCACAGCCCATGACCGAGGCCCGACCCGACCGACCCGGAGCAGACCAGCAGGACAGGCGGTCCACCGCCGCCGGAGCGTTCCCGCCGCATCGCGCGGACGGCCGTCTCGGAGCCCTTCCGGGCCCGGTGCCGGACCTGCGCCGGATCGGGATCGCGCCGGACCACTGGTATCCCGTGGCGAGGTCGCGGAGCGTGCGGCGCAACCGCACCTTCGCGACGGCGTTCGCCGGGCAGCGGATCGCGCTGTACCGGGGGCGCAGCGGTACCGTCCACGCGCTGGAGGACCGTTGCGCGCATCGTCAGGTGCCGCTGAGCATGGGCGTGGTCGAGGGCGACATCCTGCGGTGCTGCTATCACGCCTGGGCCTACCGGGGCGACGGCCGCATCTCGCAGATTCCCTACCTGCCGAAGGGCAGTGAGCGACCGCCGCGAGGTGTGCGGTCCTATCCGGTGCGCGAGGCGTACGGCCTGGTGTTCGTGTTCCCGGGAGACCCTGCCCTGGCTGAAGCGGCGGCGTTCCCGCGGCTGCCGGAGTACCACTCGCCCGCGCACCGGACGATGACGTTCTCGCGCACGGTGCGCTGCCACTACTCGTTCATGCACGAGAACCTGCTCGACATGAACCATCAGTTCCTGCACCGGAGCGTGCTCGGCAGGATCCGGCCCGAACTGCTCGGCTACGAGACGGGGCCCCAGCACGTCGAGGCCAGGTACCTCTTCGTTCCCGCGGGGGGCCGCAAGGACCGGGGCGCGGGTCTGCTGTCGGCGGAGGGGGTCGGCGGCCGGGACACCCCCGACGTCATCACCATCCGCACCGAGTACCCGTACCAGACGCTGCGGGGTGTACCCGAGGGCACCGATCTCCCGGCCTTCTCGCTGTGGGCCGCCTACGTTCCCGAGGACGCGGAGCAGCGCCTCAACCACGCCTACGGGCTGCTGACGATCGCGAAGCCGTCGGTCCCGGGGGCGATGCACCTGGCCTGGCCGCTCATCCGACGGTTCACGGAGCGCGTGTTCGCCCAGGACAGGACGGCGGTCGAGGCGGAACAGCGTGCCTGGGACGAGCAGGGCGAGGACCGCAACCACGAGGTGTTCCCGCTCATCCTCGATCTCCGCGACGTGCTGCGCAGCAACGGCGTGCCGCTGCGTTCGGACGAGGCACCCGGCTGCACGCCGTGCGGGCTCGCGACGCCCGCGCACCGGGCCGGTGTCACGAACAGCGCCGAACCGACACGGCCGGCCACTCCGGCGGCGGAGGGCGCGGCCGAGTAGTCCCGCCGCTCAGGCGTTGTGGGCGGCGGTCTCCTGCCCTGCCACGGGCGCGCCTTCCGTGATGATCTCGGAGCGTCGCTGCCCGCGGTCCATGAGGCCGCCGGCGAAGGCGAGGCCGAGACCGGCCAGGGCGAGGGCCGCACCGACCAGGTTGGGGGACGCCCAGCCCCAGCCCGCGGAGATGACCAGCCCGCCGAGCCAGGCGCCGCCGGCGTTGGCCAGGTTGAAGGCGGAGTGGTTGGACGCCGCCGCCATGGTCGGGGCGTTCTTGGCCTTGGCCATGAGGAGCATCTGGACGGGCGTGGTGATGAGGGATCCCATCGCGCCGATGAACGTGATGGTCAGCAGAGCGGGAACGGTGCTGTGGACCGTGAAGTAGAACGTCACCAGTCCCGCGGTGAGCAGGATGAGCCCGGCGTAGAGCGTCGGGCGCAGGGCGCGGTCGGTGAGCGGTCCGGCGATGAGGGTGCCGAGCGTCATGCCGACGCCGTAGAGCGCGAGGACCCAGGTGATCGACGTGCCGGAGATGCCGGTCAGGTGCGTGAGCATGGGCACGAGGTAGCTGTAGACGGCGAAGAATCCGCCGAATCCGACGACCGCGGTGATCAGGCCCATCGCGACCTGCCGGTTGCCCATGGCCCGTAGTTCGTGGCGGATTCCGGACTGCCCGCTGCGCGGCTGGTGCGGAACGAAGGCGGCGAGGGCCGCCAGGGCTATGAGACCGATGACCGCGACCGCTCCGTAGGCGGCCCGCCAGCCCAGGTGCTGGCCGAGCGCCGTGCAGACGGGAACGCCGACGATGTTGGCGACGGTGAGGCCGAGGAACATCTTCGAGACCGCTCGCGCCGCACGCTCGGGGGCGACCAGCCGTGAGGCGACGACGGCACCGACGCCGAACAGCGCGCCGTGCGGCAGTCCCGCGAGGAAGCGGGCGGCGAACAGGGTGCCGAAGCTGGGAGCGAGCGCGGACGCGACGTTGCCGACCACGAACAGGCCGGTCAGGAGCAGCAGCAGCCGCTTGTGCGGGATGCGCGCGCCGATGCCCGTCAGCACCGGGGCGCCGACGACGACACCGAGCGCGTACGCCGACACGACGTTGCCGGCCTGGGGCACGGACACGTGGATGCCGTCGGCGATCTGGGGCAGCAGCCCCATCGTGGCGAACTCGGTCGTGCCGATGCCGAACGCGACGACGGCCAGGGCCAGCAGAGCCAGGGGCATGGTGCAGGAGAACCTTTCGAGGACAGCGGGCAGGGGACGTGGGAGCGGTCGGGACGGAGATCGCCGACGGTTCCCGGGTCCGGTCGTGCCGAGCACCATTGCCCGGAGCACCTCTGACACCAGTGTGAGGCCCCTGGACGTGCGGCAATGCCAAAGCGCGGTACATTCCAAGATCGATCTGTGGATCGCGCCGGATCGCGGGCATTCCGTCATCGCGCCCGGACCCTGCCCTGGGCGCGGGGCGTCGTGCGTGCCATGATCCCTACTCGGCAGTAATTTCGTGTCCGGTCGGTCGGGAGGCGTGCAGTGACCCGTGTGTTCACCGTGAGCAGCAGCATCATCGTCGACGACGTGTCGCCCGAGGAGGCTTTCCGGGCGGTGAGCTGTCCGGCGGACATGGGCCGCTGGAGTCCGGAGAACCGGGGCACGACGGCCGGGTCCCCGGCCGGTCCGGCCGCTCTGGGCACCACCTTCGTCGGACGCAACAAGCGCGGGATGTTTCGGTGGGTCACCCGGTGCAAGGTGACCGCGGCCGATCCGGGGAGCCGCTTCGCGTTCCGCGTCTGCGCGATCGGTGTGGGGCGCCCCCGCCTGCGGGCTCCGATCGCGACGTGGGAGTACCGCTTCGAGGCGGTCGACGGCGGCACCCGGGTGACGGAGACGTGGACCGACGACCGCCGGAGGTGGCCGACGTTCGCGGCCCGCGCCTTCGACTGGGTCGCCACGTCGGGCAAGACGTTCGCCGCCTTCCAGGCGCGCAACATCGAGATCACGCTGCGCAACCTGAAGCGCGAGCTGGAGCACGACCGCTCGGTCTGAGGCGCCTCGTCCCTCAGCCGCGGGCCCTCCCCGCCGGCCCGGCTCCCGAGGCGTGCCGGCGGGGCGGCGCCTACTGTCCCCCCAGCCCCGTGGTGGCGACGGACTTGACGATCTGCCGCTGGAAGAAGAGGAAGACCAGCACCAGGGGCAGCGCCGCGACGACGGCCGACGCCATGGTCTGGGCGTACTGGAGTCCGTAGGCGTTCTTCACCGACGTGATGCCGACCGGGAGCGTCATCAGGGACGGGTCGGAGGTGGAGATGAACGGCCACAGGAAGTTGTTCCAGGCGCCGATGAACACGAAGATCGAGACCGCCGCGAGCATGGGCCGCGACAGTGGCAGCAGCACGGACCAGAAGATGCGCCAGGGGCCCGCCCCGTCGATGCGCGCCGCTTCCTCCAGCTCCTTCGGGAGGGAGTCGAAGTGCTTCTTCAGGATGAAGACCATGATCGGCGCCACGGTCTGGGGCAGGATCACCGCGGCGTAGGTGTCGGTGAGGTTCAGCGTGAGCATCTGCTGGAACCAGGGGACGATCAGCAGCTGCGGCGGCACCAGCATCGAGGCCACGGTCACGGCGAAGAGGACGCGGCGCCCCTTGAACAGGGTCCGGGAGAAGGCGTACCCGGCCATCGCGGACACGGCGACGGTGATGACGGTGACGGCCGCCGAGATGAAGAGGCTGTTGAACATCCACAGCGGCAGGTCGCCCCGGGTGATGACGTCGGTGAAGCGGCCCAGGGTGAATCCGGAGCTGGGCCAGAACCAGTGGGCGGGGTCGCTCGCGTCCTGTTCCGATTTGAAGGCCGTCAGGAGCGCCCAGGTCATGGGCAGGAGCCAGACGAGGGCCAGCACTCCGAGGACGACGAGGGCGAGGACACGGGCCGTGCGGCTCTCGCCGAGGGTGAGCGGCTGGCCTTCGCGGGGTGCCGCGGAACGCTTGACCGGCCGCCTGCGGAGGGCGGTGGGACGGACCGTGCCCGTGGTCGTCCTCGGTGGCCGTGATGGCAGTTGGGTGGTGGCCATGATCACTTCTCCCGGCGGCGGAGGGCAGCAAACTGTGCTGCGGAGGCGAGCAGGACGAGGGCGAAGAAGATGTAGCTGATCGCCGAGGCGTAGCCGAGCCGGTAGCCGGTGAACCCGACGTCGTACATGTACTCGATGACGGGCCGGGTGGAGTTGTTCGGGCCGCCCTTGGTCAGCAGGTAGATCTGGTCGAAGACCTTCAGCGAGGCGAGGATCTGGAGGACGGTGATCACTCCGGTGATGCGGCCGAGCTGGGGCAGCGTGATCGACCACAGGCGGCGCCAGGCGCCGGCGCCGTCGATGGCGGCCGCCTCGTAGAGATGGTCCGGAATGGACTGCAGAGCGGCGAGGTAGAGCAGGAAGTTGAAGCCGACCGTCCACCAGAGCGTGGTGAGCACGATCGCCCACAGGGCCACGGACTCGTCGCTGAGCCAGGCGTAGCCGTCGAGTCCGAGGACGCCGAGGAGATGGTTGTAGAGCCCGAGGTCGGGCTGGTAGAGCCACATCCACAGCAGGCTCACCACGCCGACCGGCAGGAGGTAGGGGGCGAAGAACGCCAGCCGCCACACCCACTGGCCCGGCAGGCCGGTGTGCACGAGCAGCGCCATGCCGAGCGCCACCGCGACGAGCGGGACGGTCGAGACCAGCGTGAACAGCAGGGTGTGGCCGAGCGAGCGCCACATCTCGGCGTCCTGGAGGGCCTCGCTGAAGTTGTCCAGGCCGGTGAACGAGGGGCTGTGCGCCGACAGTGAGGTGTCGGTCAGGCTCATCCACAGCCCCTGCACCAGCGGCCAGACCATGAAGAGGCCGAACAGCACGAGGAAGGGCAGCGCGAAGAGCAGGCCCGGCGGAACGGAGCGGCGTGCGGGGCGGGCGCCGGTGCGGGGTGGAGCGGTGGGAGAGGACATCGTTGTGCCTCCTGCGCGGGCGGATCGGCCGGTGTCAGGCCGGGCTGGGCTTCGAGAGGAAGGTGTTGAGACGGCGCACCATCGCGCGGGCCGCGCGGTCGGGCGCGAGGCCGTCGAGCATGGCCTGCTGGAGGACCTGCGACATCGCGTTCTGGAAGTCGGAGCCGGCGCCCGCGAACCAGACGGGCGGGTCCAGGACGACGTGGTTCTGGGCGGCGACGTAGTGGGACTGGGGCCGCAGGCGGCCGTAGTCCGCGGTGCGGGTGACGGGGCTGTACGCCGGGATGTGGCCGGCGGTGGCCCACACCCGGGAGGCCTTGAGGAGCGCGGCCACGGCGCGCTGGGTGCGCCTGCGGTGGGCGGCGTCGGCGTGCGGGCGGCGGGGCAGGACGAATGAGTGCGAGTCGGCGTAGACCGCGGGGGTGCCGAACACAGTGGGGAAGGGGGCCGCGTCGACGTTCTTGTCGGCCGCGCGGAAGGTGCCCAGTTCCCATTCGCCGGACAGGATCATCGCGGTCTGCCGGTTGGCGAAGGCCGCGATGGCCGAGGGGTAGTCGAGCCGGTGCGGGTTGGTCCTGCCGTCGACGAGCTTGGCCATGAAGGCGATGACTTCGGCCATACGGTCCTCGTCGACCTCGGCGGGGCCGCCCTCGGGCAGGTCGAAGCGGCCGCCGGTCTGCTTGTAGAGGCCGTAGAACAACCGCCAGCCCTGTGAGGCGTCGGTGACGTAGCCGAAGGCGATGCCCTGTTTGCCGGAGGCCTTGGCGAGTTCGCGTCCGGCGGCCAGGAAACGGTCGGGTGAGGAGAAGGCGTCCATGTCCAGGGTGCCGGCGGCGGTGAGGAGACCGGCCTTCCGCGCCGGTTCCGGGTGGTAGAAGACGATGAAGGGGTGGGTGTCGAGCGGGATCGCGTACGTGCGGTTGCGGTACTGGGTGCGCGCCCACACCGCGTCGGCGAAGTCGTCCTCGCCCACGCCGAACTCGGCGAGGGTGTCGAGGTCCCACGGATCGAGGAGGCCGGTGGGCGCGTAGCCGGCAAGCCGGGACATGTGCGCGATGGCGACGTCGGGGCCTCGGCCGCCGGCCGAGGCCATCGCCAGCTTGGTGTAGTAGGGCGATCCCCACTCGAGGACCGTCCGGTCGACGCGAGTGCCGGGCATGTCGGGCTTCCCGGCGTCCACCATGGTGTTGAACAGTCCGCCGTCGGCGCCGCTGAACAGATCCCAGAGGCGGACGGTCGTGTCGTCGGCGGCCAGCGCCGCGCCGCAGCCGCTCAGCGCGCCGCCGGCGAGCAGCGCTCCCGCGGAGGCGAGTGACGCGGTGAGGACACGGCGCCGGGAGAGGCCGGTTCCGGGGTTCGGGGGGAGATCGCTCATGAGCCCTCCTTACATCGTTGTAAAAGCAGGGAGCGGTCAGGGCCGGTGCCTGACCGGAGACAGGGTGATCAGCGGCGTTCGAAGGCCGCGGCACGCCGCTGGGCGTCACGCAGCAGGGCGGTGTCGACCTTCTCGGAGCGGTCGAAGGCGTACACGCCGTTGCGCTCCTGGAAGACGTCCGTGAGCTGCGTGTAGCAGTAGCCGAACATGTCCGGGTCGTCGAGCAGCACGTCCACGAGTCCGGTGAAGCGGGTGGTGAACTCCCCCGCGGTACGCGGTCGTTCGCCGTATCCCCAGGAGTCGCCGATCTCGTTGCCGGCGGCGGTCGCGGCCGCCTGCGGGTCCCACCAGATGCCGCCGAACTCGCTGCAGAAGTAGGGCTGTCCGCGGTACGGCAGGGACCATGTGGCCCGGTCGGGGCCGGTGTTGAGGTAGGGCTTGTCCTCGGCGAGGCCGCCCATGATCTTGGCGAAGGCCTCCGGGTCCTGCTCGTAGCAGTGGGAGTCGTAGACGTCCGTCTCGGCGACGCGGTGGGCGTAGCCGGAGGCGTCGACGACGGGGCGGGTGGTGTCCATCGCCTTGGTGGCGAGGAACATCGCCTGGGTCACGTCGTCGAGTTGGGTGATGCGGTCGTGCAGGTGCTGGTAGGTCTCGTTGAGAGGGCACCAGCCGATGATCGAGGGGTGCGAGTAGTCGCGTTCCAGCGCCTCCAGCCACTGGGCGGTGTACGAGGCGGTGGGCTGCTGGTTGTCGTCGCGTACGCCCGTCTCGCAGCCCCAGTCGCCGAACTCGCCCCAGACCAGGTAGCCGAGGCGGTCGGCGTGGTGGAGGAAGCGCTCCTCGAAGACCTTCTGGTGCAGGCGGGCCCCGTTGAATCCGGCGGCGAGGCCGAGTTCGATGTCGCGCACCAGTGCCGCGTCGGAGGGTGCGGTCATCAGGCCGTCGGGGTAGTAGCCCTGGTCCAGGACGAGCCGCTGGAACACCGGCTCCCCGTTGATCAGCACCTGCTTGCCCCGCAGCGCGACGGAGCGCAGCCCGGCGTAGGAGTCGGCGGCGTCGACCACGGCACCCTCGGCGTCGACCAGTTCGAGGCTCAGGTCGTACAGGTGCGGGTCCGACGGGGACCACGGGCGGACGGCGTCGGACGGCACGACGAGCGTGAGGCGCGGGCACAGGTCCAGGTCGGCGCGGGCCTCGGCCCGTACGACCTCGGTCCCGGCGCTCGTGAGCACGGCCCGCACGCGGTGGCCCGGGAGGTTGGCGGTCACGGGGAGTTCCAGGTGGAAGGAGCCCGAGCCGAGGTCGGGAGTGACGCGGGGCCGCTTGAGGCGGGCGGTGCGCGGCACCGGCTCCATCCACACGGTCTGCCAGATGCCGGTGGTGCGGGTGTAGTGGCAGTGCGTGTTGGCGTACCAGGTCGCCTGCTTGCCGCGGGCCTGTGGGCCGTGCCGGGTGTCGCGGGCCCGGACCACGACGACGGCGTCGGTGCCCGGAGCGGCGACTCCGTCGAGGTCGGCGGTGAACGGGGTGAAGCCGCCGCGGTGGCGGGCCACTTCGACGCCGTTGACCCAGACGGTGGTGTCGTGGTCGACGGCCTGGAAGTGCAGCAGCACGCGGGCGTCGCCCCACTGCTCGGGTATCCGGACGGTGCGGCGGTACCAGACGGCTTCCATGAAGTCCGTGTCGCCGATTCCGGACAGCTCCGACTCGGGGCAGAACGGCACGGTGATCGCGTCCGAAAGCTCCCGCTCACGCAGGCCGCGTTCGAGGCCGGAGTCCGACCGGTCGATCTCGAACTGCCACCTGCCGTTGAGGTTCAGCCAGTCCGTGCGGGCGAATTGGGGCCGGGGGTACTCGGGACGCGGAACGTCCTGGGTCTTGGGAGAACTCATGTGCGTCTCGCTTCGTGCTGGCGACCGTTGCGGCGCCTATGCCACCATGCGATTACATCGATGTAAATACCCTGGGCGGAGCGAGCCCCGACGCGAGACCCCGTTCGTGACGCCGGATACGATCGGCGGGGCTGAGGAGGACACAGGTGGCGGCAAGGGTCAGGATCAAGGACGTCGCGGCACACGCGGGGGTCTCACCCAAGACCGTGTCCAACGTGATCAACGACTTCGAACACGTCTCTCCCGAGACGCGGGCCGCCGTGCGCGAGTCGATCGAGGCTCTCGGATACCGCGTCAACATCGCGGGCCGCCAGTTGCGGCGCGGCCGGACGGGCATGATCACTCTGGCCGTGCCCGAACTGGACGTCGCCTACTTCTCCGAACTGGCCAAGCACGTGATGGCCGCGGCGGACCGCAGGGGCTGCACGGTCCTCATCCACGCGACCGGCAGTCGCAGGGACCGCGAGCTGTCGGCCCTCAACGGCTTCGACGCCCAGTTCACCGACGGCGTCATCCTCAGCGCCCTGACCCTGCGCCAGAGTGACCTGGACAATCACGAGAAGCACCTGCCCGTCGTCCTGCTCGGCGAGCGGCACACGCCCGGCAGCCTGGACCACGTGGGTATCGACAACATCGCCGCCACCCGCGAGGCCACCGCCCACCTGCTGGCCCGGGGGCGCCGGCGGATCGCCGTCGTCGGCGGATCGCTGCGTGGCAGGCAGGGCACCGACAGACTGCGCACCATCGGCTACACCGAGGCCCTGAAAGCCGCCGGCCTGCCCTTCGACGCCGATCTCGTCGCGCCGGTCGACGCCTTCCACTGGCTCGACGGAGCGCGCGCCGCGGCAGCCCTGGTCGAGCGCCCCGAGCGGCCGGACGCGCTGCTGTGCCTCAACGATCACCTGGCCCTCGGCGCGGTGCGCGCACTCCACGATCGCGGACTGCGGGTTCCGGACGACATCGACGTGGTCGGTTTCGACGACATCGAGGCCTCGCGGTACAGCATCCCGACGATCACGACGGTGGCCCCCGACAAGGAGGGCATCGCCCGGGCGGCGGTCGACCTGCTGCTCGACCGCATCGAGCGACCCGACATGGGGTCGGGGTCGGCGGAGCACGTCGCCGGACATCAGTTGATCGTGCGGGAGAGTTCGGGCGGCTGAGGGGGTCCGCGCGGGAGGCGGGCCGGCACCGGACGTGACCGTTTACATCGATTACATCGAAGTCCGCGAAGCGGCCGCCACTCCCCCGTGACGGCCGCACGTGTCGCGTGTCCAGAGATCGAGGTCGGCGACGGCGACGTGGCGTCCTGGGCCACTGGACGACACCGGCAGAGCCGGCGACGGGATTCGAACCCGCGTTTCCCTCTTGACAGGAGAAGTAGCCGTTGCCTGCGCACCTGGACGACATCACCGTAACGCGGGTGATCAGGAGGCGCGCGGCATTTTTCGGCTGCCGAGCGGGCCACGTCCGGAAGGCCGCGCGCCCGCGTGCGCACGACCCAGGGTTTCCACAATCTCGGGTTCCATGTCGGTCCTGACCAGCTAACTCCCTTACAGAAAAGGGGTGTTCACCAACAGCCGCAGCGATGGCGGGCACGGGGCCTTCAACCGCGAAGGCGACGCCAGGTGCTACGCCCCCGCTCTACGGAAGGCGAGGCCGCGCGGATCGAGCGGTGAAGCGGCGCGTTCAGGGGAAGGAAGAACGCATGACCCGCAGGAGACGTGACTGGCTGCTCTTCACCGGATGGGCGCTGACCGGTGCGGGCTACCTGCTGGCGCTGCTGAGCATCCTCTCGATCGGGATCTTCATCCTGCCGGTCCCGCTGATCGGCACCCTTGTTCTGGCGACGCGTCACGACGCCCAGCGGGGGCTGCCCGGTCTGGTGTCGAGTGCGAGCCTGCCTCTCTTCCTCCTCACCTACCTCAACAGACACGGTCCCGGCACCTACTGCAGTACGTCCGCTCACGGCGGCACCTGCACCGAGGGCCTGCTGGACCCTCGGATCCTGCTGGCCGTCGGCGCACTCGTCCTGGCCGGCGGAGTCACGCTGTTCCTCGTGACGCAGCGACGAACCGCGATCGGCTCCGCCCCACTCCGGTCTCCCTAGCCGGTCCCGTGGCAGCGGCCTACTGGCGGGACGGGCGTAGTTGTAACGTTGCCGGGTGGCGACGAGCGAGGCATACAAGGAGCTGGGCGAGGCGGCGTGGTCGTGGGTGCTGGACCAGGTGCGCGAGGACGAGGGCCCATGGTTCCCGGAGACGGTGTCCGGCAACGGGCGGGACATGACACCGGCGAAGGACCGCGACTCGCTGTACTCGGGCATCGCAGGCCTGGCGCCCGTACTGGCGGAGATCGCACAGCACCGTGAGCTGAGCGACCGGGAACGAACCCTGTCCGACGGCATCGTGGCGAGGCTGTCGGCCGAGGCGAGAGGCCGCGTCGAGCCGTCCCTGTACGACGGGCTGGCCGGCGACGCCACAGCGCTGAAGCTCCTCGCCCCAGGAGAGGAAGCCATCGCCCTTCGGCGTCTGGACGAGCTGACGACATCCGACGGCTGGAAGACGACCACCGAGTTCGAACCGGGCTCCGACGCCCCGCTGAACGACATCATCATGGGGACCGCGGGCGTCGTCATGACGGCGGTCTGGGCCAGGGGCGAGTTCGCCGACGCGATCGCGACGACGGGCGGCGAGGCACTGCTGCGCACGGCCGATCGCACGGAGGCGGGACTGGACTGGGGCATCGCGCCGAGCACCCCGTCACGGGCCCCGAACTACTCCCACGGCACCGCCGGGGTGGCCGCCGCGCTGGCCGTCGCCGGCGCTTCGCTCGGACGGGCGGACTTCGTCGAGGCCGCGGTCGACGGCGCCCGGCACGTGCTGTCGGTGGGCCTGCTCGACGACGACGGCTTCGTCGTCCCGCACACGATCCCGCCGTCCAGGCGTGAGGTGGAGCCGATCACCTACACCTGGTGCCACGGCCCGGCGGGCACCTCGCACCTGTTCTCGGCCCTCGCGCACGCGGGCGTCACGGAGGTGGCCGGCCTCCAGGTCGACGAGCTGCGCCGGCGATGTCTGAACTCCCTCCTCACGTCGGGCGTGCCCGAACGGCTCCGCCCCGGGTTCTGGGACAACGACGGCCGCTGCTGCGGAACCGCGGGGGTCGGCGACGTACTCCTGGACGCCGTGCAGGACTTGGCGGGGACGGACCTGTCGGACACTCTTCTGCGAGGAGCCCGCACGATGGGCGACGCCCTTGGGGAGCGGGCGATCCGCGACGGGTCGGGGGCCCGCTGGCGGTTCCTCGAGTACCGCGACGACGAACCCCTGCTGCCGCCCGGTACCGCGTGGATGCAGGGTGCGTCGGGCATCGCCGCTTACCTTCTGCGGCTCGCCCGGTACATCGAGAACGGCCCGCAGTCTCCTGTCGTGGACCGCCCCGACCAGTGGTGGGCCGTGCCGGCCGAGGTGCGCGTGACGCGTTCGTGAGCCACGGGCCCGGTCAGGTGAGCGCCCCGGACGTAATCGAGGAGGGGCACGTGCAGCTGCGCAACGTCACGCCGGACGATGTCGAGGCCTATGTCCGGATGCGGTGCGACCCCGGGATGATGGCCGACCTCGGCGGCCCGCTCCCGTCGCACGGCATGGCCGACAAGGTGCGCCGGGATGCCGAACAGGCGGCGGGCGACCTGGAGTGGATCAGGATGATCGTTCCCGATGCGGGCGACCCCGGTGTCGTCGCGGGATCGGTGGCCCTGTGGTCGCACGACAGCGCCGACGGGCCGATCTCCGAGATCGGCTGGATGGTCCTGCCCGAGTTCCAGGGGCGGGGTCTGGGAAAGCGCGCCGTGCGCATCCTCCTGGAAGAGGCCCGCAACCAGGACCGCTGGGGCGTGGTGCATGCCTTCCCCGCGACGCGGAACGCGGCCTCGAACGGCATCTGCCGCTCCGTCGGCTTCCGCCTCCTCGACCAGGTCGAGGTGGACTTCGCGGGGCGGGTCATCCACTCCAACCACTGGTCCATCGACCCCGGCAGGGACTTGGCGGGCTGAGTCAGTCCCGCTGGGCCGCGCGCAGCAACTGGGTCACCAGCACGACGCCTCCTGCCGCCGCCCCCACGGCCCCGACGGCCAGGAAGCCGCGGGTGGAACGCCAGGACAGCACCGACCAGCGGGACTGTGCGGAAAGAACGGACCCCGTGCTGAGCCACGAACCCGCCGAGATCAGTGACAAGGACGAGCCGATCGACCCGAAGGACAGGGCACTCCCGATCGACCCCACGGACAGGGCCGAGCCGACCGATCCCACGGACAGCACCGAACCCACCGAGCCGATGGACAGGACGGAGTCCTGCGACCACAAGGACAGCACCGAACCGGAGGAGCCACGACCGACCGACCGTGCGGGCAGTTTTGTCATGAGGTCATCCTGCCCGAAAGCCGTCGTCGACGGTCACCTGTCGACCGTTCGCCGATCGCGGCGTCCGGCGTTCCTGCCTCAGCCGTCGGCCGTGAAAGGGTCGGCCTTCTCGTAGTTGGCCAGGGCCAGGCCGAGGGCGAAGAAGGTCGGCGCCCACTCCCCCACGAAGATGCCCCACCGGTCGGCCCGTTCGATGTTCTCCTGCTTGTTGGACGCAAGCCAGGAGACGAGCGACAGACCGATGGAGCCGAAGGCCGCCGCGTAGGCGTGCTCGCTCTGGACGCCCGCCTCGTGCAGCTTCTTGACGATCATGGTGTTTCCTCTCGTCACCGATCGGCGCCACGCTTTGGCGCGATTTAACCCTTTTCGCGCAACGGGGTGTCGATGGATGCGGAGGACGGAGACGGGCCTGTGGAACGGATGCTCACAGCCTAGGAACGCGGTGCGGCCCCGCTGATGTCCTCGTACATGTGGCCCATCAGCTCGCCCATCTCGCGGACGTCCGAGTCGGGGTTCTCGGCGTTCTGTGCGGCGCGGCGCAACCAGTCCGCGGTCGTCAGCGCGAGCGCGGTGGCGTCCTCCTGGCGGTTGTCGCCGAGGAGTTCCTCGATCCGGAACGCGAGACCGCCCAGCGTCTCGTCGTTGGTCTCGGGGATCAGGTAGCCCCGGAGTCCGGCGGGATAGGGGTTCTGGGCCCTGGCCTGCCGAACGGCGTCGAGTACGGCGCTGTTCTCGCTGTACTGGTCGAGGTGACCCAGCAGGACGTAGATCCGCGCCGTCAGCCGCGGCAGGCCGGGCTGGTGGTCCAGCCAGGCCATCAGCTGCGGCTGGCCGCCGAGGTGGTCGACGAGCGGGGTCAGCGCCTCGACCGACTTGGTGGGGAGGTCCCAGTGGTGGGGGAGCAACCGGGCCACTTCGTCGGCGAGTGCCGCCTCGTCCTCGGTGCTGATCGTGCCGGATATGAACGCGGCGACCTTCCTGTTGTCCAGGACGAACCCGTCCGGCGTGGCCCTGGCGGCGCGTGTCGAGACGCCGTGCCGCCGGCGCAGAAGATCACCGACACTCTTGAGGAGCGGCTTGTCGTGCACGAGACCTCCTGATGAACGCTCCCGAGAGCCGGTCGGCCGAGGTGCGCGGCGGACGGTGCGGCGGCCTCCACGACGCCGCCGACCGGTGCTCCGCGTCGGCACCACCACCGTGCCGCCCGGTCGTGACGCCCGCGCGCTCGGTGGGCCGAACGGGTGGGCCGAACGGGTGCGGGCGCCCGGCGTCGCGGAGCCGGGTTTCCTCGGTCTCCGCCCGCAACCGCCGCGGGGGTGCGCCGGGCCGTGCGGGGTCTCCGCGCGCGCAGGGCGTCGACGAGCGGCGCGCTGAGGAGGCGGCCCGCTCGGGCCCGACGGAGCATAGGGAGGACGGAAGCCGCCGAGCAGTGACGGGAGTGCGCAGGTGGGTGGAGGTCGGGAGCGCCGCAGCTCCGAGGAGTCCGCCGAGGTGCGCCAGGTCGAGGCGCTCAACCGGATGGCGGGGCCCGTCGGTGACGGATCGGGGGATCCGTCGGACCGTCTGCGCGGCCGCGAGGCCGATCTCCTGGTGGGGCACGCGCTGGCACGGGCGGAGACGCTGCGCGAGGCGCTGGCGCTCGTCCCCCGGCTGGCCGACGCCTCGCTGCCGGTGCGCAGCCAGTTGGTGCTGCGGTCGGACCGTGAGCGGCTGCACTGCGTGGCCCAGCTCGGATTCACCGACTGCGGGGTCGACGACTTCCGCGTCATCCTCGGCAGTGATCACCCGGGGGCCCAGGCCGTCCGTACCGGGCGGCCCGTCCTCCTGTCCTCCGCGGACGAGTACCGGAACCGCTTCCCCGTCGCCGGGCAGTCCTGTGAGGTGAAGGGCCACGAGGCCTGGGCCTACCTGCCGCTGACCACATACGGACAGGTCACCGGCGTGTGGGTGGCCGGCTTCAGCGCGCCGATGGAGATGACCGACGGCGTCCGCACGCTCCTGGCCACCGTGGCCCGCCTGCTCGGCCAGAGCATCGAGCGCACGTACACCGACGAAGCCGATCTGGCCCTCTCCCAGAGTCTGCGCAGCAGCATGAGCCGGGTCGGCCCCGGAGTGGACGGCCTCACCGTCGCCGCACGGTACGTGCCCACCGGCGGCGGCCTGATGGTCGGAGGCGACTGGTTCGACAGTCTCAGCCTGCCCAACGGGCGGCTGGGCCTGGTGATCGGTGACGTACAGGGCCACGACGTGCACGCGGCCGGGCTGATGTCCCAGTTGCGTACGGCGATCCACGCCTACGCGGCCGAGGGGCACGGACCCGATGCCGTCCTGGTCAGGGCCTCCCAGTTCCTCGCGGCGCTGGACGAGGACCGCTTCGCCACCTGCATCTACGTGGAGGCCGACCCGGCCACCGGCACCCTGCGCATCGCCCGCGCCGGGCACCCCCACCCCGTTCTGCGGCTCCCGGACGGAACCTGCCTGCTCAAGCACCTGGACGGCGGGCTTCCGCTGGGGCTGAACCTCGGAGAGGACGACTATCCGGTCAACGTCCTCACCCTGAACGAGGGCGAGGTCCTCATGCTGTGCACCGACGGTCTGATCGAGACCGGCGGCCACGACATGTACTCCGGCTGGCTCCGTGTGCGCAACGCCCTCTCCCCCGGCTCGTCCGAGGACCTCGACGGAATGGCGGACCGCCTGCTGAACGCGGTGGTCGCCCCCCAGGAGCCGGGAGACCACCCGCAGCACACGCCGCTCACCGAGGACGACATCGCCCTGCTCCTGCTCCGCCGCGACGCCGGCGAGGCGCGGGTCTCCCCACCCGAGCGCCGGCTCTTCCTCACCCTCGAACAGGACCAGGCGCGTGGCCTGTCCGAAGCCCGGATGGAACTCCAGGGCCTGCTCCACGACTGGGCGAGTCCCGACCAGGTCGACACGGCCGTCCTGCTCACGTCCGAACTCCTCGGCAACGTCCTGGTCCACACCGAGCAGGCCGCCGTCCTGCGGGCCGAGATCAGCGGCGCGTCGGACCACCGCCGGCTGCGCGTGGAGGTCACCGACCGCAGCGACGACGTCCCTCACCGGCGCGCACCCGGCGAGCTGTCCTCCTCGGGCCGCGGCCTGGTCCTCCTCGACCTGCTGGCCCACCAGTGGAGTGTCCGCCCCGAGCCGGAGGGCAAGACGGTCTGGTTCGAGCTCGACGAGGACCGACCCGACCTGCCCGCCTGACCGCCGCGCGGTCTACGCCTGCTGGAGCGCGGGTTCCGGTTCCACCTGCGGCGCGAGGGCCGGCTTCGGACCCGGTGTCGCGTCCCAGCGGCCGGTGGTCCGGACGTAGAGGTGGATCACGGAACCTGTCGCCAGGAGGAGCAGGGGACCGAAGACGTAGGGGTGGCGGGCCATGTCCAGCGGCAGGAAGCGGTACGACACCAGGAGCGCGGTGAACACGACCGCCCCGTAGGTGACGAACTGGACTCCGGCGCGTTCCCAGCCGCGGTCGAACGAGCGCATCGCCGCCTCGATCGTGAGCGCGAACACCGCGCCGGCCAGGAGATCGGCGCCGTAGTGATAGCCGAACCCCAGCGTGGCGGTGAGCGTGGCGACCAGCCAGAAGGCGCCCACCCAGCGCAGGACGCGCGGTGCTCTGCGCGAGTGGATGAAGAGCGTGGTGGCCCAGGCCGTGTGCAGGCTGGGCATGCAGTTGCGAGGAGTGATCTCGTCGAAGGGGACCGCGTGCAGCGCTCCGAGCGGCGGCGCCGTGTTCGGCCACAGATCGGCCACCGCCCACCGGCCGCCCTCGGTGCTGTAGGCGAAGACCGGTCCGACCACCGGGAAGATCATGTAGATGGCTGGTCCGAGCAGGCCGATGACCAGGAACGTACGCACCAGGTGATGGCCCGGGAAGCCGCGTTCGGCGGCCACGTTGCGCAGTTGGTACAGCCCGAAGAGGGCGGCGGCCAGCGGGAGCTGACCGTAGACCGCGTTCAGGACGTGGGTGCCGATCGGATCGGTGGCCATGACCGCGCGGCCCACCAGCCAGGAAGGGTTGCCCAGCGCGTGATCGGCGGTCGCCACGTACGGGTCGAGCACCGCGTGGCGCGTCTTCGACGTGATGAGCAGCCAGGTGTCGCCCGTCTTGTGACCGCCCACGAGGAGCAGGCCGAGCCCGACGCCCTTCAGCAGCAGGGCACGTTCCCGGCCGGTGCGACGTACGAGGGCGACGCCCGCGCAGCCCAGCATCACCCACAGCGCGCCGCTGCCGAAGTTCTGGTCGGCGCCTGCCGCCCAGCGCACCAGGGTGAGGACGACGTCGATGCCGATCGCCGTGCCGGCCGCGACGAACCGTTCCCGCCAGGTGAGCACCACCATCATCAGCGCCAGCCCGGCGTACAGCAGCGGTCCCGAATGCGGGGCCGCCACGAACTCCCGCCCCAGGTTGGTGATCGGCCCGGGATCGCCGTACCTCCGCGCGACGATCTCCAGCGCGATGAGGAATCCCAGGACCGCCGCCCCCGCCGCGCCCCACAGAACCACCTGGGGCTGTCGCCGTACGGCGGACGCGATGCTGCTGCTTGTTCGCGAGGGCTCTCGCGGTGTTCCAGATATCAACTGTTCGGCCGATGTGTTAGGTGGTGGTCATCCCGGCTCACCCTTCCGGCCGGACGGCATGGCGTCCCGGTGAAGGTCGGGCGATCGGGGCGATCACCGTGAGCCCGACGATGTTATCGGAGCGGCACAAGTGGGTTCCGGCGCGCACGCGCGATGCGGGGGCCAATGCGTTCCCGGGCCCTCGACGGCCTGCGACGCGAACGGAATGCTGCCACCCTGGGACACGGCCGGTCTTCTCTGCTCAGGGAGTTCTCATGGCACGGACAGGCAGGGCAGCCCCGGGAGGTCAGCGACCGGGGTTCCGGTCGTGAGCGGCGCTCCGGTCTCCGAGGGTGACTACGGCAAGGACCTGTTCGAACCCGAGCACCCCGAGGAAGCGGAGCGGATCGACGCGGCCGCGCTCGTGTACGACCCGGTCACCGTTCGTCGGTTGCGCGCCCTGGACGCGGCGCCGGGACGCCGTTGCCTTGAGGTGGGAGCCGGAACGGGCACCATCCTTCGCTGGCTGCTGGACGAGGCGGGTGCCTCCGAGGTGGTCGCCCTGGACCGGGACACCAGCGGCCTCGGCTCCCTCGACGACTCGCGCGTGCGGGTGGTCACCGCGGACCTCAGGGACGAGGGCCTGGACCTCGGCGGCTTCGACCTGATTCACGCCCGGTTCGTGCTCATGCATCTGCCCGAACGCCGTCAGCTCATCGCACGGCTCGCGCGATGGCTGAACCCGGGCGGCTGGCTGGTGCTCGGCGACGCCGTGGAGCTGCCGAACGCCCTGGACGCGGATTCGGCCTACCGCCGGACCATGGACGCCATGTGGCAGGCGCTGAGGGCGACCATCGGGACCGACACGTCCACCGTCCCCGCGTATCCGCACTTCCTGCGGGACGAGGGTCTCCAGCACGTCGCCGGAGAGCTCGTCTGCCCGCCGTTGGCCGCGGACCGCCCCCTGGCCCGCTTCTGGTCCGAGACGTGGAACCGGATGCGCCCCGCGCTGGAGGAGACCGGGCTCGTCGACTCGGCCGTGATCGACGAAGCCCTCGCCTACCTGGCCTCCCCGGCTCTGGCCGAGTTCGGACCGGGTATGGCGATGGCCTGGGGACAGCGGCCCTGAGGCCTGAGGACGCGGCCGTCCCGACGACACCCGCCCAGAGTGAGAAGAGACCCTCCATGACCATCACACGCGTTCTCGCGGTCGCCCCGGTGAGTGACATCGAGCGGGCGGTGGCCTGGTACGAACGGCTGTTGGGAAGGCCCGCCGATCTGAGGCCCATGCCCGGGCTCGCGGACTGGCACCTCACGCCCACCGGCTGGATCCAGGTGTTCCAGGACCCCGAACACGCCGGTTCGACGCTGCTCAACCTGAACGTTGACGACCTCGACCGGGCGCTCGCCGACCTCGCCGCACGCGGTCTCACCGCCGGGGCGGTCCAGCCCGGAGCGCAGACCGTGCGGTTCGCCGCGCTCCACGACCCCGACGGCAACCGGATCACGCTGATCGAGAACCCGGTGGAGTGACGCCCACCGCCGTCGCGCGGCGCCCCGGCCCCGCGGGCCCGAGCGGTCAGGCCGGCCGGAACTGCGGGCCGTACGTCTCCTGGCTGCCGGGGATCTGCATCTCCATCAGTTCCACGGCGGGCGACTCCAGTCTCCCCATGCCCCGCACCGCCGCGGTCAGACTGCTCGCACCACCGTCGGCCCACGCGGCGTCGAGCGACTCCAGCACACCGGCGTACGCGCTGTCGAAGGCGCTGATGAGCCGCTGGGCCTCGTCGGGCGGGCTGTCCCAGCCGCCGGCGGGCACCCTGGCCATGGGCCGGGAGTCCGGGAAGGGCACGACGGGTCCGGTGTACTGCCAGCCGTCGTCCTCCTCGCGCAGCTGCCGGCCGTGGTAGATCTCGGCGAACGCGTAGTAGTGGGCCACGTGGTCGTCGCCGGGCGCGTCCGCCGGTGAGCCGGAGCTGCCTTCGCCCTGTTCGCGGATGATGTCGATGGCGTGCTCCACGTCATCGAGCGTCTTCACGGGGGTGAGATCGTCCACACCGACGCGCTGCTGCAACTGCCGGGCCGTGGACAGTTCGGGGGCGGCCGACCGGAACGTCTTCAGCAGCTCCTCGTAGAAGAGGCCGATGCTGAGCGAGTCGTCGCCACTGTCGGTGAGGGGCGCCGCGGGGGCCTCGATGGCCATCATGACGTCGCGCACGAACGGTTTGGTCAGGCCCGACAGGTACACGGTGAGCCCAGGGTGCACCCCGCCGGGCAGCGGGCCCGGATAGACCGGCGCCGCCGCCTTGATGTCGGGCCGGCCGCCCACCGCCACGAGCAGGTTGCAGACGACGCCGAGGTGGTACATCTCGTCGAGCACGACGCGCCGGATCAGCTGGGCGGCCTCGCTCTTGCGGTCCCCGATGGACCACCAGCCGCACAGATACGGCGGGATGGTCGAGAACTCGACCGCCACGGCGATCTGCAGGGCCTCCTGGAGCCAGTCGTCCCGGCGGTGCTTCAGCGGTACGGCGAGCAGGCGTTCCGCTGCCCCTCGTTCGGGGGTGGGAAGCCGTCCTGGCGCCGACCGCTCGGACGCCCGGGCGACCGAGGAGACGGCCACCGGCGCGGTGGCCGCCAGTGCGGCCGATGCCAGGAAACCGCGACGCCCGAGTGCGGTGGACACGGTTTCCTCGGGGGTTCTTCTGGTCTCCGCCACCGCAGCCTCCACGCTCACCCCGACACGGGCCTCACCCGTGGTCCGGGCGGCCACTGACGATCAAGAAGCTAACAGCCGGGGCGCGCCTGCCCCGAGCGCACGGACCGCGTGGCGCGTCCTCCCCCACGGACAGCCCAGCGGCGAACGGATGAGGGTCCGGCGGGCCGCGCACGACGGAAGGAGCGACCCGGACGGGATGCGGTTCGCACGAATCCCGGCCCCGCTTCAGGATGGAAGGGGAGCCGGGCTCACGATCCCGGACGGAGTGGAGGCCGTATGGTTCCCCGAACAGGTAGTTTCCTCATGACAACTGATGGGGGTCGGGGCGGCTTCGGGCTCGCCCCCACGCGGCTCGGAGGAAGAAGCGGGGGCCATGCCAGAAGAACCCGAGCAGGCGCAGCAGGACACAGCTGAGAGGGGCGGCTCCCCGGAGGCCGACGGCTGGCCCAGGGAACTGCACAGTCTCTGGCTGGCGGCGAACGGCGTCCAGGACGTCACCGATCTCGCCCACCTGGTGTATCAGGCCCTGCTGACGCAGCCCGGCGCCGTCGTCGCGGCCGGTGCGCGCTGGGACGCCGAGGGGCTGCTGATCTACACCCGGACGTTGACGACGGCCATGGCCGCGCCCGACACGCACCGGCCGCCGGCCGGTGAGCGGTGGGCCGTCCCCGAGACGTTCCGCCGACGCGGGGCCGCCGTCGAGGGCCCGGTGGTCGTAGAGGACGACGCTCTGACACGGGACGCCGCACTCTGGCCCGGTGACTCGATGCGTGCGTTCGGCGCGGCCGTCACGGTATTGGAGTGCCACTTCCCGCTCGGTGCCGACCGGGCCGCTCTGTGGGTGGGCCTGGACGCGCCTCCCGAGAACCTCCCGGTTCTGCGGGCACGCCTGGAGCAGGTCGCGGAGATCCTGATGGTGAGCAACCACCGCCTGCTGGTCCACCGGGGCCATGAGCGCCGGCAGGTGGAGGACGCGTTCCTCGCCGAGGCGTCGCTCCAGATGGACTCCAGTCTGGACGTCGAGGAGACGCTGCGCCGGGTCGCACGGCTCGCCGTCCCGGCGATGGCGGAGGGCTGCGTCGTCCATCTCTTCGGAGCGGACGGCCGGCTCGCGCCCGTGGCGTGGGCTCATGTGGCGGCACCCGCCCAGACCTGGCTGGCGGAGGTGTCACTGAACGACGCGTGGCTCGGCAAGGCGCTGCGCGGCGCTTCGGAGCAGGCCGAGGGCGCGCTGCTGCGCGGAGCGGACCTGTCCGGCGGCCCGTTCGGCCCCGGCTCCGGCTCCGAGGGGTACGGAGCCGCTGTCCGCGTCCTGAGCATCAGTCCGCTGCGCGCGAGGGGGCGCGCCCTGGGCACCCTGACGTTCCTGCACCACGGCTCCGAGGGCGTCGAGGACCTGCGCATGCTCGGCGACCTGGCCGGGCGTGCGGCTCTGGCCATCGACACGAGCACCCTGTACGAGCAGCGGCGGCGCCATGTGGAGATCCTGCAGCGGCATCTGCTCCCCCGGGCCCTGCCCGAGGTGCCGGGGCTGATCCTGAGCAGTGCGTACGAGGTGGCCGACGAGTCGCTGGAGGTCGGCGGCGACTTCTACGACGCGGTCGTCACCGGTGACGACCGGCTCGCCCTGATCATCGGGGACGTGTGCGGTCGCGGGGCCGAGGCCGCGGCGCTGACCGGTCTGGCGCGGCACACCCTCCGCACACTGCTGGAGGACGGGACTCCGCCGGCGCAGGCCCTGGCCCGGCTGAACCGTGCGCTCATCGCGGAGCGCAGCTCCCGGTTCGTCACCGCGCTGGTGGCGGTGCTGACCCCCGTGCCGGACGGCTGGGAGGTCGAGCTGGCCAACGCCGGACACCCGAGGCCACTGGTGCGCAGCGCGGACGGCGAGGTGGTGGAGGAGCTCACGACCGGGGGCGTACTGCTCGGTGTGCTCGACCGGTCCGCGTACGAGCCGCTCCGTCGGACGCTGGGCCTGGGCGAGTCGCTGGTGCTGTTCACGGACGGGCTCCTCGAAGCGCGCGGTGTGGACGGCACCTTCTTCGAAGAGCACCTCGCGGCAGCCGTCCGACGCAACGGCGGAGGACCGTCCGCGTCCGACCGGTTGATCTCCCTGGCCGCGGAGTTCCGCGCGGCGGGCGACGACGACACGGCCGTACTGATCGCCGAGGTGAGGGAATGACCATGGGGCACGCGGACGAAGGCGGCCGGCGGGTCGACAACCAATGGATCCTCGTGGTGGAGGACTCCGCCGAGGACGCCGAGGCCATCGAGCGGGCGCTGAACCGCACGCACCCGGACCTGCGGCTGGAGTTCACCGACCATGGCGACGGAATCGCCGAACGGCTCCTGGACGCGGCCGAACTGCCGGGCCTCGTCCTGCTGGACCTCAACATGCCCGGCCTGAGCGGGCATTCGGTGCTCAGCGCGATCCGCGGTCATCCGGAGCTCGCCGAGGTCACGCTGATCGTGTTCACGTCGTCGACGGCGCCCGCCGAGGTCGACGCCTGTTACGCGGCGGGCGCCGACAGCTACATCTACAAGCCGGTGAACTTCGCCCTCTTCCGTACCGTCCTCAAGGGCGCGATCGACTACTGGCAGCAGACGAAGGGTCAGGCGCGGCCGGACGCCTCCGTTCCCGGGTCGCCCAGCGTGAAGTAGAACGCCGTGCCCTGCACCGGTTCGCTCTCCAGCCAGAGGCGTCCGCCGTGGCGTTCGACGATTCGTTTCACGACCGCGAGTCCCACGCCGGTGCCGCCTCCGTACTCGGCCGGCCCGTGCAGCCGCCGGAACAGGTCGAAGACCTCGCTCTGGCGGCCCGCAGGGATGCCGATCCCGTTGTCCCGTACCAGGACGGCCTGTTCGCTTCCCGCGCCGTCCTGCGTGGGCACGGCCGCCACGGCGATCTCGACCGTCCGGTCGGGACGGTCGGCGGCGTACTTGGCCGCGTTCACCAGCAGGTTGACGAGGATCTCGTAGAGCCGGTCGGGGTCGGCGCGGACCCGGCCGAGGGTGGCCTCGCGTACGACCGTGACGTTCTCGTCCGCGAGGCGCGGGCCGGCGACCTCGAGGGCGGCGTCGACCACGTCGTCCAGTGCCACGTCGACGCGTTGCACGCCTCCGCGGCCCAACCGGGCGTAGTGCAGCAGGGAGTTGAGGAGTTCGTCCATGCGGCCGGCCAGTCGCTGCATGGTCTCCAGCCGTCGCACGCTGGTCGCGTCCAGGTCGTCCGCCGCGTCCTCCAGGGTGAAGGTGGCGGCGTTCGAGATGCCGCGCAGCGGTTCCTTGAGGTCGTGGGCCGCGGCGTGGGCGAAGGAGTCCAGGTCCACGTTGATCATGCGGAGTTCGTCGTTGAGGCGGCCCAGCTCGTTCGCGTGGCGCAGGACGAGGCCGGTGAGCATGCGCCACATCTCCAGTGCCGCCGACTGGTCCTGGGCGGTCCACGGCAGGCTGCGGCCGCGCATGACGGAACGGAACACCGCGCCCGAGCCGCGGGGCGTCAGCCGTTCCCCGCGGGGGCCGACGCGGACGGGCACCGCGGGGTCGGCGGCCCACTCACGGGGCATCGGCCGCTCCGCGCGGGTCCATGCGAGGAACTCGCCCGACCTGCCGAGCGAGACCATCAGCAGGCCCGCGAGGCCGTCCGGCTCAGCGACCGGCCCGTTCTCGGCGTCGGTATCGGTGCCGGCGTCGGCGTCGGTGTCGGTGGCCAGGAGTTCCGGCAGCCGGTCCGTGGCCCACACCGTGCCGGGCGTCATCAGGGCGGCACGGCGGCTCAGTTCTGATGCCAGCCGGTCCGGGAGCGGCAGTCCGGCGGTGACCACGCGGCCGGACCGGGCGAGGGCCACCCCGTCGGCGTTCGTCAGCCCGCGGAAGGCCTCCTCGTTGCGCAGCAGCGACGCTTCGACGTCGGCGTCGAGGAGTTCGGCGACGGCACCCGCGCGGGCACCGGAACGGGCGAACCCGTCGGCCCGCTCGCGCTCCTCGATCGCGGCCAGTTGCAGGGAGAACGCGGCGCCGAACAGTTCACAGGCGGAGCGGACCTCCGGCGCCAGGACCTTGGGGGCGGCCCCGTGGCAGGCGATGAGGCCCCACAGCCGTCCTTCCCGCATGACCGAGACGGACATGGACGAGCGGACGTCGATGTTGCGCAGGTACTCCAGATGGAATGCGGAGACCGTGCGCAGCGCGGCGCCCGACAGGTCCAGCGGCTGTCCTGTGCTCGGCCTGACCTGGGGGTGGAGGCGGACGGTCGGGTCGTCCACGTCGGTGATGACCCGGATCCAGTTGTCCTGGTAGAGCCGGCGTGCCTGCGGGGGGATGTCGGTGGCCGGGAACCAGAGTCCCAGCCAGGGCTCCCAGGCCTCGGTGACCTCTTCGGCCACCACTTCACCCGGCCCGTCCGGGCCGTCGAAGCGGTAGGCGACGACGCGGTCGAAGCCCGTCAGCGTCCGGATCTCCTTCACGGCGGTGCGGCAGCCGTCCGTGACCGTCGACGCCGACCGGAGCCGGGCCAACGCCCTGCGGACGCCCTGGTAGAAGCCGGAGAAGAGGAACGCCTGCCGCTCGTCACGCGGCTCGAACTCCAGCACCAGCAGCTCGCCACTGCGGTGGACGGACAGGTCGAAGGTGCCGCGCGCGCTGCCCGCGCCGGCCGTCACGGGCAGCGCGGCGGACGGCGCCTCGTCACCGCTCGTCGCCTCCAGTGCCTCGGTCCAGTCGTCGGGTTCCACGACCCGGGTGACGGGGCCGCCGACGAGGTCCTCGGCGGCCACACCGAGCAGCAGGCCCGTGTTCGCCGCCGCCGTGTCGATCACACCGGTCGCCGCGTCGACGGCGAGCAGGGTGCCGTACGACTGGACACCGCCCAGGAGATGGATCGGCTCGCGGACGCACTCCGACAGGTCGAAGCCGCCCGGCACCGCCTGCTCCGCCGCCTGTGCCCGCTGCGACAGCCAGTCATCCCCCACGGGACCGCACCTCCACCTGAGCTGATCGTTCCCGCGCATCCTGCCGCACCGGCCGGGAGACGGCACGCGCGACACCGCCGCGGTGCGGCCCCGGGCTCGCAGCCGGGGATTTCGCCTCTCGGTCGGCACGTGGTCCCGGCGGCGGGGTTCGGTAGTGATCGCCGCCCCTGCGAGGAGCGCCCGGTCCGTCATATCCGGCACTCCCTTCCCTGGGAGCCCGTTCGGCACGCCGCGCCTCCGACCCCGCGACGCCTCTGCTCTCCAGCTAAACTGCGCAGGTAACCTGGACAACCTGAACTGGCGATCCTAGGCTGGAAACCATGAGTGACGATCGTGCGCTGTCGCCTTCAGCAGTCCGCGCCTCACAGTTGGTCAGAGGTGTCATCGGGCGTCTGCGGCGCCGTATCCGCGCCGCCGGGAGCACCGAGGACCTCAGCCTCACCCAGGCGTCGGTGCTGGCCCGCCTGACGGACGACCAAGGGCTCACGACCAGTGACCTGGCGGTCTCCGAGGGGATGCGCCATCAGTCGATGGCGTCCACGGTCGGCGCCCTGGCGGGCCGGGGTCTGGTGGAACGGCGCCGCGACCCCGGGGACGGCCGTCGCCTGCTGATCGCGCTCACCACCGAGGGCCGCCGACGGGCCGAGGCGGGCAGGCAGGCGCGCGGCGAATGGCTCGCAGGGGAGCTGCAGGAGAAGTGCACCGAAGAGGAACGCCGGACCGTGATAGCGGCCATGGCCGTACTGGAGCGACTCGTCAGTGACTGAGCAGAGCACCGCCGTATCCGGCGACACCAGGAAGGCAGGCTTCGACCACCGGCTCCTCCCCCCGATGATGCTGGGGTCGGTCCTGAACCCCGTCAACTCGACCATCATCGCCGTGGCGCTCGTCCCGATCGGCGTCGCGTTCGGTGCCCCGGCCTCGCAGACCGCCTGGCTGGTCTCGGCCCTCTATCTGGCCACCGCCCTCGGTCAGCCGATCGTCGGCCGCCTGATCGACATCTTCGGCCCCCGGCGCCTCTTCCTTCTCAGTACCAGCCTCGTCGGCGTCGCCGGCGTGGTCGGGACGCTCGCGCCGAATCTCGGCGTCCTCATCGCCGCACGCGTCCTGCTCGGCTTCGGCACGTGTGCGGGCTACCCGGCGGCCATGGCCCTGGTGCGCAGCGAGGCCGAGCGGACCGGGCAGGACAGTCCCGCGGGGGTACTGACCACGCTGGCCGTCACCAACCAGACCATCGCCGTGGTCGGCCCGCTGCTGGGCGGCCTGCTGATCGGGCTGGGCGGTTGGCGCTCCACCTTCGCGCTCAACATCCCTCTCGCGGTGGTGGCCGTCGTACTCGGCCGGCTGCGGCTCCCCAAGCAGCCCCGCGCGCGATCGGACGGCCGAGGTGGCCTGGCCTCCCAGGTCGACCTGCCGGGCATGGGGCTGTTCGCGGCCACGCTCTTCTCGCTGCTGCTGTTCCTGATGAACCTGCGCGCCGGCAACTGGTACCTACCGGTGATCACCGTCGCCGCCGCGGTCGCGTTCGCCCTGCGGGAACGGCGCGCGAGGACACCGTTCATCGACCTCCGCGTCCTCGGCGGCAACGCCCCACTGCTGGCCACCTACGGGCGGGCCCTGGTCGCCTACGTCGTGTCGTACGCCTTCCTCTACGGATTCACGCAGTGGACGGAGGAGAGTTACGGGCTCTCGCCGTTCCACGCGGGACTGGTGCAGATCCCGATGTTCCTCGTGGGGGTCGGTGTCTCGGTGACCGTCGGCCGGCGCGCCGGGGTCCTCGGCAAGCTCCTGCTCGGGGGCGTCGGCCAGATCGTCGGCTGCGCGTTGATGCTGACGCTCACCGCGGCGAGCCCGGTGTGGGCGCTGGTCCTCCTCGCCGTCGTCTTCGGCGTGCCCCAGGGGTCCAACAGTCTGGCCCTGCAGAACTCCGTGTACTTCCAGGCCGATCCCGAGCGAACCGGCTCGTCCGCCGGCCTGCTGCGCACCTTCGCCTACGTGGGGTCGATGATCGCCTCCTCGGCCACCGCCGCGTCCTTCGGAGAGCGCGCCAGTACCGAGGGAATGCACCGCCTCGCCTGGATCATGCTCGGCGCGGGCGTGCTGTATCTGCTCGTCACCGTCCTCGACCGGAGCCTGCGCCGGGGCTCGGCCGCCCCGGACGGCCCTTCGTCCGCTCCCGCGTCTCCCACGTCCTCGTAGCGGCGCGGCCTGACGCGCGGGAGGGCAGGCAGGGCCCCTCCGTGCGGATCACCAAGTCCCGTGTGCACGCAGGCGTTCCCGAACCACGTACCCGTCGTGAAAGGCAGAAGCCGTGTCCCGCAGCGCCCTCCTCTCCATGGACGTCCAGCTCAACCACATCGCGCACGTCCCCGACGGCTACCTGCCGGACGCGGTCCGGGCACTGGAGACGGCCCGGACCGCCGAGGTCACCGTCATCCACGTCGCCCTGCGGCTCCGCCCGGGTCACCTCGACGTCCACCCCGCCGACAAGATCTTCGGTGCGCTGCCGTTCCACCTGTTCACCGCCGACGACCCGGGTGCCGCCATCCACCCAGACCTCGCCCCGCGCGGCGACGAGATCGTGGTGCACAAGAACCGCGTCAGCGCCTTCGCGGGCAACGACCTCCGCCAGATCCTCACGGCGCAGGGCATCGATCACCTCGTCCTCGCCGGTATCGCCACCAGCGGCGTCGTCCTGTCCACCGCCCTGGAGGCGGCAGACCTGGACTACCGCGTCACGGTCCTGTCCGACGCCTGCGCCGACCGCGACCCCGACCTGCACACGACCCTGCTCACCCAGGTCCTCGACCGCCGCTGCGAGGTCATGACGACGAGCGGCTGGGCCGACACGCTCACGACCTCTGTCCGACGGACGGCCGGCCCGCAAGGGCGGTCAGCGTAGACAGTCGCTGGTAGATGCGTTTCGAACGTTGTTGAATGCCATGGTGAGTGACTACTGGACGCCCGCTCATCACGCGGTTGAGCACGAGGATGCAGAGGCCCTGGCCCGCTTGCTCGCCAACGGTTCGGATCCCGATGAGATCTTCAGCAACATGACGCTGCTGACGCACGCGATCGATACCGAGGGGGACGGATCCCTGCAGAGCGGTCAGCCGTTGACCGTGCACACAACTGCTGTACTGCTGGCCTTCGGTGCGGATCCTGAACTCGCGGATCCAGACGGTCGCACGCCCTGGGAAATGGCCACCTACTACGCGCATGACCTGGCGGCTCAGCTGTTGCGCACCCACATGAGCAAATGAGCCGCACTCTCTGGAACAGCCCCCACAACTCGTCCTGCGCCAGCCGCTCGACCATCCCCAGCACGGCCCACGGCCTGCCGACTTCACCAAATGAGATGGCCTGTTAGGAGCCCAGGCCTTCGGGTGGGGGGCCCCAGGGCTGTTCGAGGGCGGCCCTCAGTGCCGTGACGGTGTCCTCGCCGATGCGGGCGGCGAGCGCGCGCTCCAGTTGTCCGACCATGGCTTCCGCCCGCTCGTGCGCGGTGCGGCCCTTGGGCGTCCGGCGGATCAGCCGTCGGCGCGCGGACTCGGGGTCCGGGGTCTGCTCCAGCAGGCCGACGGCGATCAGGCTGTGCACCGCCTGATGAGCCGTCTGCCGGGTGACGCCCATGCGCCGGGCCAGCTCGGCCACCGTCGTGCCCTGTTCGTCGAGAACGGTGAAGACGTGCAGCTGGGTCGCGGTGACGGGATCCACGTCCTCGGCCTCCAGCGCCGCGAGCAGTCCCTCGTCGAACCACCGACGCGCGGCGCCCAGCAACTGCGGCAGGTTGCGGCCTGGGCCACCCATACGTTCCTCGCCTCCCCGCGGACCACGGCCCGGGTATTGCACCTCCCGGACCGGCATGTCAGGCTACTTTACACCTATGTCAGGCAGCCTGACATTCGCAGCCCGACATTCCCTGCCGACTCCGAGGAGATCGCATGACCTTCGAGTACGCCACCCGTTACCGCCCCGCCTCGCACCTCCCGCCGGAGCCCGGAAAGCCCTACTTCGTCGAGAAGGGCATGGGCGACAGGGCTCACCTCTTCACCGACCTGTTCACCGTGTACGCGGGCGGCGAGCAGACCGAGAACACCTTCAACTTCTTCACGTGCGAGGGCCCCAAGGGCGAATCATCCCCGCCCACATGCACGCCGACACGTACGAGGTGTTCTTCGTGACGGACGGCGCGGTCCGGCTCTACGTCGAGGAGCCCGACGGCACGCAGCACACGAAACTGCTGACCAGTGGGGACTTCGGCTTCGTACCCAAGAACTGCCCCCACGCCTATCGCATCGAGCGCAACGGCAGCCGCATCGTCGGCGTCGCCTCGGGACCCTCGGGCACCTTCGAGCGCTTCTTCGAGAACCTGGGCACGCCCACGGAGTCGCTCGGACTCCCCCAGGAGCCCTACGTCCCCGAGCCGCAGAAGTTCGGCACCGTGCCCCAGCAGTACGACGTCCGGTTCCTGCCCCAGCACCAGTGGAAGGTCTGATGCCCGCGCCGGACCTCCGCCCGCTGATCGCGCCGCCCCACCCCGGCGTCGCACCGCTCCCGCCGCCGGCACCGGTCGGTGACGGGCTGCGGCTGTACCGCGGCGTCCCGTACGCGGAGGTGCCCGGCGCACGTCCGCTCGAACTCGACCTGTGGCTGCCGGCGGGGACGGGGCCGCATCCGCTGGTCCTCCTCGTGCACGGGGGCGCCTGGCGCAGGGGCCACCGGGGCGACATGGGGTATCGCATGCGTTCGTGGGAGCCGAGTCCGTTCGCCCGCATCGCGGCTTCGGGGTTCGCGGTCGCCTCGGTCGACTACCGGCTCAGCGGCGAGGCCGTGTTCCCGGCCCAACTCAACGACCTGCGCGGCGCCTTCGACTGGCTCTCGGCACGTTCCGACGAACTCGACCTCGACACCGGGAGGACGGTGGTGTGGGGCGAGTCGGCCGGCGGACACCTCGCGGCGCTGTTCGCCCTGGCCGACGACGTACGAGGGATCGTCGGTGCCGTCGTCTGGTACGCGCCGACCGACCTCACCCTGGACGCGGACAACACGCTCAGCCCGGAGGCGCTGCTGCTGGGCGCCGCCCCCTCCGCGAATCCGCGGCGCGCCGTCCTGGCCGGGCCCGTCCAGCAGGTACGTCCGGGAGCGCCTCCCTTCTTCCTCGCACACGGGGAGGACGACTCCATGGTCGGCCCCGAGCACGCGACGCGACTGGCCGCACGACTCTCGGAGGTGGGGACGCCGGTCGACCTGCGGCTCGTGCCGGGTGCCGACCACGTCTGGTACGGCCTGCCCGAGGACCAGGTCGAGGAGGTGTTCGCCGCCTCGCTCCACTGGGCCCACGAACGGGCCGGTGGCCGAACGGATCCGCGCATGATCCGGCCGCCTGCGGCAAAGTGAACCGGAACCGGCCGCAGCGGTAACTGAAGGGGTATCAACAAGCCTACCCAGCAGCCGCGTTGGCGTCGAATTCGGTCAAAGGGGTCGCGATCCGGAGGCCATCGCACAGTGATAGCATTCCCGCGTCTTCGACCTTGATCAACTCGGCTTGCGTGGTGGTCCGAGGTCGGCCTGCTCTTCGTGTAACAGCGGTCATGCAGTTAGCGGATGTGTCGCGGGCCCTTTCGGGGTGTATCTGGCGATGCCTGCATGCCACGCACCAGGAAAGGTTTCCATGAATCAAGACACGCTCATATGGTGTCTGGCCGCGGCAGCGGCGGTCGCCGTCGGCGCAGCCGTGGTCCTCGTCATCCGCAACAAGGCCCTCGGGGCCAGGAGGAAGCAGGTCGAGGCGGCGCTCACCGCGCAGTTGAGCGAGTCCGAGGGCAAACTCGGGCACTCGCGCGCGGAGTTGCAGAAGTTCAGTGACGAACAGGCCGCCGTCATCCAGGAGGCCGAGCGGTCGGCGGAGGAGAGTACCAAGGCCGTCCTCAAGGGCGCGGCCCGCTTCCTGCAGAGCCTCGCCGCCGAGCAGACGACGCTCCTCGACAGCATCCAGCGCAAGTACGGCGGACACGCGGTCCTCTCCGACCTCCTGGACGTCAACCACGCCAACGCGCAGATGGCCCGTAAGGCCCAGGGCATCGCGGTCATGTGCGGTGCCCCGCTCGGCCGCCGCAACCAGCCCGCCAGCGTGTACGACGTCGTGCGCAGCGCGCAGGGGCAGATCCGGAACTTCCACCGCGTCCAGATCATGCAACAGAGCGGCATCGCGCTGAAGGCGTCCGCCGTGGCGCCCGTCGCACTCGCCGTGGCCGAGCTGCTTGACAACGCTGCCAGCTTCTCGCAGCACGACGCACCGATCGAGGTGACGTTCCAGCGGGTCCAGAGCAACCTCTGCATCGTCATCGACGACGCCGGCGTGAGCATGAGCGACGAGGACCGGCAGAAGGCGACCACGCTGCTGTCCGGCGAGTCCGTCCCGCGCCTGTCCGAGCTGGGCACCCAGCCGAAGTTCGGCTTCCCGGTGGTCGGCCTGATCGCCCGTCAGTACGGCTTCAAGGTGGACGTCACCGGGGTCTCCCGGTACGGCGGCGTCCGGGCCGTCGTCCTGCTGCCCGAGGAGTTGTGGACCGTGGAGGAGACCCCGCCGACCCCGAAGGAGGCCCCCGTCACGAGGATCCGCCGGGTCGAGAGCCGGGAGGAGCAGCCCGCGACGCGTACGTTGCATGGTCTGCCGAAGCGGGCGGACCGTCAGGAGCCCGTCGCGAGCCTCACCGACGACGAGGACACTCCGCCGGCCCGGACGCCCCGCAGGACCGCCCGCGGCTCCGGCGGGCTCGGTGCCCTCCAGCGTGGCACTCTCTCCGGCCGCGACCTCGCAGTTCCCTCGCCCGAAGGGTCCGAAGACGCATGACCACAGACATGTCGTGGATGGTCCGGGACATCGTGGACAACGTCCCCCGGGCACGGCACGCCGTGGTGCTGTCCGCGGACGGCATTCCCCGCGGGTCCACGGACGGGCTGACCCCGAAGGACGTTCGGACCATCTCCGCCGCCATGGCCGGCATGCAGTCGCTGAGCCGGGCCACCGCGCACTTCGCCGGCCCGGCCGAGGAGCGGCGGTGGAACCAGACGGTCATCGAGTTCTCCCACGGATGGATCTTCCTCATCGGCGCGGGGCAGGGTGCCTACCTGGCCGCCGCCGCGGAACCCGACGTCGACCTGCAGCAGATCTCGTTCCGTATGCACCGCCTCGTCGCCCGGCTGGGCGACAACCTCACCTCACCGCCGCGGGTGAGCGCCGGTGACCCCCGCAGCGACGACGCGGCCGCCCTGCGCGAGGGGACGGGCTCCTCGGGGTTCGTGCTCGCCGCGCTGGACCAGGCCATCGCCGATGTGCCGGGCGCCCGGCACGCCGTACTCCTCGGGTCGGACGGGCTCCCGCGGGGCGCGACGTCCGGGATGAGCAAGGACCTCGCGGACACCATCTCCGCGGCCATGACGGGCATTCACGCCTACAGCCGTGTCACCTCGCAGTTCGCGGGTGGCCTGAAGGACGCCGAGTGGCGTCAGACGGTCATCGAGTTCCAGCACGGCTGGATCTTCCTGATCGCGGCCGGTGACGGCGCGTTCCTCGCCGCGTCCGCCGACCACGACTGCGACATCGAAGAGTTCACCGCACGTCTCGAGGACGCCGTTCCCACACTGCTCGCGAAGCGGGCACCCCAGGGAGAGAGGGCCGACGATGCATGACGGACCGGACGACGAACTGGAACTGACGGCGCCCTTAGTCCCCCTGTTCGTGATCACGGGCGGACGCGAGCTTCCCGCGGACCACGAGTACGAGCACACCACCTTGGTCACCGCCCACGAGGACGCGCCCGGTGCGGCGCCCGTGCTGTCCCCCGAGGCACGCAAGGTGCTGGACCTCGTCGCGGACGGGTTCCTGTCCGTGGCCGAGGTGTCGGGCCACACGCACCTGCCGATCGGCATCGTGCGCATCCTGCTGGCGCAGTTGGAGGAGAACGGCCTCATCCTCGTGAGGAAGCCCGTGCCCCGCGCCGAGAGTGTCGACCGCGAACTGCTCAGCGCCGTGCTCGACGGCCTGCGAACCCGATTCGGAGCGTGACTCGTGTATCTGGATCCAGCCGTCTCCAACTCCGTGAAGATACTCATCGTCGGGCACTTCGGGGTGGGCAAGACCACCTGCATCGGCAGCATCTCCGAGATCGAGCCGCTGCAGACCGAGGAGGAGATCACCGAGGCGAGCGAGGGCTTCGACGACCTGTCGGGGACGCCGGACAAGACGACCACCACGGTCGCCATGGACTTCGGCCGGCTCACCCTCAGCGAGGAGCTCGTCCTCTACCTCTTCGGCACCCCCGGGCAGGAACGCTTCAAGGAGATGTGGGAGGAACTGTCCCGGGGCGCGCTGGGCGCCCTGGTACTGGTCGACCCCACGCGGCTCCACGAGAGCTTCGCCATCCTGGACCTGGTCGAGCGGTTCGGCCTGACGTACGCCGTCGGCGTCAACCGCTTCGACAACACACCGGACTACCCGCTCGACGAAGTACGCGAGGCACTCAACCTCTCCGAGGAAACACCGATCGTGCACTGCGACGTCCGCGACGAGCAGTCCTCCGCGCAGGCGCTCATCGCCCTCGTCACCCACCTCATGACCGTCCTCGGCTAGGAGACACGCCATGCAGCAGCCCTTCAACACGCCCGGCATACCGCCCGGTTGCCCCGCGCACGGGAACGTCCAGCTGTTCGGCCCGCAGTTCGGCTCCGATCCTGAGGCCCACTACGCCGAGCTGCGCGCCGCCGGTCCCAGCGCGCCCGTCGACATCGCGCCGGGTGTCGAGGTCGAGCTGGTCACCAGTTACGACGCCAGCCTGTACATCCTGCAGAACCCGGCCTGGTTCGTGCGCGACTCGCGCCGCTGGAACGCGCTGAACGAGGGGCGGGTCCCGGCGGACAGCCCGGCGCTGCCGATGATGGGCTACCGGCCCAACGCCCTGTTCAGCGACGGCGCGGCGCACGCGCGGCTCCGGCAGGCGGTCACCGACAGTCTGGCCACCGTCAACGAACTCCAGCTGATCCGGCAGGTGCAGCAGTCCGCCGACTACCTCATCAGCCGGTTCAGTACCGAACTCCGTGGCCAGGCGGAGCTGATGGCGGACTACGCCCAGCCGCTCCCGCTGCTGGTCTTCAGCGACCTGTTCGGCTGTCCGCCCGAGATCGGTGACCGTGTCATCGTCGGGATCAGCGGCATCTTCGAGGGCACTCCCGGCGCGGACGAGGTGCTGGGAGGCGCACTCGCCGAGCTGATCGCCCTCAAGCACCGGCAGCCCGGCGAGGACCTGACCACCCGTCTGATGAAGCACCCCGCGGGTCTGACCGACGAGGAGGTGCTGCACCAGCTCGTCACCCTGCTCTCCGGCGGCACCGCACCCCTGGCGGCCGCCATCGGGACCAGCAGCGCGCTGTACCTCGGCGACGAGTGGCAGGCCGGTCTGCCCATCGAGGACGCCGTCGTCCAGACGCTGTGGAACTACGCGCCGATCGCCAACTACGCGGCCCACTACCCGACGCAGGACGTCGAACTGGGTGGCAGGACGCTCCGTGCCAACGACCCGGTCCTCGTCTCCTTCGCGGCCGCCAACACCGACCCGAAGCTGACCGAGCACCGTGAGCAGCTCAGCGGCAAGGCGCACCTCGCCTTCGGTGCGGGACCCCACGCCTGTCCCGCCAAGGACCCGGCGTTCATGATCGCGGTCACCGCCGTGGAGTCCCTGCTCAACCGTCTCCCCGACGTCGAACTGCGCGTCCCCTTCAAGGACCTCTCCTGGGTGCCCGCGCCCTGGAGCCGCTCCCTGGTGACCGTCCCGATCCGCTTCACCCCGCGCCCGGTGCCCTCCGCAGCGGCCCAGCAGGCCCACTCGCTGCCCGCTCAGGCGGCGCAGACGTCCGCCTCGGCCCAGCAGGCCTCCGGGGCCCCCGGCGCCCGTCCTGCCGCGCACGCCGCGCCGCAGCACAAGGGGGGACTCTTCAGCCGCTTCCTGGCATGGACGCGAGGCGAGTGACGTAGGTAACCCTAAGAGACCAGAGTGTTATTGGATGCTTCAATGACCCCGCGGGTATGCATGGCGGCGTTTGCTCAGAAAGGAGCCGCCACCGTGGGGATCGCCACGACACCGTCCACCGACCGTCGGACTGCCGTCGCCCTCTTCTCCCGCCTGCGGACAGCAGAGGGCCAAGCCGACCCCTTTCCGATCTACACGGAACTCCGGTCGCGAGGCGGGGTCAGCCCCGCGCCCTGGGGAGGCTTCCTCGTCACCGGCTTCGCCGCCTGCGACCAGATCCTCCGAAGCGCCAACTGGCTGGAGCCGGACAGGAACTGGCGCGAGAGCCAGGGACCGCGCACCCGCTGGAGCGCCTTCTCCTCGCGCGAGATAGGCCGCACCCTGCCGGCGCTCAATCCGCCGGAGCACACCAGGGTGCGGCGGGCGGCGGGAAGTTTCGACCGCGGAACCATCGAGCAGATCGGTCGCACGGTGAGCCGGGTGACCGACACGCTCATCGACACCCTCGAGGAGCAACTGCGGCACGGTGAGGCGGACTTCGCGGCCCTGGTCAGCGAGGAGCTGCCGATCGCCGCCATCGGTGACTGGCTGGGGCTGCCTCCCGCGGACTGGCCGCGCCTGCGCGAACTGACCCACGACCAGGTCTTCACGCAGGAACTGCTGCCCTCCGCCAGCCAGTTGGCGCAGTCCGACGCGGCCATGGCCGAACTGCGCTCCTATCTCACCGAGGTGGTGCGCCACCGGCGCCGCCATCCGGGCGACGACCCGGTGTCCCGGTGGATCGCCACATGGGACGGCATAGAACCGGACCAGGAGAAGGCGGACGAAGCCGTCTACCTGCTGGTCCTGTTCATTCTGCTGGCCGCGCTGGAGACGACCTCCACCCTGCTGTCCACCATGACGTTCCTGCTCCTCGAACATCCCGAGCGGTGGGACATGGTCGCGGCGGACCCGGACATCGTGCCCGCGTTCGTGGAGGAGGCCCTGCGCTACGACTCACCCACGCACGTGATCAGCAGGGTCGCGGCGCAGGACTGCGTCCTGGACGGTGTCGAGATCCACGCGAACGACATGGTCCACCTGATGGTGGGAGCGGCCCACCGGGACCCGGCCAAGCACCCCGATCCCGACCGCTTCGACCCTCGGCGAAAACCGGCCCACCTCGCCTTCAGCGGAGGCATCCACTACTGCCTCGGCGCCCCACTGGCCCGCCTCGAGGCCCAGACCCTCCTCCGTCAACTGGTTGGACGCCTGCCGCGCCTCACCCTCGTGCGGCGCCCGCAGAGGGCACCCCGTGTCGCCTTCAGGCGTCTGCTGAACCTGGACGTCGCCCTCGCATGAACGACATACTTCCCGCCCTCCCGGCGCACTCCCCCGGCTCCATCGGCACCGAGCGGGACGGACCAGTCCTCCACGTGCGCCTCAACCCCTCGCACCTGGACGACACACTGGGCGTCGCCGTCCTCGACGAACTGACCGCCCTGCTCGACGAGCTGCACGACCGGCCAGACGTCCGCGTCGTGGTCCTCTCCTCCCTGGGCGAGGACTTCTGTCTCGGTGCCGACCGCACGGAATACCTGGCCGCGCTCGACGCGGACCCGGCCGGCGCCACCATGCGCCGGATCGCCGACAAGGCCCAACGCCTCTGCCGGGCGCTGGAGAACACCCACGCCATCACCGTCGCCCGGCTGCACGGCAAGGTCGTCGGGGCAGGTCTCGCCCTCGCCGCTTACTGCGATCTGCGCGTCGGTGCCGACACCTGCCGGTTCCGCATGCCGGAGGTCGGCCTCGGCCTGCCCCCGGCCTGGGGAGGCGCGATGGGGCGGCTCGTCTCCGAGGCCGGTGTCGCGAGGATCCGCGAACTCATGCTCACCTGCGAGGTGTTCGACGCGAACACCGCCCATCGGCTCGGTCTGCTCCACAAGGTCGCCCCGGTCGACGAGCTCGACCGGACCGTGGCGGCCTGGACCAGGCCGCTCGTCCGACGCGCTCCCGAGAGTCTGGTCCTGACGAAACGTATGCTCACCGGCTTCTCGCAGGCGTCCCGCACCGCCGACGTCTCCCTGCTCGACGCCCACCTCCTGACCGCCCACCTCACCCGGCCGCAGAGCCGCGACCTGACGGCCCTGTAGGGGCACGCCCCGACCCCTGTGCGGAACCGGACCGCCGCACAGGGGGGTTGGGCCCCGAGGAGTGCTCATCGGGGCCTCGACACGGGTGTTGGACCGGATCATGGGGGACCGCCTGCCCGGCGGGGCCGCGGTCGCAAACCTCCACGAGTCGACTGATCCGACACGGCGATGGTCCGCCGTGGCCGGTCCGTCGTCCCCGGAGACAGGAGGCTCGGGCGTCTCGGCGTGCGTGATCCCGCGGGAGCTGGTTCGCTGGAGAGCGGGGCGTTTCACGCATGCACGAGGGAGATGCCATGAGCACCTATCGGGTCGCGGAGGTCCAGGTCGCGAACGGTCCGTTCGAGATCGCCGAGCGCGAGGTGCCCAAACCGGGCCCCGGTCATGTGCGCGTGCGCGTGGAGGCCTGCGGGATCTGCCACAGCGATGTCTTCTTCATCAGTGCCGGGCTGCCGGGCGTGACCTTCCCCCTGGTCGTCGGCCACGAGATCGCCGGGCGCATCGAGGAGATCGGGGAGGGTGTCCACGAGGGCTGGACGGCTGGCGAGCGTGTCGGCGTGGGCTGGTTCGGCGGAAGCTGCCACCACTGCAGGCCGTGCCGTCAGGGCGACTTCATCGTGTGCGAGAACCTCATGGTGCCCGGCTGGAGTTACGACGGCGGGTTCGCCGAGTCCGTGATCGTGCCGCAGGACGCGCTGGCGCGGATCCCGGACGGCCTGTCCTTCACGGAGGCGGCGCCTCTCGGCTGTGCGGGTGTGACCGTCTACAACAGTCTGCGGCGCAGCTCGGCCCGCCCCGGTGACCTGGTCGGCGTGCTCGGACTCGGCGGTCTCGGGCATCTGGGCGTCCAGTACGCGGTCGCCATGGGTTTCGAGACCGTGGTCATCGCGCGCGGCGGTGCCAAGGCCGAACTGGCCGAACAGCTCGGGGCGCACCACTACATCGACAGCACCGCCGGTTCGCCCTCCGAGGCGTTGCAGGCTCTCGGCGGCGCCAAGGCGGTGCTGGCCACGGCGGCGAGTTCCCAGGCCACCTCGGCGGTCATCGACGGACTGCTTCCCCGTGGTGAACTCATCGTGGTCGGCGCGGACATGTCGTCCCTGGACGTCACTCCCACCCAACTCCTCATCCCGGGCAGGGTCGTTCGCGGTCATCCGTCCGGCACCTCGCAGGACGTCGAGGACACGATGGGTTTCAGCGCGCTCTACGGGATCCGTCCGATGATCGAGACCGTACCGCTGGACGGAGTGGGCGACGCCTATCAACGGATGCTGTCCGGTGACGCCCGGTTCCGCATGGTGCTGACCATGTCCTGAGGAACGGGGCGAGCGGTCGAGGGGGCCGGCTGCCGTGCCCGGTACGGGGCGACGTACCGGTAGCCTGCGTCATCATGGTGCGCGCCTGGATCCTGCCTCTGCTGTTGCTGCTCTGCGGCTCTCTCGTGGCGACGGGGACGGCCCTGCGTGGGAGCCCCGGCCTCGCGGCCGTACTCCTGCCGGTGTTCGTGATCCTCGCGGGCATGCACTCGCCCCTGGCCTTCCCGCGGTCGATCGGCGCCGTCGAGGCGCAGAGCCTGAGCGCGGTCGACGGCCGGCCGGTCGTCTTCTGGCGGCCAGGATGCGTGTACTGCCTGCGGCTGCGCATGCGGCTGGGCCGTGGCTCCCGTCGGATCCACTGGGTGAACATCTGGCGCGACCCCGCGGGCGCGGAGGTGGTGCGGGCGGCCAACGACGGCAACGAGACCGTTCCGACGGTCCTCGTCGCGGGCCGCCCCCACGTCAACCCGGACCCTGAGTGGGTACGCGCGCAGATCACGTCCGTACCGCGATAGGCGACGCGAGGACCGCCCGTGCACGTGAACTGCCCCCCTCGGCGCGGACCATGACGGTGCCTCACTCCTCCCGCAGGTTGAGGACCAGCTCCCGTGGCAGGCCGTGGGTGTCGTGCAGGTAGTGGAAGTCCTCGTCCCCCAAGGGACCTTGGAACCGGGGGCGGGCCAGGAGGTGCCGGCCCCGTTCCATGAGACGGCGGAACCGGCCCTCCTCGTCCAGCAGCACCCGGCGGACCTCTCCGGGGTCCACGGCCTGCCGGAAGTCATCGAGGGTGTGACGCACCAGGTCGTCGGGCAGGTCGCCGAGCGTGCGGGAGGGTTCGCCCCGCCACAGCACGGTGAGCACGCGTCGCACGAGGCGGCGCAGTACGTAGCCCTGTCCCGTGTTGGACGGGCGCACGCCGTCGCCGACGACCACGACGGACGAGCGCAGATGGTCGAGGACGACACGGAGCGAGGGTTCGTCCAGTGGCCACAGGGGCGGCACGAGGCGCCGCCAGGGTTCGAAAACGTCGCAGTCGAAGACGGACGACTTGCCCTGGAGCAGGCAGGCGAGCCGTTCCAGGCCGAGTCCGGTGTCGACGCTGCGCTGGGGAAGCGGCACGAGGGATCCGTCGCCGAGCCGTCGATGGCGCATCATCACGTGGTTCCACACCTCGACCCAGCGATCGTCGCGACTGGGCGTCGACCGGGGAGGGGTGTCACCGCTCCACAGGAAGATCTCCGAGTCGGGGCCGCACGGTCCGACCGGTCCGTTGGACCACCAGTTGTCCTCGACGGTGAGTTCCACGGGGACTCCGCGTTCCTCCCACAGCCTCAGCGAATCCGTGTCCGGCCCGGTCTGCTCGTCACCGGCGAAGACGGTGACGTACAGCAGGCTCGGATCGACGCCCAGACCCTCGGTGAGCAGACGGTGGCCCCAGTCGAGGCTCTGCGGACCCTCGTAGTCGCCGAGTGACCAGGAGCCGAGCATCTCGAACACCGTGAGATGGGTGTCGTCGCCGACCTCCTCCAGGTCCGTGGTCCGCAGACAGCGCTGCACGTTGACCAGACGTCTGCCGAGCGGATGGGGCCGGCCCAGCAGATAGGGCGTGAGGGGATGCATGCCCGAGGTGGTGAACAGCACCGGGTCGCCACTCGGCGGCGACAGTGTCGAGCCGGTGATGCGGTGATGCCCGCGCTCCTCGAAGAACTCGACGAATGTGCGGACGATCTGATCCGTCTTCATGACGGGGTCTCCTTCGCGTCAATGCGGGGAGGCACCGGACAACGGGTCCGCCGGGTCGACACCGGGGCAGGAGAGCCTGAACGCCACGGAACCACCGACGGGCCGTTTCCGGTCGCCGGTGGATGGGGGAAGGTCAGACGGCGGCAACCGGTGAGCTGGTCGCTCGCGCGGTTGCGGTGAGGCCTCGGCCGGTGACGTTCATGGGCTGACGGTAACGGACACGGCAGCCCGTCGGCACGCCATTTCCCGCCGCACCGAGTCCGTCATGGCGACGCCACCGTCTCCGTCCCGTCGGCGATGGCGATCAGGAAGGCGACGCGCCGCTGACAGGCACTGTCCGTCGACGGCCCCCGGCACACCGCGTATCCGGCACCGATGGCGAAACGCGCCGCCGCCCGCGTGGAGGGATGACCGGAGCAGACCGTCGATGTTGCGTTCCCTACATTTCCTATCGATTTACTAGGAATATATTGACGGCCCGACCGCCGACTGCGCAGGATGATGTACATGGCCCTTCCGCAGCTACGACTGGTTCGTCGTCGGCATATCGACTTTGGCCGCGTCGCCGGCGCCGCCTGTCGCGCCTAGGGCACCGCACCCGGCACGCGCGTCACCGCGACCCGAGGTCCGACCGGACCCCGCCTCGCCGTTTCCACTCTCGCGCGGCACCCCTGAGATTCAGCGCCGCCACCGCAGCGCACCCTCAGCAGGTCTTCGAGGGGGACGTATGCGAACCCGGCCTCAGAGAGGGCCGGGAACGCTCGCTCTCCGTGTTCGACGTCCCCACCGGGACCGTCCTGACGGCTGGGCGAAGGATCGCCACCTCACGCAGCAGCCCGGGCCTCGCGCACGCGTCGCCCGACCCGCACGAGCCCCAACACCACATCGTGACGCCGAACTTGAGGAGACCATCGCCATGGGCCCCGCCACCGCGCCGTCCGGAGCCGAGCCGGAATCCGACGGGTCCGGACCCGCCCACTGGCTGCAGGTCGCTCGCGAGACGGCCGACGACCTGGCCACGGACGCGGTGGCCAGGGAGCAGGCCGGGAAGATCCCGTTCGACGAGGTGTCCCGCCTGCGTGAGTCGGGGCTGCTGTCGCTGCTCGTACCGGCGGAGTCCGGGGGCGGGGGCGGGGACTGGTCGACGGCCTACGCCGTCGTCCGGGAGATCGCCGCCGCCGACGGCGCGATCGGCCAACTGCTCGGCTGTCACTACTTCCTGTCCTGGAGCGCCCGGCACTTCTCCCAGTCGGCCGCCGCCCCGCGGCCCCAGCCGCACCGCGGAACTCCGTCACAGCGCAAGTCGACGGAAGTACAGGGGTGTTGGGGTGGCGGCCTCGCCCGGCAGGACCCGCCGCCGACCCTGGTCAGGAAGGGCGGCCACTTTGTGCTCAGCGGGAGGCAGACGTACGCCACCGGCGTCCTGGTCGCCGACCGTCTCGCGGTGCGGGCGGAGCGGGCCGACACCGGCGAACCATTCGCCGTCGCCGTCGACCCCGCCCATCACGGCGTGCGGATCGACGCCGACGCCGACACCTTCGGCCAGCGGCTCGCGGCCGGTGGCAGCGTGGAGTTCGACGGCGTTCCGGTCGCCACCCGCGACGTGCTCGGCTCGCTGTCCGCGGACGAGGACGTCCTGTCACCCCTGACAGCCCTCTCCGCTCCGGTCGGGCGCCTCCTCTCCGTCCAATTGCTGCTCGGCATGGCCGAGGGCGTGCTCGCCGAGGCCCGGGAGTACAGCAGAGCGGGCTACTGCGACCGGCACCCCGGCCGGCCGGCCGGCTCGCCGCAGGACCCGCACGTGCTGGCGGTCTTCGGGGAACTCACCGTCCTGGTCCGCTCCGCGTCCGCACTGGCCGCCCAGGCCTCGGACGCCGTGCGCGTCGGCCTCGCACACGGAGAGAACCTCACCTACGACGAGTGCGCCGAACTCTCCGTCCTGGTGGCCATGACCGAGGGCGCCGCCTCCAGAGCGGCGCAGGAGTCCACCGCCCGCGCCCTCGACATCATCGGCCCTCGCGCCGCCTCCTCACGGCTCGGCTTCGACCGCTTCTGGCGCAACGCACGGACCCACACGCTGTACGAGCCGGTCGCCCACCGGGTCCGCGATGTCGGCGACTACTTCCTGAACGGCGCGCACCCTCCGTTCACGCTGCCCTTCTGACCGAGAGACCCCGTGGCACCGCCCGACCGGCGGGACGCGCACGGCCGACGACCGAGGCCGTGGGGACAGACCCGAGGCCGTACGGGATAATGCACGCATGCGGATTTCAGCCAGGGCGGACTACGCGATCCGTGCCGCGCTCCAGCTCGCCGCGTCACCCGACGGCGGGCCGCTCAAGGCCGAGGCCATCGCGGACGCCCAGGACATCCCGCACAAGTTCCTCGAAGGCATCCTGAACGACATGCGCCGGGGCGGCCTCGTGCTGAGCCAGCGCGGCGGCAACGGCGGCTACCGACTGGCCAGGGCGGCGGAGTCCATCAGCATCGCCGACGTCATACGTACGGTGGACGGCCCGCTGGTCTCCGTACGCGGAGTACGCCCGCCTGAGCTGTCGTACACCGGCCCCGCCGAGTCACTGCTGCCCCTGTGGATCGCCCTGCGTTCCAACGTGCGCGAGATCCTGGAGGGCGTGTCGCTCGCCGATGTCGCTTCGGCCCAACTACCCCCCAGAGTCTCGGCGTTGACCACCACCCCGGACGCCTGGGTCAACCCCTGACCGGGCGGTCGTCCATCGCTGAAGGCGTCCGTCCCCGGCGGGGCCGGTGACGTCCGGCCGAGGGTGATCGTTCGCGCAAGTGTGCTCGTGGAGGCGCGGCCGACCCCCGGCCTATCGTTGGGACACGCCTGATGCACCGTCAGACAGGTGCCAGGTGTCGGCACCGGTGAGTCGGTCGTGGCGGGCGGTTCGTGGTTCGGTTCGGCGTCGAAGGAGGCCGCTCATGGCCAGTGCGTTTCAGGAGCGAAAGCTCAGGGGGATGTTCGCCGCGTTCGACGCGGACGGCGACGGATATCTGCGCGAGGACGACTTCACCGCGCTCGTCGGCCGCTGGAGCCGGCTGCCGGGAGTCGAGCCCGGGACCCAGCTGCGTACGCGGGTGGAGACGCTTCTGATGGGCTGGTGGGCGGCCCTGTCCCAAGCCGGTGACGCCAACGGGGACGGCACGGTCGACATGAGTGAACTACTGTCCCTCGTCGACCAGTTGCCCGCGATGACCGACGCCGTCACAGCGACCGCCGACACGGTCTTCGACGCCGTCGACGCCAATGGGGACGGTCGGATCTCGCCGGAGGAGCACCGCCGCCTCGTCGAGACCTGGAACGGGATGCCCGTCGACATGACGGGCATCTTCGAACTTCTCGACCTGAACGGCGACGGCCACCTCAGCCGCGAGGAGTTCGCGGCGCTCTGGCGCCAGTTCTGGATCAGCGACGACCCGAAGGAACCGGGCAACTGGCTCTGCGGCCGCATCCCGGCCTGACGAGCGCCCCTCGGCGGACCGGCCGATCCCGGAGCCCCGCGGCTGGACGGCCGCGGGGCTCCGGCTGTCACGGTGTCGTTCAGCGGCGCGTCAGGGACTGGCGCAGCACGTCGTACACGTGGGTGTTGGGGTGCTTGCCGGTGAAACGGTCCGACAGGGGGCCGACCGCCGTCACCGGTACGTCGACCCCGGTGTGACCGGACGTGGTCCAGTCGATGTAGAAGTTCTTCTCGCTGCCGCGGATGCTGAACGGGCCGTCCTCGGCGGAGACGCCGGTGCCGGACTCGTCGGCGGCGTCCGACTCCTCGACGGCCAGGCCGCCGGTCTCGTGGTCGCCGGTGATGACCAGGAGGGTGTCGGAGTGGGTGGCGACGTACGCGCGGGCCACGGCCACGGCCTTCTCCAGCTCCTGCATGGACTGCAGGGTGCGGGTGGCGTTGTTGGAGTGCGCGAACTCGTCGGTGCCCTCCTCCTCGACCATGAGGAAGAAGCCCTTCTTGTTCTTGTCCAGCGTGCTCAGCGCCTTGCTGGTCATGGTGGAGAGACCGACCACCGGGCTGTACACGTCACCCTGACCCTCGGGGCGCTGCTGGAACATCTCCTCGTTCGCGAAGAGACCGAGGAGCTTGCCGTTGTTGGCGCGGCTGAGCTGGTCCGCACTGTTGACGTACGAGTAGCCGGCCTTCTTGGCCTTCTTGATGAGGTCGCCCTTGGTGCCCTTGCTCGCCTCGGACGGGTCTTCGGCGGGCTGGTCCTTGAACGCGCCGGCGCTGCCCGCGGGCAGCCACCAGTCCTCGCCGCCGCCCAGGATGACATCGGGCTTGGAGACCTCGATGTACTGGCGGGCGATCTCGTCCTGCGCCGAGCGGTTGGCGGTGTTCGAGAAGAACGCCGCCGGCGAGGCGTCGGTGACCTGCGCGGTGGTGACGAGGCCGGTGGCCTTGCCGGCGGCCTTCGCCTGCTGACCGAGCGTGGCCAGCGGGTTGCCGTCCACGTCGACGCTGATCGCGCCGTTGTAGGTCTTCTCGCCCGTGGCCCACGCGGTCGCCGCGGCGGCCGAGTCGGTGACGACGGCCTTCGGGTCGTCCGGCTCGGTGGTGAGCTGGCCCGAGACGGGCAGCTTGTCCATCGCGAGCCGGCCACCCAGGCCGGCCAGGTGCAGGCGGGCGGCCTGGCGCATGGCGGCGCCCATGCCGTCACCGTTGATGAAGATGACGTTCTTCGCGGTCGGGGTCTTGGCCTTGGCCGTAGCCTGCGGAGCCGAAGCCGACGCGCCCAGCGTCGGGTTGACCACCATCGTCACCACGGCGGCCGCGACTGCGGCGGCCGAGGGAGCGGCGAACCGACGAGCCCTACGAGGGTCCAGGGACACAACGTCCTCCGTTACTGTTCTTGCCCATTGCTTGACCGCGAACATAAGGTTCCATGGGGTTTGGTTGACCAAGAACAGGTGGCCAGTACACGTCGAAATCTCCAGCGGGAGGTAAAGGCGTGAGCCCCCACTTGTCCGGACAGGTCGCCGGGCAACGGAACACCCTTCCCCTCCGCCACCCGCCCTTGACGACGCGGGCCACCTACCGCGAGGGCCGGCCGACCCGTAGAAGACGGCCACGACACCAGAACTGACCAAAGCGGTTCATCCCGGTTTGCGCCTTATATGTTTGCCCGGTGCCAAATGTACCGAGATGGGTCCTTCTCTCGTCGGGGTGTGCCCCCGTGCTGTTCACCGCCGGCTGGATCGTCGGGGCCCATCTGGTGGGGCCCGCCTACAACCCGGTCACGCAGACGATCAGCGTCCTCGCCGCCTACGGCGAGTCCGGCTTCTGGGTGATGACCGGCGCGCTGCTCGCGCTGGGCATCTGCCATCTCCTCACCGCCTGGGGTCTGCGGGCGGCGGCCGTACCCGGACGACTGGCGCTGGCCGGAGGCGGAGTGGCGGCGCTGGTGCTGGCCCTGCTCCCCGCCCCGATCAGCGGGGGGTCACTGCGCCACGGCACGGCGGCCGCCATCGGGTTCGCACTCCTCGCACTGTGGCCCATTCTGTCCGCGGACGGCAGCGAGACCGCGCCCTGGGCCCTCAGACGCGTCCCGTCGGTCACGGCGACGGCGGTCATGGTCGCCGGAGCGGCATGGTTCCTCATCGAGACCCAGCGTCATGGGGACCTCGGCGTCGCCGAGCGCTTCGTGACGGGCGTTCAGTCCCTGTGGCCGTTCGTGGTCGTGGCCTCGTGCCTGCGCCACACGAGGGTCCCGGAGGAGACACGGGTCTGACGCGTACGACCGTCCGTTCGCATCCGCCACGGAAAAAAGACCCCGCCCCGCACAGGCGGGACGGGGTCTTCACAGAGCGCCGGGCAGGCCTTGCACCTGCATCTCCCCGCAGGAAGCGGGACGTCTTTCCTTGGACCACCAACGCATCGTGAGCCGAGGCGACTTCCGCCGACCAGCTCAAGATCAATCATACTGTAAGCCAGGCGCCGGCCCCGCGCCACCCGAGCCCGTCCACTCCCCCCGCGCAGCGGCGGCGAGCGCCCCCTGACACACGGACCGCCCTCCACCGCACGAAGCTGCGGCACAATGACCGCGTGTTCATGGCTCGGCGGGCGACCGCCGCGGCACAACCCGTGGCACGAGGGGGCGGCGGCATGGTGCTGTGGCAGGGGAACAACTTCACCGTGGACGGGCGCGAGCCGACCACCGCCGAGGAGTACTACCGGATCGGACTCCACTGCTGGAACGGCGAGCAGTACCGCGGCGCCGCCGCCCACTTCCTCGGAGCGGCTGCCGATGTCGGACACGATGCCGCGGCCGAGCTTCTGGGGCACATCGACTACGTGCAGGGGCGGTACGCGAGCGCCGTGCCACGGCTGCGGCGGAGCAGCGGTTCGCCCCGCGCCGCCTACTACCTCGCCTCGCTCCACCAGCGGGGTTGTCCCGAGGCCGGCATCCGGCAGTCCTACGACGAGGCGGGCCGTTGGTACCGCGCCGCGTCGGAGCTGGGTGAACCCGAGGCCATGCTCGCCCTCGGCGACCTCTATCTCGAACGGCTGTTGCCGGTGACCCGGACCCCGGCCGAACACGCCCTGGAGCAGTTCCTGGCCGCCGCCGCTCTCGACCACCCCTACGGCCAGTACCGTGCCGCCGAGATCTACCGCACGCTGTACCAGGACGCCGACAGCGCCGCCGCGCTGTACCGGGCCTGCGTGAACAATCCGCTCACCGGACGGCACGCGCTGGGGTCGATGATGATGCTGCAGAGTCAGGCACATCTGCGGGAGATCTCGGCGACCACGGCTGGCCGCCTCCAGCAGCAGCGGCGCGACGCCGTCAATCCCTCCGAACCACGGGGCGACTTCTACTGACGCCCTCGCTTGTCGGCAGAGAGCCTGAGCACGGGCCTCGGTCCGCCCTCGCGCGAATCGCCCCTTCCCGGCCTGCCGGCATTCGCTCGGGTCAACTGCACGCCAGCACCCACAGGAAGGCCTCGGCCGCCCGTACGAGCTGTTCCGTCTCCTCGATCTGGGTCCGCAGCGCCTCCGGTACGTGAAAGAGCTCCCAGGTGGCCGGATCCACGGGCACCTGCGGCTCGGCCGCCCACAGGTGCTCGATCTCCTCGGTGCTGGTCCGCAGCAGGGCGCACGCGTCGGCCAGAGCCGACAGCGCCCGCGCCACCGGGCTCGAATCGGATCCCTCCTCACTCGACAGCGAGTCGGCTGCGGCGGACAGGACGACGGCGAAGCTGAGCAAGCGGCGTGCCCGCACCGGCCAGTCGGGAGCCGGGCGGCTCAACCGGGCTGCGTCGAAAGCCGGTTCACGGTCCGGACGGGTCCGTGCCGCGACCGTCCGCTCCCGGGCGGTGGGCTGCCACGTTCCCTGTTCCCGCAGGTCGTCCGCCTCCCGCATGGACCTACGCGCCCGGGTCAGAGCAGCCTGCCAGTCCCCGCCGTCCCAGTCCGGCGTCGCCCGCAGTTCCCGGACGCGGCCGCCGACCGTCGCCCGCACAGCCGTGTCCCGGGGGGATGGCGCCGACCCGTCCGCGACATGGGCCCGCAGTACCCGGCCGGCCTCTGCCACCGACTCGGCGCCGCCGACGCCGATCCCGCCGCCCCGTGCCTCGTCCGGCAGCGGACCCGCGGGCAGGGAAATGGCCCCCGCTTCGCAGTACCGCACGGCATCGGCCAACAGGACCTCGTCGACCAGTACCCCGGTCTCCTGGGCGACCCGCCACAGCACGAGGGCTGTCGCGTTCTCGCTGCTGCCGCTCCCCCAGGGCCATTTCACACGCGGCGCCCGTCGCACCAGCGGCCGCAGGGGTGCCGGCGCCCCGAAGCCGGCGCTGCGCTCCGTGTGCCAGGCGACCAGCACGTCCGCCTGGTGACGGGCCCGTTCCCAGGCCCCGCAGCCGTACGCGGCCCGATGCGCCGACTCCCACCGCGCCCCGTCCGCGTCCGCGTCATCGCTCACGGGCGAACCGTATCCGGCCGCGGCAGCGAAGATCCCGGCAGCCCATGAGAATGCGGCTGCCGGGATCCGTCGGCCCGGTACTGCTCGGGTCGGCCCTACTTGGACTTGGGCTTGATGGCGTCCTTGGCCTTCTCCTTGGCCGAGCGAAGGTCGCCCTTGGACTCCTCGGCGCGCCCCTCGGCCTTCAGCGACTCGTTGCCCACCGCACCGCCGACGACCTTCTTGGCCTTGCCCTTGGCCTGCTCACCCTTGGCCTGAGCCTTCTCGTCCGCAGCCACAACCACTCACACCCTGTCCTTCTCGCGAATTGATTTCATCCACTGGGTCACCCGGCATCAGATTCTCAAACACGGAACCGCGGAAGATGATGAATGAAATCTTCGTCACATGGAGTTCCGTAGGATCCGAATAAGAAGATCCGTGCGCGGGGATCAGCCCTCCTCGTCACCTGACCTGCTGGAACAGGTGGCGTGCCCGGCCTGTCGGCCGAGAGATCAGGAGCAGATCTCGAAATTCTCCGAGCGCGTGTGTGGAGTCCGGGACCCTGGGCACTCGACGCTTCGAGGAAACGTCATGGAACTCGCATGACGCTTTGTACAACTCCGTAGTTCTTCTGCGGAGTGTCGAGGAATTCTGATGAGGGAGCCGTTTTATGAGTGACAACATCTGGGGCTATCAGCCGACCACCGGTTACACCGCGGGCGCCGACCTGATCGGATTCAAGGTCGAGGCCACCGACGGCAGCATCGGCAAGGTCGACAAGCACTCGGACGACGTCAACTCTTCGTACCTCGTCGTCGACACCGGCGTGTGGATCTTCGGCAAGCACGTGCTGCTTCCGGCCGGCACCGTCCAGACGGTCGACCAGGCCGAGCGGAAGATCTTCGTCGCGCTCACCAAGGACCAGATCAAGGACTCCCCGGAGTTCGACAAGGACAAGCACGTCGGCGACGCGGGCTATCACGAGCAGGTCGGTGAGTACTACCAGAGCCACCGTTCCTGACCGCACAGCGCCATCCCGCAAGGGGGCCGACCGGATTCGCTTGAAACGACAGAACCTCTGCGCCGAGGCTGTCGTGCACCCGGGGTGCCATGCCAAACCAAAAGCCGTTAAGAATCGAACCCATAATTCCCG
>NZ_JBEXGN010000018.1:0-165281 GCF_040607345.1 Streptomyces sp. NPDC005302
CGCTTCACGGGCAGGCGTAATGGCAGCCGGATGGTGTACCACCGTGCCCGGCAAGGTCACCCAGGTCGGGCCGGCCAGGTCGGCGAGGTGTGGGGCCGCCAGAGCACCAGGTAGTCGGCGAGGAACATGGCCCAGTGTCCTGTTCTCCGGCAGGTCAGGGCGTCACTGCGATGTTGCTGAGTCCCTTGCCGCCCGTCACCGTGTTCGACGCGTAGACGGTGGTCCTGCACGAGGCGCTGTAGTTCGTGACGTTGACCGCGAGCTGCTTGTCGCCGGTGGCACCCCGCAGGTCCGAGGTGTTCCCGCGGAACACCGTGCCGCAGCCCCAGCCGGACTGCTGGGTGTGGGTCTCGTAGCCGTCGTTCGTGGTGGCGGTCCCCTTGTTGTTCTCCACGAGGACGTCGTTGCCCTTCACGTCGACCCAGGAGTCGTCGAAGTTGGCACCGGTCAGTCCGCTGCCGTCGAAGGTGTTGCCGGTGATGCGCGCACCCGTCGTGCCCTCCTTGATGTCGACGTTCTCGCCGCCCACGTCCGGGCCGATCGTGTTGCCGCTGATCTCGACGCGGTCGCTCTTGTCCGAAGTCCCGCCGGCCGTGCCGACGTAGACGCCCTCGCCCATGCCGCGGCCGTCGTTGCCGGTGTCGTAGATCTTCGAGTTCCTGATCGCGCCGTCCGTGCTGGAGTTGCGGAAGTGGACGCCCTCCATGTCGAGCCCGTGGACGGTGACCGTGTCGACGACGACGCCCTTCGCCGAGTCGATCATGATGCCCTTCTGGCCGCCGGTGACGGTGATGCCCCGGACCGTCCAGTACGAGGCCCCGTTGAGGTGCAGTCCGTAGCCGCCGCCCGCCGTGAGGACGGCCTTCGCGGAGCCGGTGAGGGTGATGCGGGAGCCGGAGGTCGCGGCCGTCGTCGTCTTGAAGTTGCCGGTGTACGTGCCGTCCGCGAGGTGGATCGTGTCGCCGGGCGCGGCCGAGGTGAGCGCCGACTTCAGCTGGGTGGCCGTGGTGACCTCGATGGTCTGGGCCGCGCTCGCGGTGGGGGCGGAGGCCGGCACCCCGCCCGAGGCCAGTGCCGCGCCGAGCAGGGGGAGGAGAAGCGTGTGCCGGATACGCATGTGGGGGTGACCTTCCCGTCGGTTCGCAAGAAGACTGTTCTTGTACGTGAACTTTGGGCGCCCATATGAACGTAAGGGTGCCCCGGGTCCGCGTCAAGGTCCGTACCAGCCCGGTGTGCGGGGAGGGAAACGTGGCGGATACACGAGTAACTGCAGCCCTGTAACCGGCCGTTGCCAGGATCCCCGGGTCATCCAAGATCGAGAGGGGAGCCGAAGGCATGGCAGCACAGGAGCGATCGAGTGCGTCGAGCCGGCGCGCATTCTTGCGCACCGTCGGTCTGACCGGCGGTGCGGGCGCGATGTTCGCCACCATGGGAGCCCTCGGCCTCGCGCCCACCGCGCAGGCCGCCCAGCGTGAACAGCCTTACCGCGCACCGAAGTCGGGCGATTTCACCCTCACCGGGAGAGGCGCCGCAAAGGTCGTGATCGTCGGCGGAGGCATCGCCGGACTCGCCTCCGCCTACGAGCTCGGCAAGGCGGGCTACGACTGCACGATCCTGGAGGCCAGGGACCGCACCGGCGGCCGCAACTTCACCGTGCGCGGCGGGGACACGACCACGGACCTGTACGGCAACACCCAGACGGCGCGCTTCAGCAACGGCCAGTACATGAACGCCGGACCGGCCCGCATCCCGCAGTGGATGATCACCCTCGACTACTGCCGCGAACTCGGCGTCCCCGTCGAGGTGTTCACGAACACGAACGCGGATGCGTACATGTACAACGAGTCGTCCGGCATGACCAAGCCGGTGCGCCACCGCACCGCGAAGGCCGACGTGTACGGCTACGTCTCCGAACTGCTCGCCAAGGCCACCGACAAGGGCGCCCTCGACAGGGAACTGACCGCCACCGACCAGGACCGGCTCGTCGAGTTCCTCAAGGACTTCGGCGAACTCGGCGACAAGCTCGCCTACGAGGGCGGACCGCGCCGCGGCTACACCACCGTCCCCGCCGCCGCCGGAACCCCGGGCGTCCTCCTCGGCGACGTCCCGGCCGCCTCAGAGGTCTTCGCCAGCGGCGTCGGCCGCTACTTCTCCTTCGAGTTCGAGTTCGACCAGGCCATGCTGATGTTCCAGCCGGTCGGCGGCATGGACCAGATACCGAAGGCCCTCACCCGTGCCGTCGGAGCGCACCGCGTCCGTACCGGAGCCGCGGTCACCCGGATCACCGACAAGGGCCACGGCGTCACCGTCACGTACACCCAGGGCGGCCGCACGAAGTCCGTCGACGCCGACTTCTGTATCGGCGCCCTGCCGCCCAACATCCTCGCCAAGGTCCCGCACAACCTCGGCTCCGGCGTCCAGAGCGCCCTGGAGGCGATCACCCCCCAGTCCGCGGGCAAGATCGGCCTCGAATACCGCTCACGCTGGTGGGAGCTCGACCACCGCATCTACGGCGGCATCACCGAGACCGACCAGGACGTCACCCACATCTGGCACCCCTCCTACGGCTACAGCGGCCGGCGCGGCGTCATGATCGGCTACTACAACTACGGCTCCGACGCCGACTCGTACGCCAGGCTCGGCCCCAAGGACCGCGAGAAGCGCGCGGTGGCCGCGGGCGTCAAGATCTACGGCGAGAAGTACCGGACCGAACTCGACTCGTCCTTCTCCCACCACTGGCGCCAGACACCGCATCTCGAAGCCGCCTGGCACGACACCCCCGGCGGACCCGACGACCCCCGTTACACACCCCTGAACCGGCCCACCGGACGCGTCTACTTCGCCGGCGACTGGCTCAGCTACACCGACGCCTGGCAGCACGGCGCCCTCACCTCCGCCCGCAACGCCGTCAGCGCGCTCCACGCGCGCGTGCTGTCGTCGTGACCCTCCACGCGCGCGTGCCGTCCTCGTAACACGCGTGTGCTGTGCTCGTGGCGTCCCCGTGGTTCCCGTCACCGCGGGGACCCGGGCCGCTCGTGGCGGACGGGAGAACGCGACGAGGGCGCTGCGGAGCGCGGAACGGGAATGTCCGTGCTCCGCACCATGTTGTGCAGTACGAACACGAGGAGGAGCGGTCACAGTGCTTGATCCGCAGGGTTTGTACGCATGGGAGCCGAAGGGGCTGGCCGTGGTCGACATGGCACTCGCCCAGGAGTCGGCCGGTCTTGTCATGCTCTACCACTTCGACGGATACATCGACGCGGGTGAGACGGGCGACCAGATCGTCGACCGCGCCCTCGACTCGCTGCCCCACCAGGTCGTGGCCCGCTTCGACCACGACCGGCTCGTGGACTATCGGGCCCGCCGCCCGCTGCTCACGTTCAAGCGCGACCGCTGGACGGAGTACGAGGAGCCGACGCTCGACGTCCGCCTCGTCCAGGACGCCACCGGTGCGCCCTTCCTGCTGCTCTCCGGCCCCGAGCCGGACGTCGAGTGGGAGCGCTTCGCCGCCGCCGTGCAGCAGATCGTGGAGCGGCTCGGCGTCCGCCTCTCGGTGAACTTCCACGGCATCCCCATGGGCGTCCCGCACACCCGCCCGGTCGGCCTCACCCCGCACGGCAACCGCACCGACCTGGTGCCCGGCCACCGCAGCCCCTTCGACGAGGCGCAGGTCCCCGGAAGCGCCGAGTCCCTCGTCGAGTACCGCCTCATGGAGGCCGGACACGACGTGCTCGGTGTCGCCGCGCACGTGCCCCACTACATCGCGCGGTCGCCGTACCCCGACGCGGCGCTGACCGTGCTGGAGTCCATCACGGCCGCGACCGGCCTGGTGCTTCCCGGGATGGCGCACGCCCTGCGGACCGAGGCGCACCGCACCCAGACCGAGATCGACCGGCAGATCCAGGAGGGCGACGAGGAACTCGTCGCGCTCGTCCAGGGTCTCGAGCACCAGTACGACGCCTCGGCGGGCGCCGAGACCCGCGGGAACATGCTCGCGGAACCGGTGGACATTCCCTCGGCGGACGAGATCGGCCTGGAGTTCGAGCGCTTCCTGGCGGAGCGCGAGGGCGACTCCTGACGACGACGCCCGGCCGCAGGAGCCCGTGTCCCCGGACCGCGGGCGTCCCGGGCCGGTGCGCTGTCGGTGCCAGGCCCTAAGCTGCCGGACATGCTGAAAGTGGGCCTGACCGGCGGTATCGGCGCCGGCAAGAGCGAAGTGTCCCGGCTCCTCGTCGAGCACGGGGCGGTCCTGATCGACGCGGACCGCATCGCCCGCGAGGTCGTCGAGCCCGGAACTCCCGGGCTGGCGGCGGTCGTCGACGCCTTCGGCGAGGACGTGCTCACGGCCGACGGCACACTGGACCGGCCGCGGCTCGGCTCGATCGTCTTCGCCGACCCCGAGCGCCTCGCCACACTGAACGCGATCGTGCACCCCCTCGTCGGCACCCGCTCGCGCGCTCTGGAGGACGCCGCCCCGGCGGACGCCGTCGTCGTGCACGACGTGCCCCTGCTCGCCGAGAACGGCCTCGCCCCGCTGTACGACCTGGTGATCGTCGTGGACGCCCGTCCGGAGACCCAGCTCGACCGGCTCGTCCGGCTGCGCGGTATGACCGAGAAGGACGCCCGCGCCCGCATGGCAGCGCAGGCCCCGCGCGAGAAGAGGCTGGCGGTCGCGGACATCGTCATCGACAACGACGTACCGCTCGCGGATCTGGAGCGCCGCGTGGCCGACGTATGGGGTGATCTCGCGCGCAGGGCCCGACAGCCCCAGGAATAGCATCCCGCGCGAGGGGCGTTGAACGGTTGCAGCGAGGGAAGGACTCTGCCGTGCCCGAGATCAGCGGACCGACCGGACGCACTCCGGAGACGCATGTCATCGACTTCCGCGCCGCCGAGCAGCTGCTCGGCGCGCGTGACCCGCAGGGCGCGGTGAAGCTCCTCGACCCTGTCATCGCCGCGCATCCCGAGAACACGGCGGCCCGGCTGCTGCGCGCGCGTGCCTTCTTCGCGGCGGCGCAACTGCGCCCCGCCGAGCTGGAGTTCACGATCGTCCTGGAGCGTGAACCGGACAACGCGTTCGCGCACTTCGCGCTCGCCCGGACCTATGAGCGCCAGCGACGCCCCGAGCAGGCGAAGCGCCACTTCAGACTGGCGGCCGCGCTCGACCCGAAGCCGCAGTACCTGGAAGCGGCGCGGTTCGACTCCTAGAACGAATCCCCGCACGCGCCGCCCGCCCCGTGGACCCGGCTTCGGGACGACGAGCGGGCCGCGTCAGGGATGCGAGGGCTTCGAGGGGTGCTGCGTCGGCGGACGCGGAGGGCGGGGCGGACGGGGAACCGGCCGCTCCTCGACCGGTTCGTACGGCGGGACGTCACGGCCCGGCTGGTAGTGCGGCCCCTGCCGGATGTGCCGGACGATCATCACCATGTCCACGCTGACGAGCAGCCACAGCACCGCGCAGGCCGCCGCCCAGCCCGGCCGTCCCGCCAGCACGAAGGCCACGGTTCCGGCGACGGCCCAGATCAGCCCCCACGCGCTCAGCCAGAACCGCAGCCGCAGAGCACTGCGCGCTGTCACCGGTTCACTGCCCGTACGCATCAGGATCACCGTTCCTATGGGGAAACGTACTCTTCGTGGTGCACGTTCACCAAAGGAGAGCGGCCCCGATGGCGGCCGCCGGGGGGAGGCGACAGTGCTGCTGAAGGAGCTGCGGGCGGACGCGAGGCTGGCCGAGTGGCTGAAGGACCTGGAGCGCGAGGGGCCGCCCCGGGAGGCGGTGTGGATCCCGGACGCGGACGAGCTGCCCGACGTCCTGCTCGACCTGTCCGTGCCGCACGAGCACATCAACGAACTCGTCTCCCTGCGCGGGCGGTTGGCCGCCGATCCGGAGGCCGTGACGCTCCTCGCGCGGTGCGTCACCCGTTTCGTCCGCGACATGGGGGAGGTCGGCACGGCCTGGGAGCCGCCTGTTCTCCCCGCGTCGACCGGGGCCCTCGGCCGCTGCTTCCCCCTCTTCGTCTTCGTCGCGGCCCTCCCGTACGTCCGCGCCCACCACCAGGAACGCGGCATCCCGGAAGACGTGTCCCGGCGCACCCTCGCCGACCTGGGCCGGCACGTCTCGGTGCACCACCGGCGCGCGGGCGGCCCCGGACTGCTCTTCCCCTGGTGGATAGCCCTGCACTTCCACGGCGAGCTGTTCCAGCTGGGCCGTCTCCAGCTCCAGCGGGCGGTACTGGGACAGCGCACGGGCCGTGCCGTCGCCGCGGCGGGCCTCGGAGCGGGGCCGGGCGACCCCTGCCTCAGCCTGCACATCACCGACTTCCGCGGCCCGCTCTCCCCGGCCGCCTGCGACCGTTCGCTCGCTCTGGCCCGCGCGTTCTTCGCCCGCCACTACCCCGACGAGCGCCACGAGATCGCCTACTGCCACTCCTGGCTGCTCGACCCGCAGCTCAAGCGGTACCTGGCGGCCGACTCCAACATCATCCGCTTCCAGGACCGCTTCGCCGTCGAGTCCGAGGAGACCGGCCCGGACGACGGGGTGCCGGTCGGGTTCGTCTTCGGCGACCCGGATCTGCCGGTCGACGGGCTGCCGCGACGCAGCAGCGTCGAGCGCGCGGTGGGGGACCACCTGCGCGCCGGCGGCCACTGGTACGGAGGAAGCGGCTGGTTCGCGCTGTAGGACACGAGTTCCCGTCCGCGGGGCACCCGCGCGGCCCCCGCGTCGGCTCCGCGTCGGCTCCGCGTCGGCTCCGCGTCGGCTCCGCGCAAGCCTCCTGTGCCTGCCGACAGGCTCCTCCTCCTCGCGGGGAACGAGGGTGACCCGAACGAGTGACAGGGGAGGGGAACGGCCGTACGCATGCCGTCCGTTGGACGGATATGAGGATCGAGAAGCGTCAGGGATACGAGGGCACGGGACCCGGAGCCATCACTCCGGACGGCTGCGCGGTCGAGCTGTACGCCAGGCTGCCCGTCGGGAGCGAGCCGGACATCATCACCGCCGCGGTGCCGCCGGCCGCGCACATCCTCGAACTGGGCTGTGGCGTCGGGCGGATGACCCACCCGCTGCTGGACCGCGGGTTCGCCGTCACGGCGGTGGACGAGTCCGCCGAGATGCTGGAGCACGTCCGCGGGGCGCGTACCGTGCGCAGCGCCATCGAGGACCTCGACCTCGGCGAGACGTTCGACGTGGTGATGCTGGCGTCGTTCCTCGTCCACGCCGGGGACATCCGCGTGCGGCGGGCCCTGCTGGACACCTGCGCGCGCCATGTCGCCGCCGAGGGATGCGTGTTGATCCAGCGCGAGGGCCTGGACTGGCACAGCGACGTCCCCCGCGAGCGGGCGGACCCGACCGGCTTCGTCGCCCGCATCCTGTCCGCGGACCCGGTCGGTGACGGGGTGAACTCGGTGCGCGCGGAGTACACGTTCCCGGACGCCACCTGGACCCAGACCTTCCTCTCCCGGCCGTTGACCCCGGCCGCGTTCGAGGAGGCGCTGGGCGAGTCCGGCCTGAGAGTGGACCGGTACCTGACGGACGACGGGATGTGGGTGAGGGCAGTGAAGGGGTGAGGCCGGTGAGAGCGGCGGAACGGTGAGAGGCGCGGGAGGGGAGCAATCGGTGTAAGGGCGCGAGCGTGGGAAGGGAGCAGGCGGAGGAAGAGTGCGAGGCGCGGGGGAGCAAGTGATGTGGGGGTGCGAGGGGAGCAGGCGGAGGAGGGGTGCGATGCGTGGAGAGGGCCAGAGCGGTGAAGGCGTCAGTGGGGGTGCGGTGACGCGTGGTCCGGGGCCTGTGGTGGGGCCGGAAACAGATCCTCGCTCGCACCGATGAGTTCCGGGTATCCCCACGGTCTATCTCCTCGAAAGCAGCAACCACCGCTTCCACACAGGAGACCACCGTGTCCGAGACCACCCTCCCCGCCGCCACCTCCGCCCCGGCCGCCGCCACCACGCGCTCCCGTCGTGCCCGGATCGCCCTGACCGCCCTGCAGGTCGTCCTCGGTCTCTTCTTCGCCATCGCCAGCGCCGTGCCCAAGCTGATCGCCCACCCCTCGGCGGTCGAGTCGTTCGACAAGCTCGGCTGGGGCCACACGGGGATGTACATCATCGGGGCGCTCGAACTCGCCGGTGGGATCGCCCTGATGATCCCGCTCCTGGACTCGGTGGCGGCGGTGGCCCTCATGGCGCTGATGGTCGGCGCCTTCATCGTGAACGTCGTCATCGACGGCCCGTACCCGGCGACCCCGCTCATCCTGATGCTGCCGCTCGCCCTGATCGCCTGGGCCCGGCGCGGCCACACGACCGAACTGCTCGACCTGGTCCGACGACGGGTGGGACAGCGCGCGTGACGAAGGTCCGCGGACGCAGGGCTCCCCCTGAGCGGGGGAGCCCTCGTCGACGTGCGGTGGCAGGAGCAGGAGCAGGAGCAGGGGCAGGGGCACGGGCTAGGCGGCAGGCGGCGGGGGGTCGGAGCTTGGCGGCCCGGGACTGGTGGGAGCGCTGACGACGGCGGAATCCGGGCAGCCGACGACGCGGGCTGACGAAGGAGCCGGTCCGGCAGCCCCGATCATCGGCCCGAGCCGGCTTGCCGGAGTTGCCGATGTGTCCGAGCCAACTCCGCCGCAGTTTCGATGTCCCCGAGTCGCCTCGCCGCAGTTGCCTTTCCGAGCCGGCTTGCCGGAGCTGCCGGGCGTGTCCGAGCCGGCCTAGCCGCAGTTGCGGATGTCCCCGAGTCGCCTCGGTCGCCTCGCCTGAGTCGCCTTTCCGAGCCGGCTTGCCGGAGCTGCCGGGCGTGGCCGAGCCGGGGGTGCCCGAAACAGGCCGCCGGAGTTTGCCCGGGCCGCGCAGCCGCAGCCTGCGGCCCGAACGAGGCTGCCGGGCCGGGCTGTGGGTCTCCGGGCCGCGGGTCTCCGGGCTCCGGTACTACGAGCCGGAGGAGCGGCGGCCGGGGGAGCGGCGGGACGGTTCGGAACCCGTGGGGCCACCCGTTCGCCCGGAGCCCGGGGCGGGCCCGGCTGACTTGACGGGGCCGGACGAGCCGGCCTCCATGCCGCGCAGGCGTTCCATGTCGCGGCGGTCCCGCTTGGTCGGGCGGCCCGCTCCCCGGTCCCTGATGCCGGCCGGGGCCACGGCCTCGCGGGGCGGGGGCGGCGGGCTGTTGTCGACGAAGCACTCGACGGCGACGGGCGGACCGACCCGCTTGCGGATCACCCGCTTCACGATGACGACCCGCTCACGGCCCTCGTGGCGCAGCCGGACCTCATCGCCGACGCGCACGCCGTACGCGGGCTTGACGCGTTCACCATTGACCCGCACATGGCCGCCGCGGCAGGCGGTGGCGGCCACCGCGCGCGTCTTGACGAGACGGACGGACCAGATCCAGGCGTCGATCCGCACGCTCTGGCCCGCGGCGGGACCGGCACCCGCGGCGGCGATCACGGCGGCGGCTTTCGCGGCGGCAGCGGAGTCGGCAGGGGGGTCGGTCAGGGAACCGGCCGGGGAACCGGCGTCGGAATCCGCCCCGGCGGTGTCCCCGTCACGTACGGCGTCGCCCGTGGTGCGCACGCCTGCCCCGCCCGCCGCTGTCGCACCGGGTGCGCCCGCGCCGCGTGCGGACCGCCCACCCGTTCTCCGGGCGTCGCCACCGCCGGCGCCCCGGCCGTCGCCGTGGGCTCCGCGCGCGGCGCGGTCACCGGCGCCGCGGCCCCCGCCGCCGTCCGCGCCCGAGTCGGCGGCGACCCCACGTCCTGTTCGCGTGGCGGCCGCGCCGTCCATCTCCCCGTCAGCGTCCTGAGAAGCCATGTCCCGACTCTAACCCCCGTCGTCCGGGACCCCGCACGGCTTTTCCGTCGCACGGACCACCCCGGATGCGGCGCCCCCGGAGTGCGCCGAGGCTGGCGGGTGAGGCCGTCCGGAGAACGACAGAGGGGACCGCGGTGGACACAGCAGCGAAGGTCGACGCGTTGATGGACGGCCTCCGCGCCGATCTGGAACGGCTCGCGGCCATCCCCTCCGTCGCCTTCCCCGGATTTCCCGCCGAGCCGGTGCGGGAGGCCCACGACCTCCTCGTGGGGATGCTGCACGACGTCGGGGTGGAACGCGTCGAACGGATCGACCTGCCCGACACCGCCCCCGTGATCTTCGGGGAGATCCCGCCGCCCAGCCCGGACGCGCCGACGGTCCTCCTCTACTCGCACTACGACGTGCAGCCGCCCGGCGACGAGAAGCTGTGGTTGTCACCGCCCTTCGAGCCGACCCCCGTCGAGGGCGGCCTGCGGGCGCGCGGCATCGCCGACGACAAGTCCAACGTGATCGCGCACCTGGGCATGCTGCGGGCCTACGAGGGGCGGCCACCGGTCGGCGTGAAGATCGTCTTCGAGGGTCAGGAGGAGTACGGCAGCCCCTTCGACGACTATCCGCCGAGCGATCCCGAACGGTTCGCGTGCGATGCGATGGTCATCGCCGACCTGGGCAATCTCCGCCCCGGCACCCCCACCCTCACCACCGGTCTGCGCGGTGCGTCCGAGGTGGTCGTCGAGGTCCGCACCCTCCAGGAGCCCCGGCACAGCGGCGAGTTCGGAGGAGCGGCACCGGACGCCCTGCTCGTGCTGCTGAACGCGCTGTCCACGCTGCACGACGTGCACGGCGACGTGGCGGTGGCGGGGCTGCGGCGCGAGGAATGGAGCGGGACGACGTACACCGAGGACGAGTTCCGCGATCTCGCGGGGGTGTGCGACGGTGTGCCGCTGACCGGCAGCGGGAGCCTCGGGGAGCGGTTGTGGAGCGGCCCCGCGATCACGGTGATCGGACTGGACGCGCCGAGTGTCGAACACGCGGCGTCGGCCGTCGTGCCGTATGCCCGCGCCAAGCTCAACCTCCGCTTCCACCCGCGCCAGGACGCGAAGGAGGCGCGAGGGCTCCTCGTCGATCATCTGCGCGCGCTGCGCCCGTTCGGCGTCCCGCTCACCGTCACGCCGGGCGACACCGGGCCGGGCTACGAGGCGTCGACCGGCGGTCCCGCCTACCGGGCGGCGCTCACCGCGCTGCGCGAGGCATGGGGCGAGGACGCGTCGTACGTGGCGACCGGCGGGTCCATCCCGCTGGTCAACGGACTCGCGCGGGCCGCTCCCGACGCCGAGGTGCTGCTGTTCGGCGCGCAGGACAGCATGTGCAACCTGCACGCCCCCAACGAACGCGTCCTCTTCTCGGAGCTGCGCAACACGGTGGTCGCGATGTGCGCGTTCGTACGCGAGTACGCGGCCGGTTTCCGGCCGGGAGCCGCCTCATGACCGCCGGCGCGCCCCGCTCGGCCACGGACGGACCCACCGTCACCGCAGCCCCCGGGGAGGCCGCAGCGCGATGAGCACTCCCACCGAGACGAAGCCGTCGGACACCGAAGAGCCGCCGCACAGACGCAAGTTCACGTTCCCGAGCGCGCTGACCGTCCTCGCGATCGTCACGATCGCCGTGTGGGCGCTGGCGTTCCTGATCCCCGCCGGGCAGTACGACCGTACGCCCGAGGGCAGGCCGATCCAGGGCACCTACCACCGCGTCGACTCCGGCGAGAGCTTCGTCGACCGCCTCAACGACCTGTTCCTGTCACCCGTCAACGGCCTCTACGGCATCCTGGACGAGAAGACGGCCCAGGTCGGACCCGACTTCGCCGGTGAACTGTACGGCAGCGCGGGCGTGTTCCTGTTCGTGCTCGCCATCGGAGCGTTCATCACCGTGGTGTTCGCGACCGGCGCGCTCGACCGGGGCATCGGTCTGCTCGCGCACCGGCTGCGGGCACGGGGGGCGTTGCTCATCGCGGGCATCATGGTGGTGTTCTCGGTTCTCGGCACGGTCGAGGGATTCGCCGAGGAGACCCTCGGGTTCTACGGCCTGATCGTGCCGTTGATGCTGGCGCTCGGCTACGACCGGATGGTGGCGGTCGGCACGATCATCCTCGGCGCCGGCATCGGGGTGCTGTGCTCGACGGTGAACCCCTTCGCGACGGGCGTGGCCTCGTCCGCCGCCGACATCTCGCTCGGCGACGGCATCGTGCTCCGGTTCGTGATGTGGGTCGTGCTGACGGCGGTCACCGTCGCGTACGTGATCCGGTACGCGCGGCGGGTGCAGAAGCGGCCGGAGCGGTCGATCACCGGTTTCCTGCCGGGGGACCGCGAGCACGCGCGGGACGCGGCCGGTGAGGTGCCCGAACTGACCGGCCTGCACAAGGCGGTGCTCGCCACCACGGTCCTGGTCTTCGCCTTCATGATCTTCTCCGTCGTCCCGTGGTCCAGCGCGCTCACCGGCAAGGCGGACGCGCGGCCCTACGGATTCGAGCTCGGCTGGTCCTTCCCCGAGCTGGCCGCGCTGTTCCTGTGCGCGGCGGTGCTGGTCGGGGTGGTGGCCCGGATGGGCGAGCAGAAGCTGAGCGCGACGATCATCCAGGGCGCCGCGGACTTCATCTCGCCCGCGCTGGTGATCGTGTTGGCCCGCGGGGTCACCGTGATCATGAACAACTCGAAGATCACGGACACCGTGCTGCACTCCATCGAGGGTGTCGTGCAGGGCACCTCCTCCAGCCTGTTCGCGATCATCGTCTTCGTCGTGAACCTGCCGCTCGCCTTCCTCATCCCCTCGACCTCGGGCCACGCGACCCTCGCCATGCCGATCCTCGCCCCGCTCGCCGACTTCGCGGGCGTCTCCCGGGCCGTCGTCGTCACCGCCTGGCAGTCCGCCAGCGGCTGGATGAACCTCTGGGTCCCCACCACCGCCGTCACCATCGGCGGCGTCGCCCTCGCCAAGGTCGGCTACGACAAGTACCTCCGCTTCGTGTGGCCCCTCCTCGCCATCCTCTTCCTGCTGATCTGCGGCTTCCTCGCCGTCGGGGCGGCGATGAGCTAGGTGCCGGAGCGGCGATGACCCAGGTGCCGGCAAGGCCCGGTGCGGTCGTACGGTGGAGGCATGGTGATCGGTGATCCCGGGCCGGACCGGCCGGACCTGGCGGACGGGCTGGAGCGGCTGGACGCGCGGATCGCCGGCTGCCGGGCCTGTCCGAGGCTCGTCGCCTGGCGCGAGGAGGTGGCCGCGACCAAGCGGGCCGCCTTCGCCGACGAGACGTACTGGGGGCGCCCGGTGCCCGGCTTCGGACCGGCCGACGCCTCCCTCCTCGTCATCGGACTCGCGCCCGCGGCACACGGCGGGAACCGCACCGGCCGGATGTTCACGGGGGACCGGTCGGGCGACGTGCTCTACGCGGCACTGCACGAGGTCGGCCTGGCCTCGCAGGCCACCGCGGTCCGTGCGGACGACGGCCTGGAGCTGTACGGCGTCCGCATCACCTCACCCGTGCACTGCGCACCGCCGGCCAACAAGCCGACGCCCGAGGAGCGCGACACCTGCCGCCCCTGGCTCGTCCAGGAGCTGGAGCTGATGCGGCCCACACTGCGTGCCGTGGTCGTCCTCGGCGCCTTCGGCTGGCAGGCGGCGCTGCCCGCGTTCGCCGCGTCCGGGTGGGAAGTCCCGCGTCCCCGGCCGGTGTTCGGCCACGGGGCACATGTGACGCTGGACCGGCCGCGGGACCCGGACGGCGCCGGCCCCCTCGAACTCTTCGGGTGCTTCCACGTGAGCCAGCGGAACACCTTCACCGGAAAGCTCACCCCCGTGATGCTCCGGGAGGTGCTCCGCAGGGCGGCCCGCACCGCGGGGCTGCCGACCCTGCCCGAACGGGGTTAGCCTCGCGCGATGGCCCTGTATCCGGAGACCGAACCGTACGACCACGGCATGCTCGACGTCGGGGACGGCAACCGCGTGTACTGGGAGGTCTGCGGCAATCCCGACGGCAAGCCCGCCCTCATGCTGCACGGCGGCCCGGGGTCGGGATGCACCCCGCACTTCCGGCGCTGGTGCGACCCGGCGAAGTACCGCGTCGTTCTGCTGGACCAGCGCGGCAGCGGCCGCTCCACCCCGCACGCGAGCCACCCCGCCACCGACATGGGCGTCAACACGACGGCCCACGTGATCGGCGACCTGGAGGCGCTGCGCGCCCACCTCGGCGTCGACCGCTGGCTGGTGTGGGGTGTGTCGTGGGGGTCGGTGCTGGGACTGCGGTACGCGCAGACCCATCCGCACGCCGTGTCCGAGCTGGTGCTGACCGGTGTGGCGACCGGCTCCGACGCCGAAGTGGCCCTGCTGACCAGGGGACTGGGACGGATTTTCCCCGAGGATTTCGACCGGTTCCTCGGCGGGCTGCCCGAGCACGAACGCGCCGGGAACCTCGCGGCCGCGTACAACCGGCTGATGGGTTCGCCCGACCCGGAGACCCGGGAGCGGGCGGCCCGGGCCTGGACCGACTGGGAGACGGCCACCGTTCCCGCGCCGCCCCGCTGGGTCGAGCGCTTCGAGGACCCCGTCTTCCGGATGGGCTTCGCCCGCACGGTCACGCACTACTGGGGTAACGGCCACTTCCTCGGGGACGGCGACGACGAGGGCGCCGTCCTGCGGGACGCGCCCCTGCTCGACGGCATTCCCGGCACCCTGGTCCAGGGCAGCCTCGACTTCGGGAACCTGCTCGGCATCGTGTGGCGGCTCCATCAGGCGTGGCCCGGCAGCGAGTTGGTGGTCGTCGACGACGCCGGACACGACACCGGCGCCCTCGGAATGGCGGAGGCACTGATCGAGGCCACGGACCGGTACGCGGCAGGATGACGCCGGGCCGCGCGGACACGTGCGGGGCAAGCCGGGTCAGCGGGTGTGCGCCACCCCGTCAGGCCTCGCCGAACAGATGGCGCACCGTCGAGCGGTAGTTGGCCTGGACGTGGGTGAGGGCCTGGGCGCGGGCCCGCTCGGGGTCGCCGGACGCCACGGCCTCGTACAGCTCGCGGTGTTCGGTGAGGAGTTGAGGCCACTCCTCGTTCTGCCTGGTGAGCCAGCGGAGCCGGCCGTCGACCGGTTCCATGACGGAGATCAGGAGGCTGTTGCCGGCCATCGCGAGAATCCGGTCGTGGAACGCGGTGTTGATGTCGGTGATGGCCTCCGCGTCGTCGGCACCGGTCGCGACGGCCGCGCGGTCGAGCAGGGCGGCGAGTTCGGCCAGCGCATCGGGGGTGGCCCGTGACGCGGCGAGTCCGGCCGCGTAGACCTCCAACGCCTCGCGCAGTTCGAAGAGTTCGGCGACGTCCGTCGGGGTGAGCCGGCGTACGACGGTCCGGCGGGGGGTCTCGAAGAGGACGAAGCCCTCGGCGACCAGCGCGCGGATCGCCTCGCGGACCGGAACCCGGGAGACCCCGAACCGCTCGGCCAGCTCGCGCTCGACCAGCCGGTCGCCGGGGCGCAGCCGTCCGGCCATGATCTCCTGCCGCAGGGTCGCCAGGACCCGCTCGCGCACGGCTCCGAGGGGCTCCCGCTCCCCGCCCGCGGGCACCCGCTCCGCGTCGGGACGCCGGGGCGCTCCGCCGGAGCGTTCCGGGCCCGCGCCCAGGGGGTCGATCTTCGTCATGGGCCCATCTTCGCCGACGCCGGAGGTGTTTTACGGAGCCGTAACCGCAAGGACATCGGTCGGAACGGTTGACGGCGGGACCATGTCGGCAGTTTGGTATACCAAACACGCCTCGCTCGGATGCCCGCACCGCACCGCCGCCCTCCGTCCCCTCGTCCATGGAGGCCCCGTGTCCCTCGCCGATCGCGCCGAAGCCACCGGTGCACCAGCGTTCGTCCCCGACCCCCGGCTCACCAACGAAGACCTCGCCCCCGCCGAGAAGCGGAACTGGAAGGTCTTCGACCTCTTCGCCATGTGGATGTCCGACGTCCACAACCTCGGCAACTACACGTTCGCGGCCGGCCTGTTGGTCCTCGGCATGAACGTCTGGCAGATCTTCACCTCCCTGCTCGTCGGCTTCGTGATCATCTATGCCGGGATGAACCTGATGGGCCGCGTCGGACAGCGCACCGGGGTCCCCTTCCCGGTCGTCAGCCGCATCAGCTTCGGCGTCTGGGGCGCGAACATCCCCGCGCTGATCAGGGCCGTCATCGCCATCATGTGGTACGGCATCCAGACCTACCTGGCGTCCGTCGCCGTCAACGTCATGCTGCTCGCGGCCTGGCCCGGTCTGGAGTCGTGGACCCACCACTCCTTCGTCGGCCTGGACGCCCTCGGCTGGACGTCCTTCGTCTCCCTCTGGCTGGTCCAGGCGCTGATCATCAGTCGGGGCATGGAGTCGGTGCGCAAGTTCCAGGATTTCTGCGGACCGGCCATCTGGCTCGTGATGATCGCGCTCGCGATCTGGGTCCTGGCGAAGGCCGGCTGGAGCATCTCGCTCACCGCGACCCCGCACCCGGTGCCGGTCGGCGAACAGTGGCGGCAGTGGTTCGGCGCCGTCGGGCTGATCCTCGCCACCTACGGCACGCTGATGCTCAACTTCTGCGACTTCTCGCGCTTCGCGCCCAGCTACAAGACCGTGCGGCGCGGCAACTTCTGGGGCCTGCCCATCAACTCCACGGCCTTCGTGATCGTGTCCGTCATCGTCACGGCCGGCTCCATCGAGGCGTTCGGCGAGGCCATCACCGACCCGGCGCTCCTCGTCGCCAAGGTCGGCAACACCTGGGTCCTCGTCCTCGGCGCCCTGACCTTCGCCATCGCCACGATGGGCGTCAACATCGTCGCCAACTTCGTCTCCCCGGCCTACGACCTCGCCAACGTCTGGCCGCAGAAGATCACGTTCAAGGTCGGCGGCATGATCAGCACCGTCGCCGCACTGGTCGTGACCCCCTGGAACCTCTTCTCCAACCCCACCGTCGTCAACTACTTCCTCGGCGGCCTCGGCGCTTTCCTGGGACCGCTGTTCGGCGTGATCATGCTCGACTACTACTGGGTCAAGCGCGGCCACGTCGACGTGGAGCAGCTCTTCAACGCCCAGCCGGGCTCCCGCTACTACTACCGCCGAGGCTTCAACCCCAAGGCGCTGTGGGCGTTCCTGCCCTCGGCGGCGGTCGCCGCGGTCCTCGCCCTGGTGAAGGACTTCAGCGACGTGGCCCCGTACTCCTGGTTCATCGGCACGGCGATGGCGGCCGGACTCTACGCGCTGCTGTGCCGCTCCGAGCGGGCCGCGGCCGAACCGGCTCCCGCCCACGACACCGTTCCCGTGGAGGGCTGAGCGTGCGGATCGTCGTCACCAACTGCAACACGACGCAGGAGATGACCGAGGAGATCGTACGAGGTGCCCGGGCCGCAGCAGGCCCGGGCACCACCGTGCTCGGGCTCACCCCCGCCTGGGGACCCGAGTCCGCCGAGGGCTGGCTCGACAGCTACCTCTCGGCGGCGGCCGTCCTCGACACCCTGCGCACCTACGAGGGCCCGTACGACGCCGTCGTGCTGGCCGGCTTCGGAGAGCACGGCCGGGAGGGCGCACGGGAACTCCTCGACGTCCCGGTCGTGGACATCACGGAGGCCGCGGCACACCTCGCCTGTCTCCTCGGCCGCCGCTACGGCGTCGTCACCACCCTGGAACGCTCCCGCGGCCAGATCGAGGACAGCCTGCACGCCGCCGGAGTCGCCCAGAACTGCGCCGCCGTCGTCGGCACCGGCCTCGGCGTCCTCGACCTGGGCGACACCGTTCGCACCCAGGACGCCTTCGTGGCCGCGGCGGAACGGGCCCGGGAGGCCGGCGCCGAGGTCCTCGTCCTCGGCTGCGCCGGGATGACCGGCCTGCAACGGGCGGTCGGCGAGAAGCTCGGGATCCCCGTGGTCGACGGCGTCGCCGCGGCGGTCAAACTCGCCGAGTCGCTGGTGTCCCTCGGGCTGACCACGAGCAGGGCGGGCGGCTACGCGCGACCGCTCCCCAAACGCCGCACCTGGGGCCGCCCGGCGCCCGGACACCCCCCTCCGACGGGGTGATCCCTCGGCGACCCGGGCGATGCCGGACCGTCGGCCGCCCCTGCCGGCCCCAGACTCCCCGGAGAGCGGACACAGGTCCGGCCGCCGGGCCGGTGGACGGCACCGGCACAGAGAACGGAGCGGTTCGTGCCACTGAGGAGAGCGCTGGTCGCCGCCGTGCTGGCCGGGATCTGGGCCACCGGCACGGCCTGCACCCCCGGTACCGTCACCGGCCACGACGCGGCGGGTCCTAGTGGCCGGCGCGGTGCCGCCGACGAGTCCTTCTTCGTGGAACCCGGGTCGCCCGCCGCACGCCAGGCGGTCGCATGGCGCGCCGCGGGGCTCACGGCCGACGCCCACCTGATGGACCGCATCGCCGCTCGCCCCCAGGCGGAGTGGCTCACCGGTCCGAACCCCGAGGCGGCCGTCCGGGACCGCACGACGGCCGCCGCGCAGCAGAAGCGCATCGCCGTCCTCGTCGCCTACTACATCCCGCACCGCGACTGCGGTGCTCACTCCGCCGGGGGAGCCCCGAGCGCGGCGGCCTACCGTTCCTGGATCGACGCCTTCGCGGCGGGCCTCGGCGACCGGAGCGCTTACGTCGTCGTCGAACCGGACGCCGTGCCGCACACCGTGGCCGGCTGCGCCCGGGCCGACGCGGCGCAGCGGTACGCGCTGCTGGCGTACGCCGTCGACCGCCTCGGACGGCAGCGCGGCACCCGCGTCTACCTCGACGCGGGCAACCCCGGCTGGATCCCGGACCCCGCCCAACTCGTCGGCCCGCTGCGGGCCTCGGGCGTGGCGCGCGCCGACGGAGTCGCCCTGAACGTCTCCAACTTCCATTCGGACAGGTCCACTTCGGCGTACGGGAAGCGGCTCTCGGGCCTGCTCGGCGGCACGCACCTTCTCATCGACACCAGCCGCAACGGCAACGGCACCTACCTCGGACCCGGGGCCGACCTCTGGTGCAACCCGCCGGGCCGTGCCCTCGGCCGGGCACCGACCCGGCACACCGGAGACCCGCTGATCGACGCCTACCTGTGGATCAAACGACCGGGCGAGTCCGACGGCACCTGCCGAGGCGGCCCCGCCGCGGGCCGGTGGTGGCCGTCCTACGCGCTGGAACTGGCCGCGAACGCGCGCGGCTGACCTCGCTACGGGGTGTCCGGTACGACCGCGGTCGCCGTGATCTCCACCAGCTGTCCGGTGTACCCGAGGCAGGCGACGCCCAGCAGGGTCGAGGAGTGCGGGCCGGCGCTGAGCCCGGATTCCTCGACGACCTCCCAGACGGCGGACAGCACCGCCGGCTCGGCGCTGACGACGTAGACGTCCGTCGACACGACATGCGCCATGTCGCTTCCGACGGCGCGCAGTTGCTCGTCGAGGTTGGCCAGTACCTGCACGGCCTGCCGCACGGGATCGTCCGGCCCGACCAGCTTCCCGTCGACGTCGAGCGGCACGGACCCGGCGAGGAAGGCCAGCCGCGTCCCGGCCTCGACGACGGAGGCGTGGGCGTAGACGGGCGGCGCGAAGAGGCTGGGCACGGTGACACGCTGGATCATGGGAGCTCCGGTCGGGGAGGGGATGGCGACGGACGGACGCACAGACGGACAGATTGACGGACAGACAGACAGACAGACAGGCAGACGGATGGACGGACGGACAGGCGGGCGGACGCGGGGTCCGGTGGGGGCGACCCGCCGATGATGCGCCGCGGACCGGGGGTCCCGCAGCCGGTTTCCCCGGGAAAACCACTCGACGCCGAGGCCGTCCGCGACCATCCTCGACGCCGTGGACCTCGATGCCATGAACACCGAGAACGGGAGGCCGGTTCGGTTGACCGCGGATGACGACGCGTTCCTCGAACAGGTCGCCGACCGGCTCCTCGCTCTGCCGGGCGTGCGATCCGTGGCGCTCGGGGGGTCGCGCGCGCAGGGCACGCATCGGCCGGACAGCGACTGGGACCTCGCGGTCTACTATCGGGGCGCGTTCGACCCCGAGGACCTCAGGGCCGTGGGCTGGCCGGGGGAGGTCTCCGAGATCGGCGGCTGGGGCGGCGGGGTGTTCAACGGCGGCGCCTGGCTGACCGTCGACGGACGCCGGGTCGACGTCCACTACCGGGATCTCGACGTCGTGGAAAGCGAGTTGACGCGGGCGCGGGCCGGCCGGTTCGCGATCGAGCCGCTCCTCTTCCACCTCGCGGGCATCCCCACGTACCTGATCGTCGCCGAACTCGCCGTCAACCGCGTCCTGCGCGGTGACGACATCCCGCGCCCGCACGGCTACCCGCCCGAACTCCGCGCGCACGCCTCGGCGCGCTGGTTCGGCAGCGCGCGCGCCAACCTCTCCTACGCGCTGGCCAACCACGCCCCCGCCGGCCGCGTCACGGAGGCCCTGGGCGCGCTGGCGACGGCCGCCGTCCAGACCGGCCACGGGGTGCTCGCGGCGCGCGGCGAGTGGGTGACGAACGAGAAGCGGCTGCTGGAACGGGCCGGGCTCCGAGGCGTCGACGAACTGGCCGAGCGCGCCGGCCGCGATCCCGAGTCGCTGGCCGCCGTCCTCACCGCCGCGGAGCGGCTGTTCGCCGCCGTCGAACAGGCCGCGCCGCATCCTCCGTACGAATAATGCCTCGAACAAGCCCTGTTGGCGCTGCTACGGTCACCGACGTGGCGAAACTCAATCAGATCATCGCAGTCGAGAAGGGCATCAAGTCCAAGTCCCACCAGGACCTGACGGCTGCTCATCACGGGCTCCAGAAGCCGGCGTTGCTCGCCGGCATCTCGCGGACCTACCAGCCGAAGGACGAGGAGGGCGAGCAGCTCCCGCCCGAGTCCACCCGGGTGCAGGTGCAGGCCGAGGACGTACTGCGGGACACCGCGGCGACCCTGACCCGGCTGTTCGACGTGACCGCCACCAAGGACTGGGCCAACTGCTCCGCGCGGGCGGACGTGAAGGTCGACGGACGCGTCCTCGTCCCCGGTGTACCGGTGTCGTACCTGCTCTTCCTGGAGAAGCAGCTCACCGACCTCAACACGTTCGTGCGCAAGCTGCCCGTCCTCGACGCCTCGGAGTCCTGGGTGCGGGACCCGTCCACCGACGCCTGGAAGACCGAGCCGGTGCGGACCCTGCGCACGAAGAAGGTCCCCCGCAACCACGTCAAGGCCGAGGCCACCGAGAACCACCCGGCCCAGGTCGAGGTGTACTACGAGGACATCCCCGTCGGCTACTGGACGACCGTCAAGTTCTCCGGCGCCCTGCCCGCCCGCCGCGTGAACCAACTCCTCGACCGCGTCGAGAAGTTGCAGCAGGCCGTCAAGTTCGCCCGCGAGGAGGCCAACGGCGAGGACGTCGTCGACCAGCGGGTGGGGGACGCGGTGTTCGGCTACCTGTTCGCACAGGAGTAGCCTCTGAAACTCCCCGGCCACATCATCACGGCCGGGGTGCGCGAGGAGCGCAAGCTGAACCTGAAGCTTGTCGTGAATGCACGGTTCCAGTGGAGGTTCGAGTCCTCCCCGCGGCACCAGCGGCACTCCACCGAGTGCCCACGAGCCGCGGTAGCCCAATCGGCAGAGGCAGACCGTGATCAATCTCAGACTCTTGCTCCAGACTCAGCATTCGCCGCCGATCGCCGGATCGACCGGGCCCAGGCCCCAGACGTCGAAATGCTGGTTCAAGTCCAGCCCGCGCAGCTCGATGCGTGGTGGTCCAAAGGCAGGACGCGGCGACATAACGACTGACCTGGGTCCTCAAGCGTGCCGGTGTGCGACATGGCGGCACTTCCAGGGTCCGGGGGCCGGCTACGCCCTCGGACCCGCTCCTCCTCACGTCGTGCTCTCCCGCTTCGAGGAGACGGGCATCCCACGTCTTGATCGCGTGCACAGAGAATCCGGTCCTCCCGTGAACCGTCACACCGTGGACATGTACGCGATCACGTTCCACCGGCAACGCGCAGTACCGTAGGACCGCACCAGCCCGGCCGACGTCGCCCGAAGGCACCCGCCTCGTCCGACAGGAGCCCCGTGCGCCCCACCCGCGTCGCCGTACCGCCCTGGCTCGCCCACGCCCTGCGCAGACAGCGCGGACCTGTCCCCTGGAACGCGGTCGTGCGCGGTGCGCTCGCCGCCGGGCCGCTGTTGCTCGCGGCCGTCCTGAGCGGCCGTACCTCTCTCGGAGTCGTCGCCGCCCTCGGCGCCATGTTCGCCGGGATCAACGACCGGCCGGGCAGCCGGCGCGTCGCCGTCGAACGGCTCGGCGTGCCCGCCCTCGCCGGAGCCGCCGGGCTGCTCGTCGGCTCGTACACCGGACAGCACGCCGGCGCCGTCACCCTCACCCTCGTCCTGACCGCGCTCGGGCTGCTCGCCGGCGCCGTCAGCGCGATCGGACCCGTCGCCTCCGGTGCCGGGACCCAGCTCCTCGTCGCCTCGGCCATCGGCGCGGGCATGCCGCTGCCCGAACCGGGATGGCAGCGCGCGCTCCTCTTCCTCGGCGGCGCGGCCTGGCTCCTCGGCCTGCGCCTCGTCCTGCCGACGACCGCCGTGACCGCGGGCGACTACCGCTTCGACGGCGAGCGGCACGCCGTCGCGGGGGTGTACGACGCCGTCGCCCGGCTGCTGCTCGCGGCCGGGGGACCGGACGCGCCCCGGGCCCGCGTCGCGCTCACCGCCGCACTCGACCAGGCACAGGACGCCCTCACCGGACCCCGGCTGCGGCGATACGCGAGCTCCGCGGCCGAACGGCGGCTGCGCGCGCAGTATGCCGCCGCACTGCCCCTCGCCGAAGCCGCCACCGCCCTCGCCTGGGCGGGCGAACCCCTGCCCGGACGGGCCGCGGAAGGACCCCGGCGGCTCGCCCACGCCGTCCGAACCGGCGCCCCCACCGGGCCGCTGCCCGCACCCGCCGTCCCCGGCAGCCGCACCCGCCCGCCGCACGACACCTCCGGCGCTCCCGCGCTGCGCGCCCTCCATGACGCGCTGCTGCACGCCGCCGACACCTTCGACCGGGGCTCCGGGGACGCCCTGCACGCCCGCCGCCGTACCGCCGTCTCCCACCTGCGCACCGCCCTCGGCTCCGGCGGACGCGAGTACGGGATCCGCGTCGCCCTCAGCTTCGGGACCGCCGTCGCCGTCGCCCAGGTGCTGCACCACGCACGCTGGTACGGCAACCACCCCCACTGGTACTGGCTCCCCGCGACCGCCGTCTTCCTCGTCAAGCCGGACCTCGGACCGCTCGCCTCCCGCGTGCTGTGCCGGGCGGCGGGCACCGTGCTCGGCGCCGTCGCGTTCGCCGGCCTCGCGGCCGTGCTGCCCCGGCCGGAAGGGCTCGTCGCCCTCGTCGCGCTCAGCGGCGCCCTCATCCCCGTCGCCACCCGGCACTTCGCCGCCCAGACCGCCGTCGTCACCGTCCTGGTCCTCGCCCTCGTGATGGTCGGCGGCGAACCGCAGGCCTCCTGGAACCGCCTCGGCGAGACCCTGCTGGCCTGCGCGATCGTGCTGGTCGTCGGGCACCTGCCGACGCTCGGGCAGCGCGGCGGCACCGTACGGGCCCGGCTCACCCGGGCCACCCAGGCAGCCGACGACTACCTCGCCCACGTCCTCGACGACGGAACGGCCGACGACCGCCCCGGCCGCTGGGTGCTGCGCCGGGAGGCCTACCGCTCCCTGGCCGAGGCTCGGGCGGCCATCGAACTGGCCGCCGCCGAACTCCCCGCCCTGGCACGGCACTCCGCTGGTACGGACGACGTCGCCGTCACCCTGGAACGCCTCGTCGACACCGCCACCGCGTGCGCCGTGCAGCTCGACGACGCCGGCCGGCTCGCCCCCCAGCACACCGAGCGCGTCACCCAGCTCCTCGGCGAACTGGCCGAGCACCGCGAGCGCGTGGGCCTGACGCCCGCCCCGGTGCGGCCGGCGACAGCGACCACCGGAGGCTGACCGCCGCGGACAACGGCCTCTCGCGGCCGCGAAAAAAGAAATCCCGGAACTCCGATGAGTTCCGCTCCTCCCGCCGGTCAGCACAGAGCAGGCACCGTTTCGTTGGAGGGGCACATGACGCTTCCGGAGATCGTCTCGCGCGAGGAGTGGCGCGCCGCACGCGAAGAACTGCTGGTCAGGGAGAAGGCGGCGACCCGCGCCCGGGACGCCCTCAACGCGGCGAGGCGCGGCCTGCCGATGGTCGAGATCGACAAGGAGTACGTCTTCGAGAGCGGCGACGGCAAGGCGACCCTGCTCGACCTCTTCCGCGGACGGGACCAACTCGTCGTCCAGCACTTCATGTTCGCCCCCGAATGGGACGCCGGCTGCCGCAGCTGCTCGGGATTCCTCGACCAGATCGGACACCTCGCCCATCTGCGGGCCCGCGGCACCGAGTTCGCCGTCGTGTCCCGGACGCCGTACACGAAGATCCTGCCGTTCAAGGCGCGGATGGGCTGGACGGTGCCGTGGTACTCGTCGTACGACAGCGACTTCAACCACGACTTCCAGGTCTCGTCCGGCGGCGACGAGCCCGCCGAGCGGCCGGGTGTGAGCTGCTTCCTGCGGGACCGGGACCGTGTCTTCCACACGTACTCCACGTACGAGCGCGGCCTCGACGGGCTCGGCTCCACGACCTCCCTGCTCGACCTCACCGCGCTGGGGCGACAGGAGGAGTGGGAGGAGCCCCGGGGGCGCGCGTCCGCACTGGGGGCGCCCGCAGGGAGTGAACGCATCCGGTACCACGACGAGTACGACGACTGAAGCCATCCCGCCGCCTCGCGGACGGGACCGCTCCAGGCCGCTGACCTGCGATGTTCTCTCTTTCTCTGGTGTGTCGCGCGCCACATCGGGCTCCGTGACCCGGTGTCGGCTTCGTCTCAGTACTGTCACTTCCCGAGTCGTTCACCCCCTGGCAGGCGTTTAACTCTTGAAGAGCAGCGCGACATGGAGGTACAGGGTGAACGGGCGAATGGTGCTGGAGCGCTTTCCGGCCGGCGGACCGCGCGGGTCGTGGCCCGCGGAGGAGTTCGCGCAGGCGCGCCGCAAGGAGGGCCAGACCGTCGAGGTCGTCATGGACCTCACCTCCGACACGTTTCTCGTCGTGGTCGGCGGGAGTGACCTGGGCGAGTGAGGCGCAACGCCGTGAGTGACGCGAGCGGAGCGGGGAACGCGCGCCGCCGGGCCGGCACCGTACGGCTCAGCCGCCCTTGGGGGCGGGCACCTTCGCCGTGAACTGGTCGGCCTGCAGCGCGTACAGCTCCGCGTAGACCCCGCCCGTGGCCAGCAGCTCGTCCGGGGTCCCGGACTCCACGAGCCGGCCCTGGTCCAGGACGTGCACGAGATCGGCATGGCGCACGGACGCCAGGCGGTGAGTGATGAGAACGACCGTCTGCCCCGTCCCCGCCAGGGCCCTGATCTTCTCGAAGACCTCCAGCTCGGCCCGGGCGTCGAGCGCCGCCGTCGGCTCGTCCACGATCAGGATGCGGCCGCGCCGGTACGCGGCCCGGGCGATGCCGAGCCGCTGCCACTGCCCGCCCGACAGCTCGTGTCCGCCGCTGAAGCCGCGGGCCAGCAGGGTGTCCAGGCCGCGGGGCAGGTCCGCGACCACATCCTCCGCGCCCGCCTCCGCCACCGACTACGCGAGCCGCTCCTCCGTCAGGGGAGCGGACGTACGTCCCACCGCCACGTTGACGCGGGCCGTGAACGGCCACCGCTTGAAGTCCTGCGCCACCATCGCGATGCGGCCCGCGAGTTGCCGCCGGTCCGCCGTCGCCGCGTCGACACCGTCCCACAGGATCCGGCCGCCGTCCGGCTTGTAGAGCCCGGCGAGCAGCTTCACCAGGGTCGTCTTCCCCGAACCGTTCTCCCCGACGAGAGCCACGATCCTGCCCAGCGGCAGACTCAGCGTGACGTCCGCGAGCGCCGGCCGGCTCGCCTCGCCCGGATAGCTGAAGGTGACGTTCTCGAAGCGGACCTCGCTCGGATCGTCGGGCAGCGGGTCGCCGCCCGTGGGGATGGCCCGCTCCGCCGCCTCGGCGTACAGCCGGTGCAGATCGCCCACGAACAGGGCCTCCTCGTGCAGGGAGTTGATCTCCAGGACGAGGGTGTCGAGGCTGGCCGAGCCCGTGCGGATGGCGATCACGGCCGTACCGGCGACGGAGAGTGCCATCGCCCCGGCGAGCAGCAGACCGCCGAGCGTGGCGTACGTCCCCACCGTGGCGAGCCCGGTCCAGGCGGCCGCGATCAGTCCCGTACGGGCCGAGAGCCGCGCGAGCCGCGCCTGTTCCGCCTCCGCCGTCTCCGACATCTCATGGAAGTGCCGCAGCAGGAACGGCCCGACGTCGTGCACCCGGATCTCCGGCGCCGCCGCGGGCTCCGTCAGCAGGTTGCCGATCAGATGTCCGGCGCGGGCGTGCTGCACCCAGGTGTGGAACGACTCGTAGCGGCGGCGGGCGATGGTCAGCGCGCTCCAGGCGCTCGGCAGCGTCATCGTCACGAGAAGCGGCAGCAGGGCGGGATGCAGCACGGTGAGGACACCGGCCGCCGCGCAGAGCGAGATCAGCGCGTTGACCACCCGGGTGGCGACACTGATCATGCGGCGGGCGGACTGGGCCCCGTACTGCGCGGTGTCCAGCAGCTTGTGGAACGCGTCGTCCTCGATCGCCGACAGCTCGACCGCCGCCGCCCGCTCCAGATACAGCTCGGTCGCCACCCGCTCGACCTTCGGCTCCAGGCGGCCGGTGGCGTACGTCGAGGCCGCCCGCAGCAGTGTGCCCACCACCATCACGGCCGCCATCGTGATCAGTGCCGGGAGTGCTCCCCGCAGTCGGTCGTCGACCGGGCCGCTCGCCATCAGCCGCCCCAGCGCGCTGTTGACGGCGAGCAGGCCGACGGCCTGGGTCCCGCCCCGCGCCACCTCGGCCGTCACCACCACCCGGGCCGCGCGCGGATCCGCCGTCCAGGCGAGGCGGAAGCTGGACGCGAGCAGCGACGGCAGTCGTGCCACCATCGCGCGGAGGTTCAACTCCAGGAAGGCGTCCGCGTGTTGGGACCAGCCCATGTCGTAGCGGAGCGGTCCGCCGAACAGCAACCGCTCGGAGTCCGACGACGGAGGACCCTCGTCATCACGCTTCCGTTTCCGCGGGGACCTCTTCCTCCGCGTGCTGCGCTGGGGTGCGGGATTCTCCACGAGCGGCCTCCCCGGGGGCTGCGGACACAGCCCCTCCCGGGCCGGCCCGCACGGACCCTTCCCCGGGAACGTGACGCTCCATCGGCGCGGCCGGTGGCGTTCGCCGGCGATCGGCGCACTCCGGGCGCACCCGCGACACCGGCGGGCGGTCCCCGCGAGCCCCCGGGACCGTCGGGCGGACGGCATGACCGAGGGGCCTTGCGAGGTGGCTCAGGCGCTGATCGGACGCGACCAGACGGGTGTCGTGCCCGTCACCCGGCACACGGCCAGATACAGGGGGATCGGCGGGGTGTACGGAAGCGTTCCATCCGGTTTGTGGATGAGCCCGGGAATCTGCGGGGCGTCCGGCACGACGGCCCCCGTGGCGTAGTGGGCGGGCGCGGGCCATTCCAGGGCGACATCGGAGTCGGAAGGAACGATCCACCACCAGTGCGCCGGGTCCGCGTAGACGCAGCCCACGCGGGGCAGCCGCGACAGCAGCAGTGGGCCGAGGCGGGCGGGCACCGATACCGCGTCACAGCCCAGCGGCACCGTCATATCGTCGGGGACGGGGAGACGTCTCGACGGCTCGGGCGTGCGTTGCCCGCGCTTCATCCGGACCAGCGTGTCCAGGCTCATGGCCCGCGTCGCGAGTCCCGCCGTCGGCGTACGCCTCACAGACTCCTCCGATCCCGATCCCGATCCCGATCCCGATCCCGATCCTGATGCCGGCTGTGGGCGGAGGGGTCCCGGGGAACCCCCACGGTTCCTGTCCTCCAGGACCCCTCCGCCCCCTCCGCCCCGGTCCCCCGACCGTCGTTCGGCGGCTTCTTCGCGCTCCAGCCCAGATCGGCCCGCGGGCGGGTGTCCGCGTCAGGCGAGCCGTCCTCCGGGCGGGTGTGGTCCGGCCGGGCCTGGTCCGGAATCGCCTGGTCCGGTCCCGCGTGGCCCTGCCCCGAGTCACGGGGCACGGTGGGCGGTGCCGCCGGTGCGGAACCGGCCCCGAAAACGGCTTCGAGCCGGTCCAGGTCGTCCAGGCCGACGGGTTCCGGCACCGCTTCCACGCCGTCGTCGTTCTTGTGGGCCCGGCCTGCCGAGCGCGCGAGCTCCGCCCACACCAGCAGGCCGGGCCCGGTGTCCTGGGCCCCCCAGGCCCTGGACACTGCCGCGACGAGAAGCAATCCCCTCCCGTGCTCCTCGTCCGGCCGTTCCGACGAGGGGCGCGGTTCACCCGGCGCACATCCCTCGTCACACACGGCTATACGCACCAGGTCGTCGACGTCGTGCAGTTCGCACACGACGCGCTGCCCGGCGGCGTGCACGATCGCGTTGGTGACCAGCTCGGAGACCACGAGGGCCGCCGTGTCGCAGGTGTCCTCGCACACCGACCAGCCGGACAGGCGGGACCGGGTCAGGCGTCTCGCCCGGGCCACGGAGCCGGGGTGTGCGGCCAGCTCGAAGCGGAACCGCCGTTCGGCTGCCGCGCCGGGGCGATGCCCTCGGGCGGCGCGGAGACCGGACCGGTCTTCGGCGGTGTCTGTTCCTAACGGCGCGGACGGAATCACGCTTGCCACTATCGCCCCGCCGTGAACACTTGGCAAGTGTCACTCTGAAAAATGCAGAGTGCTGTATGACGCCGTGGAGGCGCGTGGCACACTGCTTGCAACAGCATCCCGAGCGGCGCCAGTTGGGATCGTCGAGGAAGACGAGGAAGAACCCGAACGGCGCTGCCCGGGCTGTCCGGATTCAGTGGAGGTGGACGTGAGCGAACCGCGGTCCGCGCCGACGGTCGGCCAGGTCGTCCTCGGCCGGCGACTGCTGGACCTGCGGGAACGCGCGGGTCTCAAGCGTGAAGAGGCCGCACGCATCCTGCGTGTCGCCCCGGCCACGGTCCGCCGGATGGAGATGGCGGAGGTCTCCCTCAAAATTCCGTACCTCCAGCTGCTGCTGAAGTCGTACGGCGTCAGCGACGAGGAGGCGGAGGCCTTCGTCCAACTGGCGGAGGACGCCAACAAGCCCGGCTGGTGGCAGCGGTTCCACGACATCCTGCCGGACTGGTTCTCCATGCACGTCAGCCTGGAGGGCGCGGCGGCCCTTCTGCGCTCCTACGAACCCCACTTCGTGCCGGGCCTGATGCAGACCGAGGACTACGCCCGCGGCGTCATGAAGGCGGGTGCCATCGGGCAGACCCGCCCCGAGGACATCGAGCGCCATGTGGCCCTGCGCATGCAGCGCCAGGCCCTCCTCACGCGGGAGGACGCGCCCCGGATCTGGGCCGTGATGGACGAGACGGCCCTACGCCGCGCCATCGGCGGTCCCGAGGTCATGCGCGCGCAGATCGACAGACTGCTGGAGGTCACGGAGCTGCCCAACGTGACGTTGCAGGTGATGCCGTTCTCCAACGGCCCGCATCCCGGCACGTACGGGCCGTTCGTACTGTTCCGGTTCGCCGTGCCGGAACTCCCGGACATGGTCTACAGCGAGTACCTGACCGGCGCCGTCTACCTGGACGCGCGTTCCGAGGTGGCGACCCACCTGGAGGTCATGGACCGCATGGCGGCGCAGGCCGCCACGGCACATCGCACGAAGGAGATCCTCCGGGATCTCCGCAAGGAGCTGTGAATGGAACGCATCAAGCCGGAACGCATGCACACGCGGACAGGCCAGTTGCGCATCTACAACGGAATGCCCGCCCGTGAACTCGGCAGCGAGGGCTGGCACAAGCCGTGGAGCGGCGGGAACGGCGGGAACTGCCTGGAGGCGATGAAGCTCGCCGACGGCCGGATCGCCGTACGCCAGTCGGCGGACCCGGACGGTCCCGCCCTCATCTACACGCCGGGTGAGATGACGGCGTTCATCCAGGGTGCGAAGGCGGGAGAGGCGGACTTCCTTCTCTCCTGAACCACTTGAGTGCCCTTTTCTCCGAACTTCCTGAATGTGATGCCGACATGATCCGTCACCGAGGCGCGGGCCCCTGGAGAGTCCGCGGCGAACACACCCAGTAACAGCAGGAGTTGCGCGCCCGCCCCACGTGTGGGCGCGCTCACCTCGGCGGCAGTGCGCCGCACAGAGCCTCCAGCGCCGCCCCGTACGCGTGTTCCGCGGGTGTCGCGTACCCGACCACCAGCCCGTCCGGTGCGGACATCACCGCCTCCGGGTGCCGGAAGCCGGCCAGCCCGTCGAGCGCGACTCCCCGCCGGGCCGCCGCCTCCACCGCCTGCCCCTCCGTTCCCGGCGGCAGCCGCAGCACCGCGTGCAGTCCCGCCGCGATCCCCGTGACCTCGACGTGCGGAGCCCGTTCGGTGAGCGCGGTGACGAGCCGGTCGCGCCGCCCCCGATACCGCTGCCGCATCCGCCGCACATGCCGGTCGTAGGAACCCGAGTCGATGAAGTCGGCGAGGGCCAGCTGCTCCAGCACGCCCGCCCACGCCTCCCGTTCCCCCTTGACGTCCAGAACGGCGTCCACGTACCGCTCCGGCAGGACCATCCAGCCGAGCCGCAGCGCCGGTGACAGGCTCTTGCTGACCGAGCCGATGTGCACGACCCGCTCCGGGTCCAGCCCCTGCAACGCGCCCACCGGCCGCCGGTCGTAGCGGAACTCCCCGTCGTAGTCGTCCTCCAGGATCACCCCGTCCCGCGCGCGGGCCCAGTCGATCACCGCCGCGCGCCGCTCGGCGTGCAGCGGTCCTCCCGTGGGGAACTGGTGTGCGGGAGTGAGCAGTACGGCCCGCTCCCGCCCCAACTCCCCGACCTGGGCACCGTCCTCGTCGAGCGGCAGCGGCACGGTCCGCACGGAAGCGTCGGCCAGCAGCGCACGGTGGAAGCCGAGCCCGTACGACTCGACGGCCAGCGGGCCCCGCAGGACCCGGGGGAAGAGCAGCCGCAGGGCGTGCGCGAACCCGGAGCAGATCACGATCCGTCCGGGCTCCGCGCGCACCCCGCGCGCGCGTGCCAGGTACTCGGCGAGCGCCTCCCGCAGCTCGACGCGTCCGGCCGGATCGCCGGGCCCGAAGGCCTCGTTGGGCGCCTGCTGCAGGGCCCGGCGGTAGGACGCCAGCCAGGCGGCGCGCGGGAACGACGACGCGTCCGGTGTGCCCTGCCGCAGGTCGTGCGGGGAGCCCGACGCGTGGGACGCGGTGTGCCGGGAGCCCGGCGCGTGGGACGCGGCCTTCTCCGCTACGGGTGTGGCAACGTCCCGGCGTCGCCTGCCGGGCGGGGGAGTGACCCCGGCCGCGACCCGGGTGCCCGAGCCCTGCCGGGCGGTCAGCCAGCCCTCGGCGACGAGTTCGGCGTACGCGTCGGCGACCGTGTTGCGCGCGATCCCGAGGTCCGCGGCGAGCGAGCGGTACGGCGGCAGCCGGGTGTCCGGAGCGAGCCGCCCACTGCGTACGGCCTCGCGCAGCGCACGGGTCAGCGCGGCTCTGCGTCCGCCCGGACCCGACAGCTCAAGGTGCAGGTCGGCGCCGATCCGCTCCGCGGAATTGACCCATGAATCCGTCATGAAAATGCACCCTACCGGCGGTCTTTCGGCCGCGTAGATTCATGGTCATGACGACGAACACGAACACCGCGGCGACGACCGGCACGACCACCACGGAGGCCACCACAGCCGGGGCCGGCGCCGGCGGGACCGGGCGGATCGACTTCGCGAAGGCGGCGCCGAAGGTCTTCCGTGCGCTCATCGGCTTCGACGCGGCGGCCCGGGAAGGGCTCGACCCGGCCCTCGTCGAACTGATCCAGATCCGTGCCTCGCATCTCAACCACTGCGCCTACTGCCTCCACATGCACACGAACGACGCCCGCAAGGCCGGGGAGAGCGAGGACCGGCTGCACATGGTCGCGGTGTGGCGCGAGGCCCGTCACTTCTTCACGCCGAGGGAGCAGGCCGCGCTCGCCCTGACGGAGGCGGTGACGCGGGTCGCCGACGCGGGCGTTCCCGATGACGTCTACGCCGAGGCCGCCGCCCACTTCGACGACGCCGAACTGGGCCATGTCCTCGCCCTGATCCTCACCATCAACACCTGGAACCGGGTCGCCCTGTCGACGGGCAAGGTGGCCGGAACCGACGAGCGCCGCTGAAGCGTGGTGTGGCATGGCATGGCGTGGCGTGGTCATGGCCGTGACCGTGGAGGACGACGGCCCGGCCTCCGGCGCTCAGGCGGTCATCGGGCGGTCGTACGGGCCGATCGGGGCCGGCAGGCGCAGGCGGTCCGACCCGCTGAGCGCACGGTCCACGGCCGCGGCGACCGCCCTGCCCTCGGCGATCGCCCACACGACGAGCGACTGGCCGCGTGCCGCGTCACCGGCGGCGTACACACGGGGGACGTTCGTGGCGAAGTCGGGGCCCCGCGTGATCGTGCCGCGCGGCTCAAGTGCCAGGCCCAGCTGGTCGATCAGGCCGTCGTGCCGGTCGGGCCCGGAGAAGCCGAGCGCGAGCAGGACGAGGTCGGCGGGCAGCGTCCGGTCGGAACCGGGGACCGGTCGGCGCCGCGCGTCGACCTCGACGAGGTGCAGCGAGCCGACCCGGCCGTGCTCGTCCCCGGTGAAGCGGAGCGTGGACGCGGCGAAGAGCCGAGCGTCCGCGTGCGCGGCGGGCGCCGTCCCCAGCGCGCCGGCCTCCTCGTGCGCGCCGGAGAGCCGGTAGATCTTCGGATACGTCGGCCACGGCTCGACGCCCTCGTCGCGTGCCGCCTCCGGCTGCGCGTAGATGTCGAGCTGCGTGACCGACGCGGCACCCTCGCGCACCGCCGTCCCCAGACAGTCCGCCCCCGTGTCACCGCCACCCACGATCACCACGTGCCGGCCCGCCGCCGACAGCGGGGAGACCTCCAAGTCCCCCTCGCACACCCGGTCGGCCAGCGGCAGATACTCCATCGCCTGGTGGATGCCGGACAACTCCCGCCCCGGCACGTCCAGATCACGCCATGCGGTGGCACCCGTCGCGAGAATCACGGCGTCGTAGCGGGACGTGAGGTCCCGCGCCCCGAGATCGACGCCGATGACCGTCGACGTACGGAACTTGGTCCCCTCCGCCCGCATCTGGGCCAGCCGCCGGTTCAGCTGCCGCTTCTCCATCTTGAACGCCGGGATCCCGTACCGCAGCAGGCCGCCGATCCGGTCCGAACGTTCGTACACGGCGACGGTGTGTCCGGCCCGCGTGAGCTGCTGCGCCGCGGCGAGCCCGGTGGGCCCCGAACCGACGATCGCCACGGTCCGGCCCGAGAGCCGGTCCGGCGGCCGCGGCGGTGTGAGCCCGTCCTCCCAGGCGCGGTCGGCGATGGCGACCTCGACGTTCTTGATGGTCACCGCGGGCTGGTTGATCGCCAGGACGCAGCCCGCCTCGCACGGCGCGGGGCACAACCGCCCGGTGAACTCGGGGAAGTTGTTCGTGGCGTGCAGACGGTCGCTCGCCGCCCGCCAGTCGTCACGGGAGACCAGGTCGTTCCACTCGGGGATCAGATTTCCCAGCGGGCACGCCTCGTGGCAGAAGGGGACGCCGCAGTCCATGCACCGGTCGGCCTGCCGGCTGACGATGGGCAGCAGGGCCCCGGGGACGTACACCTCGTTCCAGTCCCGCACACGCTCTTCGACGGGCCGGCGCGGATACTCCTCGCGCGGTGTGGTCATGAACCCCTTGGGATCGGCCATGGCCGTCTCCCTCGCGTACGCGGACCGGTACGGGACCGCACGACCGCAGGGCGTCATCGACCACACAATCCGGGCGGCACTCCTCTGTTCCACGGTACGTCCCCTCCGCGCACCTCGCCGCCTCACCCGGGTACGGCGACGAGGTGCGCGGAGGGAGACGCAGGCGGACGGCGACGGGCCGGTTCGGGTTCAGGTGAGGGCGAGGGCGTAGGACACCGCCGCGGCGGCCGAGGCGATCGTGCGCACGTGGTTCCACATCGTCCACTCGCGCACGTACGTGGGCCACAGCGCTGTCGCCTCGGGCGTCCCGGGGTCCAGCTTCATCAGCGCTTCGTTGCGCGGGACGTTCGCCGCGATCGTCACCCCGAACGAACCGAACAGATACAGCGCGCTGCCGAGCAGCAACTCCACCGTCGCCCCGCCGGGCCACACCACGAACGTCACCACGGCGAGCACCGCGCACAGCACCGCCGACCCGACGAACACGAGCATGAACGGCGGCCGCACCGCAGCGACGTTGATCGCGTTCATCGCGGCGACCCCCTGCGCCGGGGGCAGCTGGGCGAGCGCCCGCATCACGAACGTGGAGAACCCGCAGAACACCCCCGCCACGAGTCCGCAGCCGAGCACACCCAGCAGCGTCAGCACGAAATACGGTCCGTCGATCATGTCCACTCCCCGTCACCCCGTCGATCCCTCGTCACCCGTCACCCGTCACCCGTGACCGGTGACCCGTGACCCGTCACCGGTCACCGGTCACCGGTCACGTGTCACCTGTCGACACCGCGCACGCCCGGGTCGACCCGTGCCGCAGATCCGGCGCGGCCACGCGCGGGTCGACGCGCGCCCCAGGTCCTGCACGGCCGGCGCTTCCGCCGAGCCGTCGCCGCGGCGGTTGAGGCCGAGCCAGTGATCCTGCACAGCGTGAGCCGACACCACAAGTGAAATCCGCCCGCACGACCGCGACCATGGCCGAGTGCCGCGCACCCATGCGCGAGCCTCCAGAACCTCCGCCCCGCTCCCTCGCAGGACACCGTTCGAGCCTTTCCTCCGCGGCCTCTCACGCCCCCTCCGCCCTCTCGGCACGCCACTCCTGGAGCCGCGCGTCCACCACGGACGCGATCCGGCGGCGCGCCTGGTACCGCGGCACCCCGTTCATCAGCAACTCGTCGTACGGGGTCTCCGTGTGCCGGACGGACGCCCGGACCGCCGCGGTCACCGCCGCCTCGGACAACGCACGGCCCGCCGCACTGCGCCCGACCCGACCGCTGCCGCGCACCGAGGCGTGCGCGGCGATCGCGTACGCCCGGTCGCCGGGACAGCACGGGAACAACCTGCCTATCTCCCGTGCGAACGCGTCGGTGAACCGCACGTCCTCCGCCTCCCGGCGCCGCGCGTCCCGGGCCCGGCGACGCCGTCGCGCCTCGGCGTCCGCGAGACACCGCTCCTCGGCCCGGACGAGCGCGGCCTCCTCGACCAGCAGGCCCTGCCGTTCGTACCGGCCCCGCCGCCGGTCGAACCGCACCACCACGGCACACAGACCGCTGTCCTCCCGCGCTCTGCGGGTCAGCGCCGTGTCGCCGCGCGGCAGGAACACGAGGTGACCGAGATCCGCGCAGTCCAGACAGCGCGGCTCGCCCTCCTCGACCACCAGCAGGGCGAGCGGACCGCTCCTGCACTCGGCGCAGTGCCGCTTCCTGAGCGGCTGGACGACGAGAAGCGCACCGCTGGTCCGGTGCGGGGGAGGGGCGGACGGTGCCATGAGTGGTTCCTTCCCCGCATCGTGCCGCCGTCCACGGGGCGGCCCCTGGTGGCTCCCCGCGCCCCGCCCTCCCCGGTGACCGATGCATCATGGGCCCTGTGCGACTCGAAGCGATCACCTGGGACCGGCTCGGCGACCTCCTCGCCGACCGGCTGCTCGACCTGAAGCCCGCCGACGGCGCTCCCTGGCCCCGCGTCGCGTTCGACGGAGCCCCGGCAGCCCTCCCCGGTGACCTCGCCCGACGGGTCTCCGAGGCGCTGCGCGTCCGCGGCCGTCCGTCTCTCGTCGTCGGCACGGAGGGCTTCCTGCGGCCCGGCTCGCTCCGGTTCGAATACGGGCACCAGGACGTCGACGCCTTCTACGACGGATGGTTCGACACCGGCGCCCTGTGGCGCGAGGTCTTCGGCCCCCTCGAAACCGGCGGCGACGGCAGGATCCTGCCCGATCTCTGGGACCCTCTCACCGACCGCGCGACCCGGAGTGCGTACGTCCAACTCCCGCCCGGTGGAATCCTGTTGCTGCACGGCCCCCTCCTCCTGCGCCACTGGTTCCCGTTCGACCTCAGCGTTCATGTGCTCCTCTCCCCGGGCGCCCTCCGCCGCCGTACCCCCGAGGCGGAACACTGGACCCTGCCCGCCTTCGCCCGGTACGAGGACGACGTGGATCCGGCCCGCACGGCCGACGTCCTGGTACGCGCCGACGACCCCCGCCACCCCGCCTGGAACGGCTGACCCGAGCGCGGCCCCGGCCCGCTTCCTGGAGCCCGCCGCACCGGAGCGGTCCCGCCGCTCACCCACCCGGGCCTGCCGATCTCCAGGTGCGCAGCCCCTGAAGCGCGGCGAGAATATAGGGCGCCGGGACTAGCGGTGTGTTCGGCGCCGCGCCGGCCGTCCGGCACCGGGAGGTACTTCATGACCACCGCCGGAGACATCATGCACCGTGGTGCCCAGTGGATCCCCGCTCACGAGACCCTGGACCGCGCCGCCCAGCTCATGCGCGAGCTGAACGTGGGCGCGCTGCCCATCAGCGACGAGAACGAACGCCTCTGCGGCATCCTCACCGACCGCGACATCGTCGTCGGCTGTGTGGCCATGGGCCACGATCCCGCTCAGGTCACCGCGGGCGACATGGCCCACGGCACGCCTCGCTGGATCGAGTCCGAAGCCGACGTCGGCGACGTGCTCACGGAGATGAAGGGCAATCAGATCCGGCGGCTTCCCGTGATCGAGAACAAGCGGCTCGTCGGCATGATCAGCGAAGCCGACCTCGCCCAGCATCTCAGCGACGAACAGCTGGCCGCCTGGGTGGAGAGCGTCTACGCGAGGAGCGCGACGGGCTGAGCCGTCACGCCCACGCACATCCGTCCTCCGCGGCGCGCACTCTCGTCCGGCCGGCCGTGCCGGACGAGAGGTGTGTCAGAGCCAGCCGTTGCGCCGGAACCCCCGGTAGAGGATGAGACAGCCGACGGATATGACGCCGATGACGATGGGGTAGCCGAACCTCCAGTGCAGCTCGGGCATGTTGTCGAAGTTCATGCCGTACACCCCGCAGACCATCGTCGGCACGGCGATGACCGCGGCCCACGCCGTGATCTTCCGCATGTCCTCGTTCTGCGCGACCGTCACCTGCGCCAGATGCGCCTGCAAGATCGAGTTGAGCAGTTCGTCGAAGGCGGCTATCTGTTCGGTGGCCCGCAGCAGATGGTCCGAGACGTCCCGGAAGTACGCCTGTATCTCCGGGTCGATCACACGGATCGGCCGAGTCGCCAGCTCCTGGACCGGGCGGGCGAGCGGCACCGCGGCCCGCTTCAGTTCGAGGAGTTCGCGCTTGAGCTGGTAGATACGGCCCGCGTCCGTGCGGGCGCCGTCCTCGGCGAACACGTCGGCCTCGACCTGGTCGATGTCCGCCTGGACCGAGTCCGTGACGCTCACGTAGTCGTCGACGACGTGGTCCGCGATCGCGTGCAGGACGGCGGCCGGCCCCTTCGACAACTGCGCCGGATCCGATTCCAGTTCCTCCCGCAGCGGGCCCAGCGAGCCGTGCCGTCCGTGGCGCACGGTGATGACGAAGTCCGGCCCGACGAACACCATGATCTCGCCGGTGTCCACCACCTCACTGGTCGCCGTCAGCTCCGTGTGCTCCAGGTAGCAGACCGTCTTGAACACGGCGAAGAGCGTGTCGCCGTACCGCTCCAGTTTCGGACGCTGGTGGGCCTCCACCGCGTCCTCGACGGCCAGCGGGTGCAGGTCGAAGAGCTCGGCGATGCCCGCGAACTCCTGCTCCGTCGGCTCGTGCAGCCCGAGCCAGACGAACCCCTCGTCCCGCTTGCGGATCCGCTCCACGGTGTCGACCAGGTCCCGTCCCTCCGGGACCCGGGTGCCTCCTTGGTAGGTCACGCAGTTCACCACCGCGGAGCCCAGCGGTGACCGGGCGTGGTGACTGAGGTCGACACGGGGCCGCCGCCGCGTCAGCCGCGCCACCTTGCGGAGGCCGCCGACGGCACCCAGCGCCGTCACCTTCCGCAAATTCCCTGCCATGGACATGGGATCTCCTCGCGTGGATCTCCTCGGGCCGCGATCTGCGCCTGGCGAGCCAGTCTGCCAGTCCTGCTCCGACACCGGAAAAGCCTGTGGGAATGGAGGATTCCGTTCCGCCGTGCGGGGTGGCCGACCCCTCCGCCCCGCGTGATGGGCGGCCCGACAAGCCGGTCAACTGGGATGATCTCGCCATGACGCGAACCGACGGGTATCTCCTCGACAACCAGCAGGACGAGGCGGGACAGCGCTTCCAGGCCTTCGCCACCCTCTTCGACCCCACGACGTTCCGGCACATGGAGCGCTTCGGCATCGGATCCGGCTGGCGCTGCTGGGAGGTCGGGGCGGGCGGCACGTCGGTGGTGTCCTGGCTCGCGAAGAAGGTCGGCCCCACCGGCAAGGTCGTCGCGACCGACATCGACACCTCGTGGGCGGCCTCGGCGGCCCGCCCTCCGGTTCAGGTCCGCGTCCACGACGTGGGCACCGAGGAGCCGCCCGGTGAGGGTTTCGACCTCGTGCACGCCCGGCTCGTCCTCGTCCATGTGCCGGACCGGGAGCGGGCGTTGCGGTCGATGATCAAGTCCCTGCGGCCCGGTGGCCGGCTCCTCGTCGAGGACGCCGACCCGGCACTCCAGCCCCTCCTCTGCCCCGACGAGTACGGCCCCGAACAGCAGCTCGCGAACCGGCTGCGCCAGGGCTTCCGCAAGCTCCTCGCCGACCGGGGCGCCGACCTCGCCTACGGCCGCAAGCTCCCGCGCCTGCTCCGTGAGGCGGGACTGCGCGGCGTCGAGGCCGACGCGTACTTCCCCGTCACCTCCCCCGCATGCACCGTCCTGGAAGCGGCGACGGTCCGTCAGATCCGCGACCAGCTCGTCACGGCGGGCCTCGCGACCCACGAGGAGATCGACCAGCACCTGGCGAACGTCGCCGCCGGATCCATGGACCTGGCGACGGCGCCGATGATCTCGGCCTGGGGGCGCAAGAGCTGAACGACCGACGGCGCCGGGCAGCCACAGCCGTGGCGATCCGTCCCGGCGGGGAGCCGACGGACGGGGCCGCGCCGCCGTACGACGCGCCGACTCCCCCCCCGGCCGTCAACAGTCCGCCTCCGCCGATGGCCTCCCCCCGACCCGTTCCACCGCCTTCGCTCCCGCCGCGCACCCCGCGACCGCGGCGACCTCCGGCGCGGTTCCCGCGAGCAGCGCGGCGAGGAACGCGCCGGTGAAGGCGTCGCCTGCGCCCGTCGTGTCCCGGGGCGTCGCCGACCGTGCCGGGACCTCGGCCCGGACGGTCCCGGACCGGGCCACCAGGGCGCCCGCACCGCCCTGCTTGACGACGACCAGCGGGAACTGACGGCTCAACTTGGCCGCCGCGTCCGCCGGATCGGGCAGCCCCGTCAGCAGACAGGCCTCGTCCCGGCTGGGCAGCAGCACGTCCACCCCCGCGGAGAGCTCCAGGAAGCGGTCCACCCCCAGCGCGCCGAGGAAACCGGCCGAAGCGGGGTCGACGCTCACCGGCACGCCGGCCGCGCGGGCCGACTCCAGCACCACCGAAACCAGCGCCCGGCACGGCTCGGAGAAGAACAGATACCCCGACAGGTGCAGCCGCCCGACCCCGTCGAGCAGTCCCGGCGACCAGTCCTCCGGGGCGAGCCGCAGCGACGCCCCGCTGTCCGTGAGGAACGTACGCTCCGCCGACGCCCCGGAGTCCACCAGACAGATGACCGTCCCCGTGGGCGCCTCCGGATCGGTGACCAGCAACGGCCGCACGCCGCTCGCCCGCAGTGCACGCCCGTGCCACTCCGCCGCGTCGGCACCGACCCGGCCGAGCAGCCGTACGTCGGCACAGCCCTCGAAGGCGGCCCAGCAGGCGACGTTGGCGCCCGCCCCGCCCGGCACGGTGCGGATGGCGGCGGCCGTGTCCGTGCCGGACGCGAGGGGTCCGCGATGCCGCGCCACGACATCCGTGACCACGTCCCCGACGACGAGCAGGGCACCGCGAGCGGGACGCGAACCCCCGATGGGGTCAACGCCCTCCGCGCCGGCCGGAGCGCGTTCCAGGGCGTCCCGCCCCGCGCCGCTCACGCGCTCGCCCAGGCCGCCGCGATCCGTCCCGCGAGGCGAACGTTGCCCCGTACCGCCGCCAGATTGGCGCTGAGCGAAGCTCCGTCGGTGTGCCGGACCAGATAGCCGAGCAGGAACGGTGTCACCGCCTGCCCGCTGATCCCCTCCGCCTCGCACGCCCGCAGTGCGTCGGCGAGCACGCGCGCGTGCAGGGACGGATCGAGCTGCTGCTCCCGCGGAACGGGGTTCGCCACGATCAGCGACGACTCGGGGGAGTCCAACCCGTCCTGAGCGCGCATCACCTCGGCCACCTGCTCCGGGGAGTCCAGCGTCCACTCGACGGGGTGTCCCGAGTCGGACAGATAGAAGCCGGGGAACCGGTCCGTGCCGTACCCGGCCACCGCCACCCCCAGCGTCTCCAGACGTTGCAGCGTCGCCGGCACGTCCAGGATCGACTTGACGCCCGCGCACACCACCGTGATCCGGGTGCGCGCCAGCAACCCCAGATCGGCGGACTCGTCCTGGGTCACCGTCCATTCACGGTGCACCCCGCCGAGCCCTCCCGTCGCGAACACCCGTACCCCGGCGCGCGCCGCGAGCAGGGCCGTCGCGGACACCGTCGTCGCCCCGCTCGCCCCCGAGGCCACGGCGAGCGGCAGATCACGGTGGCCCAGCTTGCGGATGCCGTCCTCGTTCGCGACCCGCTCCACCTGCTTGTCGTCCAGGCCGACGTGAGGCCGGCCGTCGAGCACGGCGATCGTCGCGGGTACGGCACCCTCCTCGCGGACGACCTCCTCCAGTTCGAGCGCGACCTGGAGATTGCGCGGACGGGGGAGCCCGTGCGCGATGATCGTCGACTCCAGGGCCACCACCGGCCGGCGCGCGTCGAGCGCCTCCCGTACCTCTTCGGACACCACGATCACGCGTCTGTCTCCTGTCGGTCGAGGTTCCCCGTCCCTGGATCTCTGGCGGGCGACGCGTCCTCCCAAACCACCAGGGCCCACGGCGTACGACAGCCGGGGCGCCGACAGCAGGTTCCGGCGCCGCCGACGAGAGCGGGGCAGGGGAAGGGGTGCTCCCACGCGCGGGAGCACCCCTTCCCCCTGACGAGGTCAGACGGGCCGTACGCCCGCGAGCGCCCCATGAGGGTCGATGACGTACTTGCGGCTGGCCCCTTGGTCGAACTCGGCGTAGCCGCGCGGTGCGTCGTCCAGGCTGATCACGGTCGCGTTGACCGCCTTGGCGATGTGCACGCGCTCGTGCAGGATCGCCTTCATCAGCCCCCGGTGGTACCGCATCACCGGGCACTGACCCGTGGTGAACCGGTGGCTCTTGGCCCAGCCCAGACCGAGGCGCACCTTCAGCGTCCCGGTCCGCGCGTCCTGGTCGATCCCTCCCGGGTCGTCCGTCACATAGAGGCCCGGAATGCCCAGGGACCCGCCCGCGCGCGTGACACCCATCAGCGAGTTGAGGACGGTCGCGGGCGCCTCCTCGGCGTCCCTGCCGTGTCCCCGGGCCTCGAAGCCCACCGCGTCGACCGCCGCGTCGACCTCGGGTTCACCCAGGATCTGTGCGATCTGGTCCTCCACGCCGCCCTGCGAGACGTCGACGGTCTCACAGCCGAAACTCCGCGCCTGGGCGAGGCGTTCGGCGTTGAGGTCCCCGACGATGACGACCGCGGCGCCCAGCAGCTGCGCCGACGCCGCCGCGGCCAGCCCGACCGGACCCGCGCCGGCGACGTACACCGTCGAGCCCACTCCGGCGCCCGCGGTGACCGCACCGTGGAATCCGGTCGGGAAGATGTCCGACAGCATCGTCAGGTCCAGGAGCTTTTCGCGCGCCTCGTCGCGATCGGGGAACTTCAGCAGGTTGAAGTCCGCGTACGGGATCATGGCGTACTCGGCCTGGCCACCGACCCAGCCGCCCATGTCGACATAGCCGTAGGCCGCCCCCGGCCGCGCCGGGTTGACGTTCAGGCAGATGCCGGTGTTGCGCTCCTTGCAGTTGCGACACCGGCCGCAGGCGATGTTGAACGGCACCGAGACGATGTCCCCGACCTCGATGAACTCGACGTCCGGGCCGCGTTCCACCACCTCTCCGGTGATCTCGTGTCCGAGGACCAGCCCTTCCGGCGCGGTCGTACGGCCCCGCACCATGTGCTGGTCGCTGCCGCAGATGTTGCTGGCGAGCACCTTGAGAACGACTCCATGCCGGCACATGCGGCCGACGTTGTCGGCAGCCACCCCCGGCCCGTCCTGCAGTTCAAGCGTCGGATGGTCGATGGTCCTGACCTCGACCGCACCCGGCTTGAGATACGCGACTGCCCTGTTTCCGCTTCCGCTCATGCTTGTTCGCCGTCCCTTCGGCTCCGTGACGTCGGACGCCAGCGGCTGTGCGCAGGGCGGAGTCTGCTACCGGCCGGGCCTCCCGGCCGCGCCTCCGCGTCGGGACTTTCCCGAACGGAGGCGCGACCGCCCCGGGGAGGAGGGAGACCCTCTGCGTCGCGGCGAGGAGACCCTCCTCCCTCCGGCGGGCGGGCATGCCCTTAGGGTGTGCGCTCATGACCACGAACTCCCAGGCCACCCCGTCCTTCGCCGTACACATTCCCGACGCCGAACTCGAGCCCGAGCCGTTGGACCCGGCCCAGATCGTCTCCGGCGACCCCGCCGTGACGGGCAAGGTGCTGTGGGAGTCCGCCGACGGCAAGCAGCTGCGCGGCATCTGGCAGATCACGCCCGGCGTGGTGACCGACACCGAGGCGAACGAGCTCTTCGTCGTCGTCAGCGGACGCGCCACCATCGAGGTCGAGGGCGGTGACGTCATCGAGGTGGGACCCGGCGACGCGGCGGTCCTGCGTGAGGGCGACCGCACGACGTGGACCGTCCACGAGACGCTCCGCAAGGCGTACCACATCAGCCTCTGAGGACCACGGGACCTCGCGTGGCGGGACGGCTCGCGGACCGGGGCCGCGGGCGCCGCGCGGTCCGTCGCGCCAGCCGCGGGGACGGCGACCTCAGAACAGCGGCTCGGGCAGGACGCCTTCCAGCGCCAGCAGCTTCCGCTTGGTCTCCAGGCCGCCCCCGAACCCGCCGATCCCGCCGTCGCGCTCGACGACCCGGTGACAGGGCACCACGACCGGCAGCGGATTCGAGCCCATCGCCACCCCGACGGCCTGCGCCGCGCCCGGCTGGCCGACCCGGCCGGCCAGGTCGCCGTAGCCCACGACGGAACCGAACGGAACACCCGAGTTCAGCTCTCGCAGTACCTGGCGGTTGAACCCGGAGATCAGCGACCAGTCGAGCGGCAGGTCGAAGTCGCGGCGCGCTCCGGCGAAGTACGCCTCGACCTGGCGTATCGCCTCGGTGATCAGCGGGGAGTCCGGTGCCTCGACGGGCGTGCCGCCCAGACGGGACGCGAGCCGGTCGAGCGCCTTGTCACGCACCGCGTCCGAGGCGTGGAAGACGACGTTCACCAGGCCGTCGCGGGTCGCCGCGAGGAGCAGCGGACCGATGTCCGTGCCGACGACCGCCCACACGACCTGCTGCCCGTCGGGCCCATGGCTGTTCATGCGCTCCACGGTACGGCCCGCCACTGACAACGCCCGTGGCGTGGCCGGAGGCACCGGTCCACGCCACGGGCGTTGTGCTCCGGGGGTCTGCCTCCGGCTCAGCCCTGACCGCGCGGCCGGCGCGGTACGTCCAGGGTCCTGCTGACCACGTCGGGCACGTTGGTGATGACGCCGTCCACCCCGAAGCCCGCCACGCGGCGCGCGGCGGCCGGGTCGTCCACGGTCCAGGCGAACACCTTCATCCGCCCGTGCGGCCCGTGCAGCGCGTGGACCGCGGACACGTAGTCGGCCGAGAGCGAGGTGTGGTCCGGGTTGATCTGGTCGGCGAACCGGGCGTACCGGGGCAGCCGTGCGACGGCAGGGGTGCCCAGGAGCGCCGTGGTGATGCCCGGCCGCAGGTCGTGCACGATGCGTACGCTGTCGGCGCTGAAGCTCTGCACGATCAGCCGGTCCCTCAGGTGCACCGGGTCGAGCCAGCCCTCGTTGCTCAGGAGTTTGAGGGTCTGCCGCTCGATGCCCGGATACAGCTCGGGGTTCTTGATCTCCAGGACGAGCTTCTGGTGGTTGTGCGCGACACGCTCCATGTACTCCTTCAGCGTCGGCACCCGCACGCCCGCGAACCGGGCGCCGAACCAGCTCCCGGCGTCCAGGTGGGCGATCTCCTCCGCGGTGAAGTCCTTGACCTTCCAGGGGCCGCGGCCGGGATAGACCTCCTCCACATCGGTCGTGCGTGCCAGCGAGTCGTCGTGCAGGACGACCAGTTGCCCGTCCTTCGTGCGCTGGACGTCGTTCTCGACCCAGTCGAATCCCAGCTCGGCCGCGTGGTCGATGGCGGCCAGGGTGTTCTCGGGCGCGTAGGCCGAGGCACCTCGGTGGGCGACGACCAGCGGGGCCGTGGTCCGGTCGCCGGCCTTGGCGTGCGGGCTGGGCAGTATCAAAACGGCTCCCCCAAGAAGCGCGGCGGTCGTGGCGGCGGCAACGCGCGCAAGCATGCGTACTCCTTGTGTCGAGAGATAACGGACAGCAACAGAGTGACAGCAGAGAGTCAACGAATGCGGTTAGCGGGATGGCCGTGAATTGAATGGAGTTGCCCAAGTCCGCTCACTTGCGCCGCACAGGTGGGGGGAGGTCGTGTTTCTTTGCCGGAAAATCGTTCGACCATTCCGGTGGGGGTCATACTCTCTGCCTCAGCCCGGTCCGCTCCCGCGGTCCCGAGGGTGGGGGCATTTCGGAGACTTCACGGAGCGACAGCGGAAGGGCAGCCGCGCATGCAGGGCACGGTCGACGGCTTCAGTTACGGACTCGTCACACCGTTGGTGGCGTACTTCATGGCCTGTTTGGGCGGGGCACTGGGGCTCCGCTGCACCACCCGGTCGATACTCGTCGCCGGTCCGTGGCGGGCCGGCTGGCTCGCGCTCGGCTCGGTCGCGATCGCGTCGGGCATATGGACGATGCACTTCATCGCGATGATGGGGTTCACCGTCGACGAGACCCCCGTCCACTACGACCGGCCGACGACGTTCGCGAGTCTGGGCGTCGCCATCGTGATGGTCGGCATCGGGATCTTCATCGTCGGCTACCAGGGCGCCAGCGGGACGGCCCTGTTCACCGGAGGGACCATCACCGGTCTCGGCGTGGCCTCCATGCACTACCTGGGCATGGCCGGGATGCGGCTCAACGGGAACCTCGAGTACAACACCTTCACCGTGTCCGCCTCGGTCGTGATCGCCGTGGTGGCCGCCACCGCGGCTCTCTGGGCGGCCGGACAGGTGCGGGGATTCCTCTGGAGCGTGGGGGCGAGCCTCGTCATGGGCCTCGCCGTCAGCGGGATGCACTACATGGGAATGGCCGCTCTCAGCGTCCATCTGCACGGCGCGGCCGGCGCCAGTCCGGCCGGCGACTCGGCGGCCTCCCTGCTCGCGCCCATGATGATCGGCCCCCTGGCCTTCCTCTGCCTGGCCGGCGTCGTCGTCCTGTTCGACCCGCTCATGGTCATGGGCCGGGCCGACTGGAGCCCCGCGGAGAGCCGGCGGCCCGGAATCCCGGCCCATCCGGTCACCGCGCGCCCGGCCCGCCGGACGGCCGTCCGCTCCGGACCGGACCGCGGACGCCGCTCCAGGGCCCCCCAGAGCCGCTGATCAGACCCGGTTGTCAGTGCGGGGTCGTACGGTGGATTCCATGCGGCCCGTATCCAAGATCGAACGTTCGGTGGCGCCCTTCGAGGTCGTCAGCTCCTTCCAGCCCGGTGGTGACCAGCCCACGGCCATCGCCGACCTGGAGAAGCGCATTCGCGCAGGTGAAAAGGATGTCGTGCTCCTGGGCGCGACCGGTACCGGCAAGTCCGCCACCACCGCGTGGATGATCGAGAAGCTCCAGCGCCCCACGCTCGTCATGGCCCCGAACAAAACCCTGGCGGCCCAGCTGGCCAACGAGTTCCGCGAGCTGCTGCCGAACAACGCCGTCGAGTACTTCGTCTCGTACTACGACTACTACCAGCCCGAGGCCTACGTCCCGCAGTCGGACACCTACATCGAGAAGGACTCCTCGATCAACGAGGAGGTGGAGCGGCTGCGTCACTCCGCGACCAACTCGCTGCTGACCCGCCGCGACGTCGTCGTGGTCGCCTCGGTCTCCTGCATCTACGGCCTCGGCACGCCGCAGGAGTACGTGGACCGCATGGTCAACCTCAAGGTGGGCGACTCGATCGACCGGGACGACCTGCTGCGCCGCTTCGTCGACATCCAGTACACGCGCAACGACGTGGCCTTCGCCCGCGGCACCTTCCGCGTCCGCGGCGACACGATCGAGATCTTCCCGGTCTACGAGGAGCTCGCCGTCCGCATCGAGATGTTCGGCGACGAGATCGAGGCCCTCTCCACACTCCACCCGCTCACCGGCGAGGTCATCAGCGACGACCAGCAGATCTACGTCTTCCCCGCCTCGCACTACGTGGCCGGTCCCGAGCGCATGGAGCGCGCGGTGAACGACATCGAGAAGGAGCTGGAGGGGCGCCTCGCCGAGCTGGACAAGCAGGGCAAGCTCCTGGAGGCCCAGCGCCTGCGCATGCGGACGACGTACGACATCGAGATGCTCCGCCAGATCGGCTCCTGCTCCGGCGTGGAGAACTACTCGATGCACTTCGACGGCCGCGAGCCCGGCTCCCCGCCGAACACCCTCATCGACTACTTCCCGGACGACTTCCTGCTCGTCATCGACGAGTCGCACGTCACGGTCCCGCAGATCGGCGCGATGTACGAGGGGGACGCCTCCCGCAAGCGCACCCTCGTCGACCACGGCTTCCGGCTGCCCTCCGCCCTGGACAACCGCCCCCTGAAGTGGGAGGAGTTCCAGAAGCGCATCGGCCAGACCGTCTACCTCTCGGCGACCCCCGGACAGTACGAGCTGTCCCGTTCGGACGGCCACGTCGAGCAGATCATCCGCCCCACCGGCCTCATCGACCCCGAGGTCGTCGTGAAGTCCACCGAGGGCCAGATCGACGACCTGGTGCACGAGATCCGCAAGCGCACGGAGAAGGACGAGCGCGTCCTGGTCACCACGCTCACCAAGAAGATGGCCGAGGACCTCACCGACTACTTCCTGGAGCTGGGCATCCAGGTCCGCTATCTGCACAGCGACGTCGACACCCTGCGCCGCGTCGAGCTGCTGCGGGAGCTGCGCGCGGGAGAGTTCGACGTCCTGGTCGGCATCAACCTCCTGCGGGAGGGACTCGACCTTCCCGAGGTCTCCCTGGTGGCGATCCTCGACGCCGACAAGGAGGGCTTCCTGCGCTCCGGCACCTCCCTGATCCAGACCATCGGCCGCGCGGCGCGCAACGTCTCCGGTCAGGTCCACATGTACGCGGACAGGATCACCCCGGCGATGGCGAAGGCCATCGACGAGACCAACCGGCGCCGTGAGAAGCAGGTCGCGTACAACAAGGAGAGGGACATCGACCCGCAGCCCCTCCGCAAGAAGATCAACGACATCGTGGCGCAGATCGCCCGCGAGGACGTCGACACCGAGCAGCTCCTCGGCTCCGGGTACCGCAAGTCGAAGGACGGCAAGGGTGCCAAGGCTCCCGTGCCCGCGCTCGGCGGCAAGGCCGCGAAGTCCGGCAAGGCGGCCAAGTCCGCGAAGAACGCGGGCGCCGTGCCGACCGACCGCCCGGCGGCCGAACTGGCCGGGCAGATCGAGGAGCTGACGGAGCGCATGCGCGCGGCCGCCGCCGACCTCCACTTCGAGATCGCGGCCCGTCTGCGTGACGAGGTCTCCGAAATGAAGAAGGAACTGCGGCAGATGAGGGAAGCGGGCATGGCCTGACGGCCACGCCGACGGGCGCCGGACCTCGGCGGATGCGCTCTGTGTTGCAAGACCGACACAAAGTACGTCCCGGGCTTCGGCGCCGTCACCGCCGCTGCGTAGGGTTCTGCTCATCCGCGGAGTCCGCGGCAACAGGGGACGGTTCGAGAGGGGAACAGCGCGTGACGGTCAACATGACCAAGGGTCAGGCCATCAGTCTGCAGAAGAACGACGGGGGCACGCTGACCGCGGTCCGCATGGGTCTCGGCTGGCAGGCGGCTCCCCGGCGCGGCCTGTTCGGCTCGCGCACCCGGGAGATCGACCTGGACGCCTCCGCCGTGCTGTTCGCGGACAAGCAGCCCGTCGACGTGGTGTTCTTCCGACACCTCGTCAGCGACGACGGCTCGGTGCGGCACACCGGTGACAACCTGGTCGGCGGCGTCGGCCAGGGCGGCGACGACGAGGCCATCCTCGTCGACCTGCAGCGCATCCCGGTCCACATCGACCAGATCATCTTCACCGTGAACTCCTTCACCGGCCAGACCTTCCAGGAAGTGCAGAACGCGTTCTGCCGCCTGGTCGACGAGACCAACGGCCAGGAGCTCGCCCGCTACACCCTGGCGGGCGGCGGCCAGTACACGGCGCAGATCATGGCGAAGGTGCACCGCGCGGGCACCGGCTGGCAGATGACGGCCCTCGGCACGCCGGCCAACGGCCGCACGTTCCAGGACCTGATGCCCGCGATACTGCCGCACCTGTAGGCCGGTCGGCGCGCCACGCACGAAGCGACGTAGGGGGACAGGCGATGACGGCCGAGCTGGTCCGGGGGCAGAACCATCCGCTCTCCCAGGTCCGACTCGAGGTCCGGGTCTCGGCCGGGAAACCGGTCGTGGCGGGGGCCACGCTCAGCGACGAGCAGGGCAGGGTCCGCGGTGTCGAGTGGGTGGCCCACCCGGGCGCGCCCACGCTGCCCGGGCTCGAGGTCTCCCAGCAGGCGGCGGCCGACCACCGTCTCGCCTTCGACCTGGACGCCCTGCCGCCGGCCGTGCACCGGGTGAGCGTGCTGCTCGCACTGCCCACCGGGACCGGCGGCCCCGTCCGGTTCGGGGCCGTCGCCGCCCCCTTCGTCGCGGTCACCGGCCTCGACGGTGCCGAGATCGCCAGCTACACCCTCACGGGCCTCGACGCCGAATCCGCCGTCGTGGCCCTGGAGCTCTACCGCAGGCAGGACGCGTGGAAGGTCCGGGCGATCGGCCAGGGCTACGCGGGCGGCCTCGCCGAGCTCCTCGGCGACCAGGGCCTTCCCGAGGCCCGACAGCTCGCCGGGACCATCAACGAAGCGGTGGCCCAGGGCCTGGCCCGTTCGGTGGCGGCACCTCCGCCGCGTACACCGGACGGCGACCGCTCCCGGCAGGCGGCCACCTCCGCGTCCGGCCCCGACCCGTCCCGCACGGGGCCGGGACCGCAGGCCGCCCCCGGCACGACACCGCCCCAGTCCCCGTACGACCTGCCCGGACCGGGAAGCGTCACCCCCGCCCCGGCCGGCTGTGCGGGCGGCTCGGCGCAGACCGACCCCTCCACCGTCACCCAGCCGTCCTCAGCGGCCGGCGGTCCGGTCGACTACAGCCACCCCGGCCGCCGGACCTCCGCTCCGCCACCGCCCCCGCCGACCGCGCCGCCGGCCGAGCCGGGTCGGCCCGCCCAGCCCGTCGCGGGGGACGCGACCGGCTGGTCCATGGACGAGCGCCTGTACAACCAGGTGTGGGGCATGTTCGAGGACCTGGCCCGGACCGTCGCCGCCTATCGCAGCGCCGTCGACTTCGCCGACTCGCGCATGGAGAAGGAGCTCGACCACGCCCTGTCCGACCCGCGCAGCCGGATCGGCGGCCAGGGTGACGCAGCCCGTGACGCCGCCCGTGCCAAGCACGCGGATCTCGTCGACCAGGCCCGCGCGGCCCTGGACCGGGACCTCGCCCAGCTGACCGCGGAGGCGGAGGTCGTGGAGCCCGCGCTGCCCACCGCCTACGCGAGCTGGGACAACCCGGTCTGGCACGGGTACCGGCCGCCCATGGAGATCCCGATGGCGGTCCGCATCGGTGACCTCTCCCTCCCCGAGAGCGGCACGCTGAGCATTCCGATGCTGATGCGGCTGCCGCTGGAGCGCGGCCTGTGGATCGACAGCGGTCGCGCCGCGCTCGACGGCACGCTCGCCGACTCCGACCAGCTGCGCCGCCTCGCCATGGACACGGCCGTGGCGCATGCCGCCCGGCTGCTCGCGGTCTATCCCGCGGGCGAGTTCACCGTCCATGTCATCGACGCGGCCGGCGCCGGAGCCCCCTCGCTCGCCCCGCTCGTCCGGTCCGGGGTGCTCCCGGGTCCACCGGCGGTCGGTGCCGCAGGCGTCACGGACGTGCTGGCACGGCTGACCCAGCGCGTCGATCTGGTGCAGATGGCGTTGCGCGGAGGAGCGGCCGACTCGCTGCCGCCCGGCCTCGACACCGCCGAGCAACTGCTGATCGTCAACGACTTCCCGCACGGCTTCGACGACCGCGCCGTGACCCAGCTCCGCTATCTGGCGGACGAGGGCCCGTCCGTCGGCGTGCACCTGATGATGGTGGCCGACCGGGAGGACGCGGCCGCCTACGGACCACTGCTCGACCCGCTGTGGCGGTCGCTGCTGCGGATCACCCCGGTTCCCGACGACCATCTCGCCGACCCCTGGGTCGGGCACGCGTGGACCTTCGAGCCGTCACTGATCCCCGCCGGCAGCCAGGTGCTCGAGCGCGTCCTCGCGCAGGTGGCGGCGGCCGGCCGCCGCTGGGACCGCTGACCCCGAACCACCCGTCAAGACGCTTTACCAAGCATCGGTAAAGTGCCTTGACCTGCGCTTTTGGTCTTTCTTTTACTCGGCCCTTTACCTTTCCTTGGTGATTCGGGTATTGTCTTTTCCTACGGAGGGGAGTACTCCCTACCTGCTGCGGCGTACCCGTCAATACGGATCAGGCCAGATCCCGGGACGTCGGCCCGCGGGCTCCGGGCGCACCCAGCGCCCCGGCGGCCCCGGGTGGAAGAGACCTCCGGTGGCGACGACGCTGAAATCTGCCGTTACGTACTGCCGGAGGCGCAGTGAATGTTTCCCTGACCCTGTGGGTCCTGACCATCGTGGGGCTTGCCGCACTCATCGCGGTCGACTTCTTCATCGGTCGAAAGCCGCACGACGTATCGATCAAGGAAGCCGGAATCTGGACGGTCGTCTGGATCGCCCTCGCCGGGCTGTTCGGACTCGGCCTGCTCCTCTTCTCGGGCGGTCAGCCCGCCGGAGAGTTCTTCGCGGGCTTCATCACCGAGAAGTCGCTGAGCGTCGACAACCTCTTCGTCTTCGTCCTGATCATGGCCAAGTTCGCCGTGCCCTCGAAGTACCAGCAGCGGGTGCTCCTCGTCGGAGTCCTCATAGCCCTGGTCCTGCGCGCGATCTTCATCGCCGCGGGCGCCGCGATCATCGCCAACTTCGCGTGGGTCTTCTACATCTTCGGCGCGTTCCTCATCTACACCGCCTGGAAGCTGATCCAGGAGGCGCGGGCGGACGAGGAGGACGAGGAGTTCGAGGAGAACAAGCTGCTCAAGGCGGCCGAGCGCCGCTTCGGCGTCGCCGACCGCTACCACGGCACCAAGCTGTGGATCCGGGAGAACGGCAAGCGCGTCATGACGCCGATGCTGGTCGTCATGCTGGCGATCGGCACCACCGACGTCCTCTTCGCGCTCGACTCGATCCCCGCGATCTTCGGCCTGACCCAGGACCCGTACATCGTCTTCACGGCCAACGCGTTCGCGCTGATGGGTCTGCGACAGCTGTACTTCCTCATCGGCGGCCTGCTCAGGAAGCTGGTCCACCTGAGCTACGGCCTGTCGGTCATCCTCGGATTCATCGGCATCAAGCTGGTCCTGCACGCGCTGCACGAGTCCGGTGTCCATGTCCCCGAGATCTCCATCCCGGTCTCGCTCGGCGTGATCTGCGCGGTCCTCGTGGTCACCACGATCACCAGCCTGATCGCCACCACGAAGCAGGCGCGCGTGGAGGCCGAGCAGGCGGAGAAGGACAGCATCGACGCCTGACCTCGCCGGCCGACCGCAGGAACCACCAGTTCGGGAGCAGTACACCGTGAACTGCCGTCCACCGTCCCCGGCGTCCGCCGCCCGGATATCGAGTACCTCCTTCTTGGAGGTTCCCGGCCCGGGCGGTGGGGCCCGCCGGCCCGGTCCCGGGCGGCACGCCGCCGGAGTGCGGGGCACGCTCCCGACTGGGACGATCACGGCATGATCGTTCGGCTCCGGTCACTTCTCACGCAGTGGACCGCCGTGGTGCCCGTCGTCGCGGTGGTGCTGCTGGCCTTCACGTGGGGGCGCGACCTGCCCGCCGCGGTCGTGGCCCTGGTGACGTTGGTCCTCGCCGGCGCCGTGCTCGCCGCGGTCCACCACGCCGAGGTGATCGCGCACCGGGTGGGCGAACCCTTCGGATCGCTCGTCCTCGCCGTCGCGGTCACGATCATCGAAGTCGCCCTCATCGTGACCCTGATGGCGGACGGCGGGGACAAGAGCTCGACACTGGCCCGCGACACGGTGTTCGCCGCCGTGATGATCACGTGCAACGGCATCGTCGGCGTGTGCCTGCTCGTCGCCTCACTCCGCCACGGACTGGCCGTCTTCAACGCGGAGGGCACCGGAGCGGCCCTCGCGACCGTCGCCACACTGGCCACGCTCAGCCTCGTGTTCCCGACCTTCACCACCAGCAAGCCCGGTCCCGAGTTCTCGACAGCCCAGCTCACCTTCGCCGCGGTCGCCTCCCTGGTCCTCTACGGCCTCTTCGTGGCGACCCAGACCGTCCGGCACCGCGACTACTTCCTGCCGATCACCCGGCAGGGGCAGGTCATCGACGCGGACGACCACGCCGACGCCCCGTCCGCCCGTACGACCCGGATCAGCCTGGGGCTGCTCGGACTCGCGCTCGTCGGTGTGGTCGGTCTCGCCAAGGGCGTGTCACCCACCATCGAGTCCGGGGTCGAGGCGGCCGGTATGCCGCACTCCGTGGTCGGTGTGATCATCGCGCTGCTCGTGCTGCTCCCCGAGACGATCGCCGCCCTGCGGGCCGCCCGCCGGGACCGGGTGCAGACGAGCCTGAACCTCGCCCTCGGCTCCGCCATGGCCAGCATCGGCCTGACCATCCCGGCCGTCGCCCTCGCGTCGGTCTGGCTCTCGGGCCCGCTCGTCCTCGGCCTCGGTCCCACCGAGATGGTGCTGCTGACGCTGACCGTGGTGGTGAGTTCGCTGACCGTCGTTCCCGGACGGGCCACCCCCCTCCAGGGAGGGGTCCATCTGGTGATCTTCGCCGCCTATCTGGAACTCGCGGTCAACCCCTGACCTGTTCTCACTCGGTGGCACGCACGACCCTCAGGCGTGGCACCGGCCGGGTCTCCGGCAGCAGGGCGAAACAGCCGAGGCTCAGCAGCGCGACCGCCGTCAGATAGCCGGCGACCCCCCACGGCACGCGCTCTCCGCTCGCCACCGCCGTCGCCACGACCGGGGTGAGCGCGCCCCCGAGGACGCCGCCCAGGTTGTAGCCGACGGCCGCGCCCGTGCACCGCACCCGGGGTTCGTACAGTTCCGGCAGGTACGCGGCGATCACCGCGAACACCGCGACGAACGCCATGAGCGCCACCAGGAATCCGAAGAACATCAGCAGGGGCTCGCCGGTCGACAGCAGCCCGATCATCGGGAACATCCACAGTGCGGCACCCGCGCAGCCCGCCAGGCACAGCGGCCGTCGCCCGTACCGGTCGCCCAGCACGGCCACCAGCGGTGTCAGGGCTCCCTGCACCACCACGGCGGCCATGACGCAGGTCAGCATGACCGTCCGGCTCACCCCGAGCCGGTCGACGCCGTACGCGAGCGCCCAGGTCGTCACCGTGTAGAACACGGCGTAGCCGACGGCGAGACCGCCGGCCGTCAGCAGGACGAGCCGCCAGTGGTCGCGTGCCACCTCGACGAGCGGCACGCGCGCGTGGTCCCCCACCTCCAGGAACCGCGGGCTCTCCGTGAGCGAGGAGCGCAGCCACAGCCCGGCCAGGGCGAGGACCCCGGCGGCCCAGAACGGCACCCGCCAGCCCCAGGCCGCGAACTGCGCGTCGGACAGCGTCGCGGACAGCAGCAGCATCACGCCGTTGGCGAGCAGGAACCCGACCGACGGCCCGATCTGCGGGAAGCTCGACCACAGTCCGCGCCGCCCCGCCGGTGCGTGCTCGGCCGTCAGCAGCACGGCCCCGCCCCACTCACCACCGAGCCCGAGTCCTTGAAGGAACCGCAGGACGAGCAGCAGAACCGGGGCCGCCACGCCGATCCTGTCGTACGCCGGGACACACCCGACCGCGACGGTCGCGGCCCCCGTCAGCAGCAGGGAGGCGACCAGGACGGGCCGTCGCCCGCGCCGGTCTCCGATGTGCCCGAAGAGCATCGAACCCAGCGGCCGGGAGACGAACCCGACGGCGAACGTCCCGAAGGCCGCCAGCGTCCCCGCCAGCGGCGAGAACGTCGGGAAGAACAGTGGCCCGAGCACCAGGGCCGCGGCCGTCCCGTAGACGAAGAAGTCGTAGAACTCGATGGCCGTCCCGGCGAGGGAGGCGGCCGCGAGTCGCAGCATGGAAGGGGCCCTTACGGAGCGTACGTCGCGCATGCCGCGTCAACTACCCACAGTGACGGCGGGTTACGGGGGCGTGCGGGAGCGCGGGCGCGGGTCAGTAGGTGACGGTGATGCGCCGGGCCGGACCGTCGACGCGGACCGTCCCGCCGTACGGGATGACGACCTGCGGATCGGTGTGTCCGAGGTCCACGTCGAACACGACCATCATGTCCGGGGCGTAGCGGTCGACCGCGCGGAGGACAGCTTCCCGCTGGTCGCGCACATAGCGGGCCCGGTCCGCGGCGGCGAGCGGCCGATCGAACGACCAGGCCTTCGGGCGCCCCATGAGCAGGGCCGGGAAGCGTCCCAGCAGGCCTCGTTCGCCCATGCTGCGCAAGATCCAGTGGACGTCGTCGGCGCGGGGCATGTCCTCCGAGGTCTCCAGGAACAGCACCTGACCGTCGTACACGGAGAGGTCGCGGGGGATCTCGCGGTCGGCCATGAGCAGCCAGGACAGGATCTCCAGGTTGCCGCCCCAGGAGCGGCCCTCGACCACCCGGTCCGGACGCACCCATGTCCAGCCCGCCCCGGCTGCGTCAGCGGCTCGCGGGCGAAACTCTCCGGATCGTCCCAGGGCAGGTCGACCTCGCGGAACCGGTCGGCGGGCCGCAGCTCGTAGGGCCCGGACGTTAACAGGGCGGCCCGCACGGACTCGGCGGTCAGCGGGTCCATGGCACCGGGCCGGCCGAACTCGCACATCACCGTGGCGCCGTGGTATCCGACGATTCCCGCGTTCCACAGATGGGCGAGGACGTCGGTGTTGTCGCTGCAGCCGAAGAACGGCTTGGGGTTCGCGCGGATCAACTCCCGGTCCAGCAGCGGCAGCACGGTGATCTGGTCGGAACCCCCGATGGACGCGACGATCGCCCCGACCGTCGGATCGGCGAACGCCGCGTGGAGGTCGTCGGCCCGTTCCCGCGCCGAGGAGCCCATCTTCCGGGTCGTCGGGTACTCGACCGGTTCCAGCCCGAACGTCCCGCGCAGCCGCTCCAGGCCCAGCTCGTACGGCAGGGGGAGGAGTTCCGGCAGGCCGCTGGACGGCGAGAGGACGGCGATCCGGTCGCCGGGCACGGGCTTGGGCGGGTACACGGGCGGGATCATGGCGAGATGGTACGAGCGGTCACCCGTCCGGGGCACCGTGATAAACCGGGTGCGAGCAGCGGTCCTCGACGGGCCGGCCGACCCGAAGGACCGGAGGAACCGTGCCCCGCACCCTCGCCAACGCCCCGATCATGATTCTCAACGGGCCCAACCTGAACCTCCTCGGGCAGCGCCAGCCGGAGATCTACGGCCACGACACGCTCGCGGACGTGGAGGCGCTGTGCGCCGAGGCGGCGTCGGCGCACGGGGGCACGGTGGACTTCCGGCAGTCCAACCACGAGGGCGAACTGGTCGACTGGATCCAGGAGGCCCGCCTGAACCACGCGGGGATCGTGATCAACCCGGCCGCCTACTCGCACACCTCCGTCGCCATCCTGGACGCGCTGAACACCTGCGACGGACTGCCCGTGGTCGAGGTCCACATCTCCAACATCCACCAGCGCGAGGAGTTCCGGCACCACTCGTACGTCTCGCTGCGGGCCGACGGGGTCATCGCGGGCTGCGGCGTGCAGGGGTACGCGTTCGCCGTGGAGCGTGTGGCGGCACTGGCCGGTGCCGGACTGGCCGCCGCCTGAGCCTCACAGCCGCCCAGCGTCCACGATCCGCTTGAGGAAGCGCCGGGTGCGCTCCTCGCGGGGGTCGCCGAAGACCTCTTCGGGCGTGCCGCGTTCCAGGATCACCCCGCCGTCCAGGAAGCACACCTGGTCCGCCACCTCACGGGCGAAGCCCATCTCGTGCGTGGCGAGGACCATGGTCATGCCGTCCTCCTTGAGGTCCCGGACGACGCCCAGGACCTCGCCGACGAGTTCGGGGTCGAGGGCGGCGGTGATCTCGTCGAGGAGCAGCAGCTTGGGGCGTACGGCCAACGCGCGGACGATCGCCGCCCGTTGCTGCTGGCCGCCGCTCAGCCGGTCCGGATACTCGCCCGCCTTGGCACCGAGCCCGAGCCGTTCGAGCAGTTCACGCGCGTGTGCCTCCGCCGCGGCCCGTCCCGTGCCGTGCACCCGGCGCGGGGCGAGGGTGATGTTCTCCAGGACGGTCATGTGCGGAAAGAGGTTGTACGCCTGGAAGACCACGCCGATCCGGCGGCGCACCGCGTCCTGGTCGGCGCGCGGGTCGGTGATCTCCTCGCCGTCCAGCCAGATCGCCCCGTCGTCGACCTCCTCCAGGAGGTTGGCGCAGCGCAGCAGCGTGGACTTGCCGGAGCCGGAGGCCCCGATCAGCGTGGTCACGGTGTGCGGGGCGACCTCCAGGTCGACGTCCCGCAGGACGACCGCGTCGCCGAACGTCTTGCGGACGGACTCCATCCGCAGCATCGGACCGCCGGGGCCGGGTGCCGTGCTCATACGATGCCTCCCTGGCCGCGGCGCCGGTCCATACGGGCGGTGACCCAGTCGGTGAAGCGCGTCATGGGGATGGTCAGGGCCACGAAGAGGAGCGCGGCGACGATGTACGCCGTGTAGTTGAGGCTCCGGCCCACGATGATGTCCGCCGAGCGCATCGCCTCGACCGCGCCGCCGATGGAGACGAGGCTGGTGTCCTTCTGCAGGGACACCATGTCGTTGAGGAGCGGCGGGACCTGGCGCCGTACCGCCTGTGGCAGCACCACATGGCGCAGCGTCTGCCGGTTCGTCAGGCCCAGGGAGCGGGCCGCGGCCCGTTGCGAGGGGTGTACGGACTCGATGCCGGCGCGGACGACCTCGGCTACGTACGCCGCGTACGTCAGCACCAGGCCCGCGCCGCCGAGCAGGACCGGGTCGTCGGTGACCCCCTGCAACTGGAGGGCGGGGACGCCGAACACGACGATCGACAGGCAGATGATCAGCGGCAGGCCACGGAAGAAGTCGGTGTAGGCCGTGGCGAGGGCGCGCAGCGGCCAGTACATCGGGCCACGCAGGGTGCGCGCCACGGCTATGAGGGTGCCCAGCACCAGCACCAAGGCCCCGCACACGACGAACAGCCGGAGGTTCAGCCACAGGCCTTCGAGGACCTTCGGGAAGGCCTCCCGCGCGAAGGACGCGTCGAAGAACGTCTCCTTGGTGCGCGGCCAGCCCGGCGCGCCGACGACGACGAAGTACAGCACCACGGCGACGACGAGCGTGGACAGCGCGGCGACGGCGGCCGAACGGCGGGCCTGGGCACGCCGGTGCCGCTCGCGCTCGATCCGCCGCGGCGACGGGACGTACGGATCGGCGTCGCCGGGCATGTCGCCCTCGGCGGCGTCCCCTCCCGACTCCTCCTTCACTGCGGTCACTTGAGCACCGGGGCGTCGACGGCCTCGGACAGCCACTGCTTCTCGATCTTCGCGAGGGTGCCGTCCGCGCGCAGGGCGTCCACGGCCCTGGTCACGCAGCTGGTCAGCGCGCTGCCCTTGTCGAGGACGAGCCCGAACTGCTCGGGTGTGCCGCCCTGGTTCTCGAACTGGCCGACGATCTTCGCGTCGGTCACTTCGGCGGCGGTGATGTAGAAGGCGGTCGGCAGGTCGGTGACGATCGCGTCGACCTGGCCGTTCTTCAGGGCGGACTTGGCCTGGTCGTTCTTCGCGTACGCCGCGGGAGACCCGGTGGGCTTCACCACGTCGTCGATGTAGTCCAGGCTCGTGGTGCCGACCTGCGCGCCGAGCTTGAGGCCCTTGAGGTCCGCGAGCCCCGTCGCCTTCGCGGCCTTGGAGCCCTTCAGCGCGATGACGGCCTGCCGTACGTCGTAGTAGCCGGACGAGAAGTCCACGGCCTTCTTGCGTTCGTCGCTGATCGACACCTGGTTGATGTCGAAGTCGAAGCTCTTCCGGCCGGGCGCGAACGCCTTGTTGAAGGGCACGCTCTGCCAGACGACGTCGCCGTCCGCGTAACCGAGCTGCTTGGCCACGGCGTACGCGACCGCCGACTCGAAGCCCTTGCCATTGGCGGGCTTGTCGTCCTTGAACCACGGTTCGTACGCGGGCTCGTCGGTCGCGACGGTGAGCTTGCCGGCGGTCCGCGTGCTCAGCGAGCCCTTGGCGCAGGACGCGCCGCTGCTCCCGGAGGCCTTGCCGGACGCCTTCTCCTCCGGCTGCGGCGCGCAGCCCACGGCGAGGGCGAGCAGGGCGACGGTGCCGGCGGACGCGGCGCGGGTCAGGGCGCGTTGAGCGAGATGCATGGCGGGAGAGTGACAGCGAACCGTGCCGTCTGTCGAGGTCGCAACGGTAAATGTCCGCATGGTGGGAACGGGTGTTGCGATCGCGTCAACACTTCGCGCGGGCCCGCCCCCGCGCCGAGGCGGGGGCGGGGGCACGCGCCCGGTTTCACCAGCCCCGTGCGCGCCACTCCGGCAGGTGGGGGCGCTCGGTGCCCAGCGAGGTGTCGTTGCCGTGGCCCGGGTAGACCCAGGTCTCGTCCGGCAGTACGTCGAAGATCCTCGTCTGGACGTCGTGCAGGAGACTCGCGAACGCCTTCGGGTCCTTGTGGGTGTTGCCCACCCCGCCGGGGAAGAGGCAGTCGCCCGTGAAGACGTGGGGGTGACCGTGCGGGTCGTCGTAGACGAGGGCGACCGAGCCCGGTGTGTGGCCGACCAGGTGGCGCGCGGTGAGGCGCACGTTCCCCACGAGGACGGTGTCGCCGTCCTCCAGGAGGACGTCGGTCGGTACGGGGATGCCGTCGGCGTCCTCCCGGCCCGCGTACGTCCGCGCCCCGGTGGCCGCCACGACCTCCGCCAGCGCCTGCCAGTGGTCGCCGTGCTGATGGGTGGTCACGACGGAGGTGATGCCGTCGTCGCCGATCAGGGTGAGCAGGGTCGAGGCGTCGCTCGCCGCGTCGATCAGGAGCTGTTCGTCGGTGGCCCGGCAGCGCAGCAGATAGGCGTTGTTGTTCATCGGGCCGACCGCGACCTTGGAGATCATCAGGTTCTGCAGCTCGTGCACGTCGGCAGGGCCGCCGACCTTCACCGCTCCGCTGTACGTCATGGCGGCAGCCTATAGCGGGGGCAGGGCCGGCAGGGGCCCGCCGTCGACGGTCAGCGCCGAGCCGTCGCGGCGTCCGCAGAGCCAGCCGAGCAGGTCGGCCGCCGTGCCCCGGACCGCGACGGGGCCGCCCGCGGCGCCTCCGCCCGTGGTCCACGTGCCGCCGTCGTCCGAGGAGAGACCGGTCGACGGCACGTCCGGGTGGCCGGCGAACCGTTCCGCGAGGAAGTCGATCTCCCTGACCGTGAACTCCTCCGGCAGGTCCTCGAGCTCGTACCCGGTCCCGAGGTCCACGTGGTGCAGCTCGGCCTCGACCCACCGCCGGAACGGCACCCGGGCCGCGGCGTCGGTGACGCCGTTGCGCAGTTCCACCGTGCGCGACCAGTCGGCGGGCGCGGCCCCCGTCTCCTGGAAGCGGACCGCGCTCTCGCGGACGTCGGCGAGCTGTGCGTCGAGGGGGCGCGGGGCGTCCCGCTCGATGTCCGCGTCCCGCGCGGTCGCGGAGGCGTACATGGGGCGGCCCTCCAGGACGTTCACGAGGGCGTCCGCGTTGCGGGCGACGTGGGCGAGCACGTGACCACGGCTCCAGCCCGGAAGCCGTGACGGTTCCGTCACAGAGGCGTTGTCCAGTCCGGCGGCTGCGGTGAGCAGCCGGTCCGTCGCGGCACGTACAGATGCCAGGTCGCGCACATGATCCATCATGGGGCCGACCCTAGTCCCGCCACACGTTCGGGTGAAGGTGGTCGGCCGCCCCCGTAAATCGAATGCACGTGCTATACGCTCGTGGGCGGCGTCGGGCATGCTGGACGGTCCGGGATTGTTGTGAACCATCGAAAGCAACCGGCGCTGTCAGTGGCTCGCCCTAGTCTGGGAAAGACGGGGGCCCGCGGCCCCTGTCACCACTCTCAAGAAAGGTGCGGACCGGCGTGGCCGACCGTCTCATCGTCCGTGGAGCGCGCGAGCACAACCTGAAGAATGTCTCGCTCGACCTCCCGCGCGACTCGCTCATCGTCTTCACGGGCCTGTCGGGGTCGGGCAAGTCCTCCCTCGCCTTCGACACGATCTTCGCCGAGGGCCAGCGGCGTTACGTGGAGTCCCTCTCCTCGTACGCACGGCAGTTCCTCGGCCAGATGGACAAGCCGGACGTGGACTTCATCGAAGGCCTCTCCCCGGCGGTCTCCATCGACCAGAAGTCGACCTCGCGCAACCCGCGCTCGACGGTCGGCACCATCACCGAGGTCTACGACTACCTGCGGCTGCTCTTCGCCCGCATCGGCAAGCCGCACTGCCCCGAGTGCGGCCGTCCCATCTCCCGGCAGTCCCCGCAGGCCATCGTCGACAAGGTGCTGGAGCTGCCCGAGGGCAGCCGTTTCCAGGTGCTGTCGCCGCTGGTCCGCGAGCGCAAGGGCGAGTTCGTCGACCTCTTCGCCGATCTCCAGACCAAGGGGTACAGCCGTGCCCGGGTCGACGGCGAGACCATCCAGCTGACCGAGCCGCCCACGCTGAAGAAGCAGGAGAAGCACACCATCGAGGTGGTCATCGACCGCCTCACGGTGAAGGACTCCGCCAAGCGCCGGCTCACCGACTCCGTGGAGACCGCGCTCGGCCTGTCCGGCGGCATGGTGGTGCTCGACTTCGTCGACCTCCCCGAGGACGACCCCGACCGCGAGCGCATGTACTCGGAGCACCTGTACTGCACGTACGACGACCTGTCCTTCGAGGAGCTGGAGCCCCGCTCCTTCTCCTTCAACTCGCCCTTCGGCGCCTGCCCGGACTGCACCGGCATCGGCACGCGCATGGAGGTCGACCCCGAGCTGATCGTCCCGGACGAGGAGAAGTCCCTCGACGAGGGCGCCATCCACGCCTGGTCGCACGGGCACACCAAGGACTACTTCGGCCGGCTGATCGGCGCCCTCGCGGACGCGCTGGGATTCCGCACCGACATCCCCTTCGCGGGCCTGCCGCAGCGCGCCAAGAAGGCCCTGCTCTACGGCCACAAGACGCAGATCGAGGTCCGCTACCGCAACCGGTACGGCCGCGAGCGCGTGTACACCACGCCCTTCGAAGGGGCCGTCCCCTTCGTCAAGCGGCGCCACAGCGAGTCCGAGAGCGACGCCAGCCGCGAGCGCTTCGAGGGCTACATGCGCGAGGTGCCCTGCCCCACCTGCCAGGGCACGCGCCTGAAGCCGCTCGTCCTCGCGGTGACCGTCATGGAGAAGTCGATCGCCGAGGTCGCCGCCATGTCGATCAGCGACTGCGCGGACTTCCTGGGCCGGATGAAGCTCAACGCCCGCGACAAGAAGATCGCCGAGCGCGTCCTGAAGGAGGTCAACGAAAGACTGCGCTTCCTGGTCGACGTCGGCCTCGACTACCTGTCGCTGAACCGCGCGGCGGGCACCCTCTCCGGCGGCGAGGCCCAGCGCATCCGGCTGGCCACCCAGATCGGCTCCGGACTCGTCGGCGTCCTCTACGTCCTCGACGAGCCGTCCATCGGCCTGCACCAGCGGGACAACCACCGGCTGATCGAGACCCTCGTCCGCCTCCGCGACATGGGCAACACCCTCATCGTCGTCGAGCACGACGAGGACACCATCAAGGTCGCCGACTGGGTCGTCGACATCGGCCCCGGCGCGGGTGAGCACGGTGGCAAGGTCGTGCACAGCGGTCCCTTGAAGGAACTGCTCGCCAACACCGAGTCGGTGACCGGGCAGTACCTCTCGCGGAAGAGGGAGATCCCGACCCCCGACGTGCGCCGCCCCACCGACCCGAGCCGCAGGCTCACGGTCCACGGCGCCCGGGAGAACAACCTCCGGGACATCGACGTGTCGTTCCCGCTGGGCGTCCTGACGGCCGTCACCGGTGTGTCGGGCTCCGGCAAGTCGACCCTGGTCAACGACATCCTGTACACGCACCTGGCCCGCGAGCTGAACGGCGCGAGGAACGTGCCGGGCCGCCACACGCGCGTGGCGGGCGACGACCTCGTCGACAAGGTCGTGCACGTCGACCAGTCGCCGATCGGCCGCACCCCGCGCTCGAACCCGGCGACGTACACCGGCGTCTTCGACCACGTCCGCCGGCTGTTCGCCGAGACGACCGAGGCGAAGGTGCGGGGCTATCTGCCCGGCCGCTTCTCCTTCAACGTCAAGGGCGGCCGCTGCGAGAACTGCTCCGGCGACGGCACCATCAAGATCGAGATGAACTTCCTGCCCGACGTGTACGTCCCCTGCGAGGTCTGCCACGGGGCGCGCTACAACCGGGAGACCCTGGAGGTCCACTACAAGGGCAAGTCCATCGCCGAGGTGCTGGACATGCCGATCGAGGAGGCGCTCGACTTCTTCGAGGCGGTCCCGGCGATCGCCCGCCACCTGAGGACGCTGAACGACGTCGGCCTCGGATACGTCAGGCTCGGCCAGTCCGCGCCGACCCTGTCCGGCGGTGAGGCCCAGCGCGTCAAGCTCGCCAGCGAGCTCCAGAAGCGCTCCACCGGCCGCACCGTGTACGTGCTCGACGAGCCGACCACCGGTCTGCACTTCGAGGACATCAGCAAGCTCATCACGGTGCTGTCCGGCCTGGTCGACAAGGGCAACACGGTCGTCGTCATCGAGCACAACCTCGATGTCATCAAGACCGCGGACTGGGTCATCGACATGGGCCCCGAGGGAGGCAACGGCGGTGGTCTCGTGATCGCCGAGGGCACACCCGAGGAGGTCGCGAGCGTCCCGGCCAGCCACACCGGCAAGTTCCTGCGCGAGGTCCTCGGCGCGGACCGGATCAGCGACGCCGCCCCGGTGAAGGCGCCGCGCAAGGCGGCCGCCAAGAGGACCGTCGCGGCCAAGGCGCCCGCCAAGAAGACGGCCACGAAGACCGTCACCGGCACGGCCACCAAGGCCGCCGCCAAGAAGACCGCCGCGAAGTCGACGGCGGCCAAGAAGGCGGCACCCGCGAAGAAGACCACGCGGGCACGCAAGGCCTGATCGGACGCCCGGCCGGGCGGACGGCGACTCGTCGAAGGCGGCGCCCCGCGGATCCCTCCGCGGGGCGCCGCCTTCTCGTGCCGGACCGGACGGACAGGTGCCGCCCGGTGTCAGGGACCGCCTATTTCGGCGGCGTACGGCGGTTCCGCCCCGGCGCGCGAGCAGGTGATCGCCGCCGCACGGGCCGCGAAGCGCAGGAGGTCGGTCCAGCCCCGCGGGCCCAGCTCTGCCGCCGCCACCGGGGACAGGGCGTCCCGGGCCGCCAGGCCGTGCAGCAGCGCCGCGTTCACCGTGTCACCGGCGCCGATGGTGTCCACGACGTCCACCGCCTCGCCGGGCACGGAGTGCACCGAGCCGTCCCGGGTGAAGGCGGTGAGACCCTCGCCGCCCCGGGTGACCACCACGGCCGCCGGCCCCGCGGCCAGCCACTCCTGGGGCGTGCCGCCGAGCCAGGCCGCGTCCTCCTCGGACAGCTTCAGCAGGGACACCGACGGCAGCCAGCTCAGGAACCGGGCACGGTAGGCGTCCGGATCAGGGATCAGACCGGCGCGGATGTTCGGGTCGAGCGCGGTGAACACGCCCTGTGCGGCGGCCTTGCGCATCAGCTCCTCGTAGGCGCTCGCGCCCGGTTCCAGCACGAGGGAACAGGTGCCGAAGGACACGGCCCGGGTGGCGTCGGGGAGCGCGGCGGGGGCGGAGAAGAGCCGGTCCGCCGTGCCCTCGACGTAGAAGGAGTAGGCGGCCGAGCCGTCCGGCCCGACCGTGGCGGCGGCCAGCGTCGTCGGTTCGGCGCCGCGCTGCACGCTCGACACGTCGACGCCCGCTCCGGTCAGCCCGTCCAGGAGCGCCTCGCCGAACGCGTCGCGCGAGACGCGGGAGCAGAAGGCGGTGGGGGAGCCGAGGCGGCCGAGCGCCACGGCCGTGTTGTAGGGGCCGCCGCCGAGGCGCGGCAGCAGACCCGCCAGGGCGCCCGCGCCCTGCGGCACCAGATCGATCAGGGCCTCACCGGCGACGACGATCACGACTCGGTTCCTTTCCTGGGGGCCTCATGGCCTGCGGGGAGCGTGGAGCTGTCGGGACAGCCGCACGAGGTGCGGTGGACGAAGGCGGCGGGCAGCCGCACGGTGCGGCTCTCACGGCCCGGCTCCGCCAGCCGCTCCAGCAGCAACTGGACGGCGCGGGCGCCGATCTCCTTGCTGGGCTGGGCGATCGCGGTGAGCCGGGGGGTGAACAGATCCGCCCAGGAGAAGTCGTCGAAACAGCAGAGCGCCAGGTCCTTCGGCACGGACAGGCCCCGTTCCCGCAACGCCCGCAGCGCCCCGATGGTCATCGCGTTGTTGGCGGTGACGAGGGCGGTCGGCCGCGCGGTGAGGGACAGCAGCCGGTGGGTGGCGTGCTCGGCCGTGTCGGCCCGGGACTCGCCGTGGACGACGAGCCGTTCGTCGAAGGGGAGTCCGGCGTGCGCGAGGCCGTGCCGGTACCCCGCCATCCGCTCGGACGTGGTGCTGAGGCCCGGCAGCCCGGCGACGAGCCCGATGTGCCGGTGCCCCCGGCCCGCGAGGTGGGTGACGAGGGTGGTCATCGGCGCGGTGTTCTCGGTCCCCACCTGGTCGTGGCGGAAGTCGCTCCCGGCGGGGGAGCGCACCAGCCGGTCCAGGAACACGGTGGGTACGGCGTGCTGCCCGAGATAGCGCAGCAACGCGTCCGGGGTCGCCGAAGGGGCGATGATCATGCCGTCCACGCGCCGTTCGTGCAGCAGCTGGACGATCTTCCGCTCGTGTTCCGGGTCGTCGTGCGGGTCGGCGATGAGCAGGCTGTAGCCAGCCTCCAGGGCACGGGCCTCCACGCCCTGCAGGATCTCCGTGAAGTACGGGTTGCTGATCGCCGAGACGGCGAGCCCGATGGACCGGGTGCGCGAGGTGACGAGCGAACGGGCCAGACCGTTGGGCGTGTAGCCCAGTTCGTCGATCGCGTCGAGGACGGCCTGGCGCGTCTGCGGCAGCACCGGGCGGGTGTCGTTCAGGACGTGCGACACCGTCGCGATGGACACGCCCGCACGCCGGGCCACGTCGACCATCGTCGCCATGGCGCTCCCTCCCCGGGACCCTGGTGGCTCGCTCCGGGGACGTCGTCGTCCCCGTGCCGACGGGGTGCCGTTCTGCTCGCGACCCAAGGGGCGCGGGGGCGTACGGAGCCTGCCGTCCGCCCGCGAAGGTATCCCATCCGACGGCACACGTAAACGCTTACGCGGAGGGTGCGTGTGCACGCCCCGGCCCGGGAGCGAGCCGTTGCGCGGGTGCGTCCCTACCGGGGTCACCCGGCGTCCGGCGGAACGATCTGTACCGGTATCGTCGCCCTGCGGCCGCCCGTGTCACACCGGGCGGAGCCTCCGCGCAGTCACCGAAGAACCGCCCAGACCAGGGGAGATGCCATGCCGGGCCGCCCGTCCGCGAGCCGTCGCACCGTCCTGAGGGGAGCGGCGCTGACTCCGGTCGCCGGACTCGGCCTCGCCGCGTGCTCCGGGGGCGGCGGTGGGGGAGCCCCCGCGACACCGACCGCCCCGGTCGTGCTGGGCGCGGAGAGCGAGGTCGCCAAGGGCGGTGCCGAGCTGTACCAGGACCAGAAGGTCGTGGTCAGCCGTGCCGAGGACGGTTCGCTCAAGGCGTTCAGCTCGATCTGCACGCACGCCGGGTGCGCCATCAACAAGCTGGACGGCACGACACTCGTCTGCCCGTGCCACGGAAGCGAGTTCGACGCGCGGACGGGCAAGGTGCTGCGGGCGCCGGCCACCGAGCCGCTCAACCCGCTGTCCGTGGAGGCGAAGAACGGCAAGATCGTCGCCGGTCCGGAGGCCTGAGCGCCGGTCCGGAGGCCAGCACGGTGGGCGGGTCCTGCGAGCCGCCGTCCAGGGGCCCGTGCCGCGGCTCACGCCCCGGGCAGCTCACGCCCCGCGGCTAACGCCCGAGCGCGCGAACGCTCACTCCCAGTCCCACCCGATCCCCACGATCCCCGACCGTACGCGCGGCTCGACCAGGTGCACCGAGTGATGGCGGCCGCTCAGCGTCAGCTCCTGACGGCCGCTGCGCGGCGCGGCCGCGGAGTGCTGGGTGAAGCGATGGCAGCGCACAGGAAGCGCGTCCTCGGCGAAGTGCACCTGGAGCGCGTACTGGCCGCCGGCGAAGCCGAACCCGCGGACGTACTCGCTGGACACTCCGGCTGTGCCGTCCTCGAAGCCGTAGCGGAAGAGAAACGTATCGCCTGCTCGGAGGCGCATGTCGAAGAGGAGTTCGGCCACGAGGATCCCCGTGTCGTGGTGCCAGCGCACCCGGCCGGTGCGGCAGTTCTCCAGGGCGCGGACCGCCGTGCTCTCCGGGGCGCATCCCGGGTCGCCGTGGTGGACGGCCACATAGCGGTCGACGCCGTCCTTGTGGGCGCGCACGATGTGCTGCGACTCCCGGCCGAGCAGTTCACGGCGGGCGCCGATGCGGACCCGTTCGTGATGGCCGATGGTGTGCAGACCGCCGTCGAGAGGCGACTCCAGCTCGGCGAGCAGCCGCTCCAGGACGCCGGACGCCTCCACCAGGGAACGGTAGGAGCGGCCGGTGGGACGCTCCGGGTCGGCGCGCTCCTCGGCCTTGGCGAGCAGGCGTATCAGGGACTCGTCGGGGAGCTGGAGTATCTCCTCCAAGGCGCGGACGGCACGCAGCGACTCGGGGCGCTGCGGGCGCCGGGCGCCCTGCTGCCAGTAACTGAGGCTCGTCACTCCGACCTTGACCCCGTAGCGCGACAGATGGTGCTGGACGCGTTGCAGCGGCAGTCCGCGGGCGGCGATCGCGGCACGCAGCGCGATATGGAACGGGCCACCGCGCAGGGCCGTGTCCAGTTCCGCCGTGCCGACGTCCGCGTGCTGTGTGCCGTGCCGCATGCAGGGGCCTTTCTGTGAATGTTCACTACGGCTGACCAGGCCGTTCGTGCGACGGTCGGGCCGCCTGGCGGGCGCGCGGGGACCGTTCACACGCGGGTTGCGCCGTTCACGCCCCAAGTTCCCCCGCATTGAAGCGTGTTGACCAAGTCCCGACAACACCTGATGCTCAACATGGCCGACCTCGGCCCCCGTAGGCGCTCCTTCCCCCTCGACCCCAGCGGGAGCAACGCGATGCGCTCCGTACGACGACTCGCCGTCCTCGCCGCGATGCTGGCCGCCGTCGGCGCCGCCCCGGTGGCCCACGCGGAGGAGCGCGCGGACGTCCGCCGCGACGCGCCGGCGTACGCGGGACGTGCCTACGGTCACTCGGGCCCGGGCGAGTCGGCCGGAGGCACCGCCGACAGGACCGGCCTCGGGCGGCACGTGGCAGGCGACGGACCGAGGCGGGATGCAAGGACCGGGGGCCCGAGCCCGCGCGGGGGCCGAAGCGGGCGGACCGAGCGGACCGACCCCTTCGTCGTGGTGGCGTCGGCGGCGGCCGGAGCGGGAGCGCTCGTCGCGCTCTTCCTGAGCGTCTCGCGGGCCCTGCGTCGTCGTCGCGGCTGACGGGTCCGCGGCCACCCCGGGAGGGTGGGCGGCGCCCGGGAACCGCACCCCCGCACGGTGCCGCAGGCCGGGAGCCCGCCGCGCTGTCGGTGCACGCCAGTAGGGTGTGTGACATGGCCGACCCCTCCAGCTACCGCCCCAAGCCGGGACAGATCCCGGACACTCCCGGGGTGTACAAATTCCGCGACGAGCACCGCCGGGTGATCTACGTCGGAAAGGCGAAAAGCCTGCGCCAGCGCCTCGCGAGCTACTTCCAGGACCTGGCGAACCTGCACCCACGCACCCGCACCATGGTCACCACCGCGGCGTCCGTGGAGTGGACGGTCGTGTCCACGGAGGTCGAGGCCCTCCAGCTGGAGTACTCCTGGATCAAGGAGTACGACCCCCGGTTCAACGTCAAGTACCGCGACGACAAGAGCTACCCCTACCTCGCGGTGACGATGAACGAGGAGTTCCCGCGCGTGCAGGTGATGCGCGGCCACAAGAAGAAGGGCGTGCGCTACTTCGGCCCCTACGGGCATGCGTGGGCCATCCGCGACACCGTGGACCTGCTGCTGCGCGTCTTCCCGGTCCGCACCTGCTCCGCCGGCGTCTTCAAGAACGCCGCCCGCACCGGACGCCCCTGCCTCCTCGGCTACATCGGCAAGTGCTCGGCCCCCTGTGTCGGACGGGTCTCGCCCGAGGAACACCGCGCGCTGGCCGAGGAGTTCTGCGACTTCATGGCCGGCCGCACCGGGACGTACATCCGCCGCCAGGAACAGCAGATGGCGGAGGCCGCCGAGGAGATGGAGTACGAGCGCGCGGCCCGGCTGCGCGACGACATCGAGGCCCTGAAGAAGGCCATGGAGAAGAGCGCGGTGGTGCTCGCCGACGCGACCGACGCGGACCTCATCGCCGTCGCCGAGGACGAGCTGGAAGCCGCCGTGCAGATCTTCCACGTACGCGGCGGACGTGTACGCGGCCAGCGCGGCTGGGTCACGGACAAGGTCGAGGCCGTCACCACCGGTGACCTCGTCGAACACGCGACCCAGCAGCTCTACGGCGAGGAAACCGGCGACTCCGTCCCCAAGGAGGTGCTCGTCCCGGCCCTGCCCGATCCGGTGGAACCGGTCCAGGAGTGGCTCACCGCGCGCCGGGGTTCGAACGTGTCGCTCCGTATCCCGCAGCGCGGCGACAAGAAGGCCCTCATGGAGACCGTGCAGCGCAACGCGCTCCAGGCCCTCGCCCTGCACAAGACCAAGCGCGCCTCCGACCTCACCACCCGCTCGCGGGCCCTGGAGGAGATCGCCGAGGCGCTCGACCTGGACAGCGCGCCCCTGCGGATCGAGTGCTACGACATCTCGCACCTCCAGGGCGACGACGTGGTGGCGTCCATGGTCGTCTTCGAGGACGGCCTCCAGCGCAAGAGCGAGTACCGGCGCTTCCAGATCAAGGGCTTCGCCGGTCAGGACGACGTCCGGTCGATGCACGAGGTGATCACCCGGCGCTTCCGGCGCTACCTCGTCGAGAAGGAGAAGACGGGGGAGTGGACGGACGGCGAGGACATCTCCGCCGGGACCCCGTCCTCCGTCGCCGCGGGCTCCGAGCCCGGTACCGACGCCGCCGGGACGCCCGCGGGCGAGGTCCCCGAGATCACCTTCACCGAGGACGACGGCCGCCCCAAGCGCTTCGCCTACCCGCCGCAGCTCGTCGTCGTGGACGGCGGCCGGCCCCAGGTCGCCGCCGCCAAGAGGGCCCTCGACGAACTCGGCATCGACGACATCGCCGTCTGCGGACTGGCCAAGCGCCTGGAGGAGGTGTGGCTGCCGGACGACGACGACCCGGTGGTCCTGCCGCGCAGCAGCGAGGGCCTGTACCTCCTCCAGCGGGTCCGGGACGAGGCCCACCGCTTCGCGATCACCTACCAGCGCGCCAAGCGGGCCAAGCGCTTCAGGTCCAGCCCCCTGGACGACGTGCCCGGCCTCGGTGAGTCGCGCAAACAGGCACTGATCAAACACTTCGGCTCGGTGAAGAAGCTGCGTTCCGCGACGATCGACCAGATCTGCGAGGTTCCCGGCATAGGCCGAAAGACGGCGGAGACCATCGCCGTGGCCCTCGCCCAGGCGGCTCCGGCCGCACCCGCCGTGAACACGGCGACTGGAGAGATCATGGAAGACGACGAAGACGCGGCGCCCGCGACGACGGCGGGCCCCGTGGAGGAGCCCGTGACCGCGGGCGCCTCGGACGAACGACGGGGGCAGGAGACATGACCGAGAACGACGCGCGCGAAGAGGAACGCCCGGCGCAGACCCAGGAGGACCACGGCGCGCCGGCCGAGGACCGAACAGAGCACGAAGCACCACCGGAAGACGGAGCACACGTGGGTACGGGCACCGAGACGGCCGCGACCGCGGTCCCGGACGCGGTCATCCCCGAGCTGGTGATCATCTCCGGCATGTCCGGCGCCGGCCGGTCCACCGCCGCCAAATGTCTGGAGGACCTCGGCTGGTTCGTCGTCGACAACCTGCCGCCCGCGCTGATCCCCACCATGGTGGAGCTCGGCGCCCGCTCCCAGGGCAACGTCGCCCGGATCGCCGTCGTCGTCGACGTGCGCGGCCGCCGCTTCTTCGACAACCTGCGCGAATCCCTCGCCGACCTGGAGTCGAAGCACGTCACCCGGCGCATCGTCTTCCTGGAGTCCTCCGACGAGGCACTGGTGCGCCGCTTCGAGTCCGTGCGGCGGCCGCACCCCCTCCAGGGCGACGGCCGCATCGTGGACGGCATCGCCGCCGAACGCGAACTGCTGCGCGAGCTGCGCGGCGACGCCGACCTGGTCATCGACACCTCCAGCCTGAACGTGCACGAACTGCGCGCCAAGATGGACGCCCAGTTCGCGGGCGACGAGGAGCCCGAGCTGCGGGCCACCGTCATGTCCTTCGGCTTCAAGTACGGCCTGCCGGTCGACGCCGACCTGGTCGTGGACATGCGCTTCCTGCCCAATCCGCACTGGGTCCCGGAGCTGCGCCCCTTCACCGGCCTGAACGAAGAGGTCTCGGCGTACGTCTTCAACCAGCCCGGCGCCAAGGAGTTCCTCGACCGGTACACCGAGCTGCTGCAGCTCATCGCCGCCGGGTACCGGCGCGAGGGCAAGCGCTACGTGACCATCGCCGTCGGCTGCACCGGCGGCAAGCACCGCTCCGTGGCGACCTCGGAGAAGCTCGCGGCGCGGCTCGCCTCCCAGGGCGTGGAGACCGTCATCGTGCATCGGGACATGGGGCGCGAGTGACCGAACGTGCTGTCTCCCGGCTGTACCGGCTGCGCCGGGAGACCCCCGGTGAACGCGCCGGCCGGCCGGTCGTGGCGCGCGGCGCCAAGCCGCGCCGCCGTGGCGCCCAGCCCAAGGTCGTCGCCCTCGGCGGCGGCATGGGCCTGTCCGCCTCGCTCGCCGCGCTGCGCAGGATCACCGGCGACCTCACCGCCGTCGTCACCGTGGCCGACGACGGCGGCTCCAGCGGGCGCCTGCGCGACGAGCTGGGCGTCCTGCCCCCCGGCGACCTCCGCAAGGCGCTGGCGGCCCTGTGCGGTGACGACGACTGGGGCCAGACCTGGGCCCGCGTCATCCAGCACCGCTTCCAGTCCAAGGGCGACCTGCACGAACACGCGGTCGGCAACCTGCTGATCGTGGCCCTGTGGGAGCAGCTCGGTGACCATGTCCAGGCCCTCGACCTGGTCGGCAGGCTGCTGGGCGCGCACGGCCGGGTGCTGCCCATGTCCGCCGTGCCCCTGGAGCTCCAGGCCCTGGTCAGGGGGCACGACCCGGACCGGCCCGAGGACGTCGACACCGTCCGTGGCCAGGCGACCGTGGCGCTCACCCCGGGCGAGGTCCAGTCCGTGCAGGTCGTGCCGCACGACCCGCCGGCCGTGCCCGAGGCCGTCGCCGCCGTCCTGGACGCCGACTGGGTGGTCCTCGGCCCGGGCTCCTGGTTCTCCTCCGTGATCCCGCACCTGCTGGTGCCCGAACTCCTCGACGCCCTCATCCAGACGAAGGCGCGCCGGGTACTCTCCCTGAACCTCGCGCCGCAACCCGGAGAAACCGAAGGCTTCTCCCCGCAGCGTCATTTGGAGGTTTTGGGACGACACGCCCCTAAACTCGCCCTGGACGTGGTGCTGGCCGACGAGGCCGCCGTGCCCGACCGCGACTCTCTCGCCGACGCCGCCAAGCGGCTCGGCGCCGCGGTCGAGCTGGCGCCGGTGGCCCGGACCGACGGATCTCCGCGGCACGACCCGGAGCTGTTGGCCGCCGCGTACGACCGTATTTTTCGGATGCATGGAAGGATCGGCCCATGGCGATGACGGCAGCGGTGAAGGATGAGATTTCCCGGCTTCCCGTCACCCGGACCTGCTGCAGAAAGGCGGAGGTCTCCGCCATTCTGCGGTTCGCCGGCGGCCTTCACCTGGTGAGCGGCCGGATCGTGATCGAGGCGGAGCTGGACACCGCCATGGCGGCGCGCCGCCTGAAGCGGGACATTCTCGAGATCTTCGGCCACAGCTCCGAACTGATCGTGATGGCGCCCGGCGGGCTGCGCCGCGGCTCGCGCTACGTGGTGCGCGTCGTGGCCGGAGGCGACCAGCTGGCCCGCCAGACCGGACTCGTGGACGGCCGCGGCCGTCCTATCCGCGGTCTGCCGCCGCAGGTGGTCTCGGGGGCCACCTGCGACGCGGAGGCGGCCTGGCGCGGGGCGTTCCTGGCGCACGGCTCCCTGACTGAGCCCGGCCGCTCCTCCTCCCTGGAGGTGACCTGCCCGGGCCCGGAGGCCGCGCTCGCGCTGGTCGGCGCCGCCCGCCGGCTGTCCATCGCGGCGAAGGCCCGTGAGGTGCGCGGCGTGGACCGCGTCGTCGTCCGTGACGGTGACGCGATCGGAGCCCTGCTGACCCGCCTCGGCGCACACGAGTCGGTGCTGGCCTGGGAGGAGCGCCGGATGCGCCGCGAGGTGCGCGCCACGGCGAACCGGCTGGCCAACTTCGACGACGCCAACCTGCGCCGCTCGGCCCGTGCCGCCGTCGCCGCGGGGGCCCGCGTGCAGCGCGCCCTGGAGATCCTCGCCGACGAGGTGCCGGAGCACCTCGCCGCCGCCGGACGGCTGCGCATGGAGCACAAGCAGGCATCCCTGGAGGAGCTGGGCGCTCTCGCCGACCCGCCGCTCACCAAGGACGCCGTCGCGGGCCGGATCCGCCGCCTGCTGGCCATGGCCGACAAGCGGGCGCAGGACCTCGGGATCCCCGGGACCGAGTCGAACCTCTCCGAGGACGAGATGGCCGACAACCTCGCCGTATGACCTGACGGAAGCTCAACACGCCGGTGCCGACGCCCACTTGGGACGTCGGCGCCGGCGTTTGGCCACTTTTGATGCGCTCTTGACTTGACCATGAACTGTCATGAGTCTGGCGTCTGTTCGCTGCTGTGGCGGACCAGTGCAAGGGGGGCTCATGAGACGAAGAGCGAGCGCGATCCTCGCTACCGGCGCGCTCCTGCTGGGCGGTGCGGCCGTGGCGCCGATCGCCCAGGCGCAGAACGGCAGTTCGCCCGGGCCCGACGCGAACGCCGTCAAGGTTTTCCGGGCGGAGGTCACGAAGCAGCAGGTACCCCTGCTGCTCGCGGCCGGCCAGGACGGACACGAACTCGGCGACGCCACCTGGAAGAACGGGAAGAGCACGGTCGAGGTCTACGTCACCGACCGGCAGGCCGAGAAGCTGGAGAAACAGGGCGTCGAACTCACCGAACACACGCTCTCCGCCAAGGCCGAGAACCGCGTCGCCGACGCCGCGCAGGGGGTGTTCCGCCCGTACAGCGGGAAGGGCAACCTCCAGGAGGAGATCATCAGGACGGGTGAGGCCAACCCCGGCCTCACCAAGGTCGTCTCCATCGGCAAGACCCTCAAGGGCCAGGACATCCTCGCGCTCAAACTGACCAAGGGCGCGAAGAAGACCAAGGACGGCGCCAAGCCGTCGGTTCTGTACATGTCCAACCAGCACGCGCGCGAGTGGATCACCCCCGAGATGACCCGGCGGCTGATGCACTACTACCTCGACAACTACGCGACCGACCGGCGCGTCAGGAAGATCGTCGACTCGACCGAACTGTGGTTCGTGCTGTCCGCCAACCCCGACGGCTACGACTACACCTTCCAGGACGAGGACACCCGCCAGTGGCGCAAGAACCTGCGGGACGTCAACGGCGACGGTGTCATCGCCACCGGTGACGGGGTCGACCTCAACCGCAACTTCGCCTACAAGTGGGGCTACGACGACGAGGGGTCGTCCCCGAACCCCACCAGCGAGACCTACCGCGGCGCGAGCCCCGGTTCCGAGCCCGAGACGAAGGCCCTCGACGCCTTCGAGAAGCGCGTCGGCTTCACGTACGGCATCAACTACCACTCCGCCGCCGAACTGCTCCTCTACGGAGTCGGCTGGCAGGTGGCGACGCCGACCCCGGACGACGTGCTCTACAAGGCGCTCGCCGGAACCCCCGAGAACTCGGCGATCCCCGGCTACCACCCGCAGGTCTCCTCGGAGCTGTACACCACCAACGGCGAGGCGGACGGGCACGCCGGCAACGTCAACGGCACGGCGATGTTCACCCCCGAGATGTCGACCTGCCAGACCGCGTCGGACCTCGACCCGGACGACGCCTGGAACGCGGCCGACTGCGCCTCCGTCTTCACCTTCCCGGACGACGAGAAACTGATCCGGCAGGAGTTCGAGAAGAACGTCCCGTTCGCGCTCTCCGTGGCCGAGACCGCGGCCCACCCCGACCGGCCGTCCTCCTCGGTCGGCCTCGACGCGCCCGACTTCACCCCCGCCGCCTTCTCCACGTCGTACTCCCGCGGCGCCGACCAGGAGGTCTCCGTCGTCGTCCGCAGGTCGGTGCGCGACAAGGAGCTGAAGTACCGCGTCAACGGCGGTCGCACCGAGGACATGGCGCTCAAGCCCTGGAAGGGCGGGGAGACGTACGGCGGCGCCGACAACCTCTACTTCGACGAGTACCGGGCCAAGGTCAAGGACGGCGACCGCGGCGACAAGGTCGAGGTCTGGTTCACCGGCGAGACCCGGAGCGGCAAGCCCACCTCCGGCCCGCACTTCACCTACACCGTCGCCGACCGGCCCCGCGCCGACGTCCTCGTCGTCGCTGAGGAGGGCGCCACCGCGACCCAGGCCCAGACGTACGTCGACGCGCTGAAGGCCAACGGCAGGAAGGCGCTCGTCTGGGACGTCGCCACCCAGGGCGCGCCCGACGCGCTCGGCGTCCTCGGCCACTTCGGCACCGTCGTCCACTACACCGGCGCCCCGCGTCCCGGCAACGCCACCCAGCTCCAGCTCCGCGCCTACCTCAACGAGGGCGGCAAGCTGGTCGAGGCGGGCGAGCAGGCCGGCGGCAGCGTCGACCTCGGCGGCGGCACCCTCTCGAACGACTTCAGCCAGTACTACCTGGGCGCCTACTCCCGCACGTCCACCCCGGGCGCCAACGGCTTCACCGGATCGGGCCGGCTCGCCGGCGCCACCGGAGCCCTCGGCGAGGCCCCCGGCAACCCGCTGAACGCGGCGGGTACCTACGGCGTCACCTCGGACTCGCTGTCCGCCGCGCAGTACCCGCAGTTCGCCTCCAGCGCGGGAGCGGGCCAGTTCGCCGGGACCGTCAACCCGTACGGGCCCTACGCGGGCTCCTCCATGGCCGCCGCCGTCCACACCGACGACGCCTACAAGCGCCTCACCCGCACCGTCGACCTCACCGGTGTGACCGCGGCCGACCGGCCGACGCTGCGCTCCCAGCTCCTGTGGGACACGGAGCCCGGCTACGACCACGCGATCGTCGAGGTCCACACGACCGGCGCCGACGACTGGACCACGCTCCCGGAGGCGGGCGGCGCCACCTCGGCCACCGTCCCCGCCGAGTGCGAGGCCGGATTCCTCGCACGGGAACACCCGTGGATCCGGCACTACCTCACCGTGGACGCGTCCGGCTGCACCGCCACCGGCACCAGCGGGGCCTGGAACAGCCTCACCGGAGCCTCCAGCGGCTGGCAGCAGGTCTCCTTCGACCTGAGCGCGTACGCGGGCCGGTCGATCGAGGTGTCGTTCAGCTACATCAGTGACCCGAGCGCGGGCGGCCACGGCCTCCTCGTCGACGACGCCTCCCTCGTCGTCGCGGGCACCGCCACCGCCACGGAGGGCTTCGAGTCCTCCTTCGGCCCCTGGGCCGTCGCCGGACCGCCCCCGGGCAGCCCGGCCGTCCTGCGGGACTGGACGCGCACCGGAGAGCTCTTCAAGACGTACGGGGCGGTCACCACCCGCGACACCGTGCTCCTCGGCTTCGGCCTGGAGCACGTCACCGCGGCGGCCGACCGTGCGGCCCTGATCGGAAAGGCCCTCTCCGCACTGCGGCGCTGACTCTGCGTGACAAACGCGTGAACAGCGCGGGTGGTCCGTACCCCTACTGACGGGTACGGACCGCCCTGCCGTGTATGGCCCTACTCGATGTCACTCCGTGCGCCTCAGGGAGGTAGGGTCGTAGGCGGTCGGGGACATCCCATACAACTCGCCGACGTCCGCGTCGGCGCGTACCTAACGAGGAGATCGGTTCGTGACGATCCGCGTAGGCATCAACGGCTTTGGCCGCATCGGTCGTAACTACTTCCGCGCGCTGCTGGAGCAGGGTGCTGACATCGAGATCGTGGCTGTCAACGACCTGGGTGACACCGCGACCACCGCTCACCTGCTCAAGTACGACACCATCCTGGGCCGACTCAAGGCCGAGGTGTCGCACACCGCCGACACGATCACCGTCGACGGCCACACCATCAAGGTCCTGTCCGAGCGCAACCCCTCGGACATCCCGTGGGGCGACCTCGGTGTCGACATCGTCATCGAGTCGACGGGCATCTTCACGAAGAAGGCCGACGCCGAGAAGCACATCGCCGGCGGCGCCAAGAAGGTCCTCATCTCGGCTCCGGCCAAGGACGAGGACATCACCATCGTGATGGGCGTCAACCAGGACAAGTACGACGCGTCGAAGCACAACATCATCTCCAACGCCTCCTGCACCACCAACTGTGTGGCGCCGATGGCCAAGGTTCTGGACGAGAACTTCGGCATCGTCAAGGGCCTGATGACGACGGTCCACGCGTACACGAACGACCAGCGGATCCTGGACTTCCCGCACTCGGACCTGCGCCGCGCCCGCGCCGCCGCCGAGAACATCATCCCGACCACGACCGGTGCCGCGAAGGCCACCGCTCTGGTCCTCCCGCAGCTCAAGGGCAAGCTGGACGGCATCGCCATGCGCGTCCCGGTCCCGACCGGCTCGGCCACCGACCTCGTCGTGACCCTCCAGCGCGAGGTCACCAAGGACGAGGTCAACGCCGCGTTCAAGAAGGCCTCCGAGGACGGCGACCTCAAGGGCTACCTGGCGTACACCGAGGACCCGATCGTCTCCTCGGACATCGTCGGCGACCCGGCCTCCTGCACCTTCGACTCCTCCCTGACCATGGTCCAGGAGGGCAACTCGGTGAAGATCCTCGGCTGGTACGACAACGAGTGGGGCTACTCCAACCGCCTCGTCGACCTCACGGTCTTCGTCGGCGGCCAGCTCTAAGTCCCGGAGCAGGCACCTCGATGTGAGACAGGGCCCGGGCAGCGCAGAGCCGCGCTGTCCGGGCCCTGTGCCACGTACTGATCGATCCGCCCTCCCGGATCCGAAGAGCCTTCCTAGGAGACCTTTCATGAAGACGATCGACGAACTTCTGGCCGAGGGCGTGGACGGAAAGCGGGTCTTCGTCCGCGCCGACCTCAACGTGCCGCTGGCCGACGGAGTCATCACCGACGACGGCCGCATCCGCGCCGTCCTCCCCACCGTCAAGGCGCTCGCCGACGCGGGCGCCAAGGTGATCGTGGCCTCGCACCTGGGCCGCCCCAAGGGCGCCCCGGACCCGGCGTTCTCCCTGCTGCAGCCCGCCGAGCGCCTCGGTGAACTGCTCGGCGCGCCCGTCGCGTTCGCGCAGGACACGGTCGGCCCCGCCGCCCACGACGCCGTGAACGGCCTGGAGCCCGGTCAGGTCGCGGTCATCGAGAACCTCCGCTTCAACCCCGGCGAGACGTCCAAGGACGACACCGAGCGAGGCGAGTTCGCCGACCGGCTCGCGGCCCTGGTCGACGTCTACGTGGGTGACGGCTTCGGCGCCGTGCACCGCAAGCACGCCTCCGTGTACGACCTCCCGGCCCGCCTGCCGCACTACGCCGGCTACCTCATCGCCACCGAGGTCGGCGTCCTGAAGAAGCTCACCGAGGACGTCGCGCGGCCGTACGTCGTCGCGCTCGGAGGCTCCAAGGTCTCCGACAAGCTCGCCGTCATCGACCAGCTCCTCGGCAAGGCCGACCGCATCCTGATCGGCGGCGGCATGGCCTTCACCTTCCTCAAGGCCAAGGGCTACGAGGTCGGCACCTCCCTGCTGCAGGAGGACCAGATCCCGGCCGTCACCGAGTACATGGAGCGCGCCGAGAAGACGGGCGTCGAGCTGGTGCTCCCGGTCGACGTCGTCGTCACCCCCGGATTCCCGGACCTCAAGGCCAAGGCGTCCACCGAGCACACCGCCGTCGACGCGGACAAGATGCCCGCGGGTCAGCTCGGCTTGGACATCGGCCCGAAGACCGGTGCCCTCTACGCAGCCAAGCTCGCCGACGCCGAGACCGTGTTCTGGAACGGCCCCATGGGCGTCTTCGAGCACCCCGACTACGCCGAGGGCACCAAGGCGGTCGCCCAGGCCCTCGTCGACTCCAAGGGCTTCACCGTCGTCGGCGGCGGAGACTCCGCCGCCGCGGTGCGCACCCTCGGCTTCGACGAAAACGCATTCGGCCACATCTCGACCGGTGGCGGCGCCTCCCTCGAATACCTCGAGGGCAAGACGCTCCCCGGCCTCGCCGCACTGGAGGACTGACCTACATGAGCACGCGCACGCCGCTGATGGCGGGCAACTGGAAGATGAACCTCAACCACCTCGAGGCCATCGCGCACGTCCAGAAGCTCGCCTTCGCCCTGGCGGACAAGGACTACGAGGCCTGCGAGGTCGCCGTTCTGCCGCCCTTCACCGACCTGCGCTCCGTGCAGACCCTGGTCGACGGCGACAAGCTCAAGATCAAGTACGGCGCCCAGGACATCTCGGCGCACGACTCCGGTGCCTACACCGGCGAGATCTCCGGCTCGATGCTGGCCAAGCTGAAGTGCACGTACGTGGCCATCGGCCACTCCGAGCGCCGCCAGTACCACGCCGAGACCGACGAGCTCGTCAACGCCAAGGTCAAGGCCGCGTACAAGCACGGTCTGACCCCGATCCTGTGCGTCGGCGAGGAGCTGGACGTCCGCGAGGCGGGCAACCACGTCGCCCACACGCTGGCGCAGGTCGAGGGCGGTCTCAAGGACCTCCCGGCCGAGCAGGCCGAGTCCGTCGTGATCGCGTACGAGCCCGTCTGGGCCATCGGCACCGGCAAGGTCTGCGGCGCCGACGACGCCCAGGAGGTCTGCGCCGCGATCCGCGCCAAGCTGGCCGAGCTGTACTCCCAGGAGCTGGCCGACAAGGTCCGCATCCAGTACGGCGGCTCGGTGAAGTCCGGGAACGTCGCCGAGATCATGGCGAAGCCCGACATCGACGGCGCTCTGGTCGGTGGCGCGTCGCTCGACGCCGACGAGTTCGTCAAGATCGCCCGGTTCCGCGACCAGTAAGTATGCGGTAGCGGCGATTCGTCGTACCCTTGCGGGGGTCTGGTGCCCTGGCACCGGGCCCCCGTCGTCCATCCAGTTCCGAGGAAGTTGGTCCAGCCGTGGTTTTGGGGTTCTCGATCGCCCTGATCGTCTTCAGCCTGCTGCTGATGCTGCTCGTGCTGATGCACAAGGGAAAGGGCGGCGGCCTCTCCGACATGTTCGGTGGCGGCATGCAGTCGTCCGTCGGTGGTTCCTCGGTCGCCGAGCGCAACCTCGACCGCATCACCGTGGTGCTCGGCGTGCTCTGGTTCGCGTGCATCGTCGTGCTCGGCGTCCTCATGAAGATCAACAACTGATCGCCCGCCGACATCGGTACGCAGCACAACTGCACATAACGCAAGCACATTCCGCACGTAAGGCCCCATGTCCGGTACGCGCCCCCAAGCGCCGCCTATCATGGGGCTTGCGTCTAGGGGTGGGGATGTAACGCCAATCACTGGACGCGCGTTGGGCCTTACGTAGACTGAGGCGCTCGCAGCGAAGCGTCACGCCGACTCGCTTCGCGGCACCATCACGCAGGGAGTTACGACCGTGGCAAGTGGCAACGCGATCCGAGGAAGCCGGGTCGGGGCGGGGCCGATGGGCGAGGCCGAGCGCGGCGAGTCCGCGCCACGGCTGCGCATCTCCTTCTGGTGCTCCAACGGGCACGAGACGCAGCCCAGCTTCGCCAGCGACGCGCAGGTCCCCGACACCTGGGACTGCCCGCGCTGCGGCTTCCCCGCAGGACAGGACCGGGACAACCCGCCGGACCCGCCGCGCACCGAGCCGTACAAGACGCACCTCGCGTACGTACGGGAGCGGCGCAGCGACGCGGACGGCGAGGCGATCCTCGCCGAGGCGCTCGCCAAACTGCGGGGCGAGATCTAGGAGTTCAGAACCGGCCGGGCACCCAGGTGCCTGGCCGGAGCCGTTTCCGACGGCTCGCCGGCCGGGGCCCCGCCCCGTCGCCGGCCCTCGGCATGCCCGAATCCCCAGGTGGGACCCGGTTGTCAGTGCCGCCCCCTACGGTTCGTGAAGTGGCCGGACCAAAGGGGGCGTTGTGACGGCGGCGGAGATGACGGGGGTGGGGGCACCCGCGTGGCGCGGGGGCTTCGGGCGGCTGTGGAGCGCGGCCGTGGTGTCGCGCTTCGGGGACGCCCTGCGCACGGCCGCCCTGCCGCTGATCGCGGTCGGGCTCAGTGACGATCCGTTCGTCATCGCCTCCGTCACGGCCTGCGGCTATCTGCCGTGGCTGCTGTTCGGGCTGCTCGGCGGGGCGCTCGCCGACCGGGTGGACCAGCGGCGCGCCATGTGGGCCGTGGACACCGTGCGCGCAGTGCTGGTCGCCGCTTTCGCCCTGGCCGTCGGATTCGGGCACGCGTCGATCGGGCTGCTCATCGCCCTCGCCTTCACCCTGACGACCCTCCAGACCCTCTTCGACAACGCGTCCACCGCTCTGCTCCCGTCCCTGGTCGACCGCGCCGCGCTCGGCAGCGCCAACGCACGGCTGATGACCGGGCAGCAGCTCGCCGGCGGCCTGATCGCGAGCCCCCTGGTGCCGCTGCTGCTGACCGCCGGAGCAGCCCTGCCGTTCGCGGCCGACGCCGCCTCCTACCTGCTCGCGGCAGCGCTGGTCGCCTCCCTGCGCGTCCAGGGGCCGAAGCGCGCGCCGCGCCCGGGCGGCAGCACGCTGCGCAAGGAGGTGGGCGAGGGCCTGCGCACCCTGTGGGGAGACCGGGTCCTCCGGGCGACCTGCACGGCCACCCTGCTGTGCAACATCGGCATGGGCGCGCTCATCGGCACCCTGGTCCTGCACGTGACGCGCTGGCTGCACGCGGGGAACGCGGGATACGCGGCGGCGATGACGGCGTACTCGGCGGGCAGTCTCTGCGGCGGTCTCGTCGCCCAGCGTCTCGCCCGCCGGTTCGGGCGGGTCCGCGCCCTGCTGCTGGGCGGAACCGTGCAGACGGCCTCGCTCATGGTCATGGGCACGGTCCGTGAGCTGGGTGCCCTCGTCGTGGCCATGGCGCTGCTCGGCCTGATGAACATGGTGTGGAACGTCAACCAGGTCACGCTGATGCAGCAGCGCAGCCCCGCCGACATGGTGGGGCGCGTCAGCTCGGCGTTCCGCACCGCCTCGACCTCGGGCGCCCCGCTCGGTGCCCTGCTCGGCGGCGCCGCCGCGACCGTCTGCGGACTGAACGGACCGGCGCTGTTCGCGGCCGCTCTCTTCGCTCTCGCCGTCGTCTCGCTGATACCCGCGGTCCAGCGGGACGTATCTGTTGTTGAGCCGGAGGACGGCGTGACGACAGCTCACGTCCAGTCCTGATCAATTAGGTTGGAACCGGCAGCGGGGCAAGGCAGGCAAGCGCACACGCAGGAAAGAAGGCGGAAGTCCCAGATGAACGCAGACAGCCGTTCCCGGCTCAACCAGACACCCGAGTGGACCGCTCTCGCCAAACACCGCGAGGACCTCGCGGGCACCCACCTGCGGGACCTGTTCGCCGCGGACCCCGGTCGCGGCTCCGGCTACACGCTCCGGGTCGGCGACCTGCACATCGACTACTCCAAGCATCTGGTCGACGACCGGACGCTGGACCTGCTGCGCGAGCTGGCCGCCGCGACCGATGTGTTCGGGCTGCGGGACGCGATGTTCCGGGGCGAGAGGATCAACACGACGGAGGACCGGGCGGTGCTGCACACCGCGTTGCGGGCGCCGGCGGACGCGGTCGTGGAGGTCGACGGGGAGAACGTCGTCCCCCGCGTGCACGCGGTCCTGGACAAGATGGCCGGGTTCGCGGGGCGGGTGCGGTCGGGTGAGTGGACCGGACACACCGGCCGGCGGATCAAGAACATCGTGAACATCGGCATCGGCGGTTCGGACCTGGGTCCGGCGATGGCGTACGAGGTGCTGCGTCCGTTCACGGACCGGTCCTTGACGGTGCGGTTCGTGTCGAACGTGGACGGCGCGGACCTGCACGAGGCGCTGCAGGGTCTGGATCCGGCGGAGACGCTGTTCGTCATCGCGTCGAAGACGTTCACGACGATCGAGACGATCACGAACGCGACGTCGGCGCGGGAGTGGCTGCTGGAGGGCCTGAAGGCGGGTCAGGAAGCGGTCGCCCGGCACTTCGTGGCGTTGTCGACGAACGGCGGCAAGGTCGCCGACTTCGGTATCGACACGGACAACATGTTCGAGTTCTGGGACTGGGTGGGGGGCCGGTACTCGTTCGACTCGGCGATCGGCCTGTCGTTGATGATCGCGATCGGTGCGGACCGGTTCCGGGAGATGCTGGACGGTTTCCATCTGGTCGACGAGCACTTCCGTAATGCTCCGGCCGAGGCCAACGCGCCGCTTCTGATGGGCCTGTTGGGGATCTGGTACGGGAACTTCCACGACGCGCAGTCGCACGCGGTGCTGCCGTACTCGCACTACCTCTCCCGGTTCACGGCGTATCTGCAGCAGTTGGACATGGAGTCCAACGGCAAGTCGGTGGACCGTGAGGGCCGGCCGGTGGACTGGCAGACGGGTCCGGTGGTGTGGGGGACGCCGGGGACGAACGGTCAGCACGCGTACTACCAGTTGATCCATCAGGGCACGAAGCTGATCCCGGCGGACTTCATCGGGTTCGCGAACCCGGTGGGTGAGCTGAGCGAGACGCTCAAGGGGCAGCACGACCTGTTGATGGCGAACTTCTTCGCGCAGACCCAGGCGCTGGCATTCGGCAAGACGCCCGAGGAGGTCCGTGCGGAAGGGGTGCCGGAGGAACTGGTCGCGCACAAGACGTTCCGCGGCGACCACCCCACCACCACGATCCTCGCCGCCGAGCTGACGCCGTCCGTGCTGGGCCAGTTGATCGCCCTGTACGAGCACAAGGTGTTCGTCCAGGGAGCGGTCTGGAACATCGACTCCTTCGACCAGTGGGGCGTCGAACTCGGCAAGGTCCTCGCCAAGCGCATCGAACCCGCCCTCACGGAGGGCGCCGAGGTGCCGGGACTCGACGAGTCGACGACGGCCCTGGTCGCCACGTACCGGGAGCTGCGCGGGCGTTGAGCCCGCCGGCTGCCACAGGACGCGGGAAGCGGGCGGTGGGAGTCCGCCCGCTGCCCGTGCGCCCCTGCCTGTACGAGGGTGATCGTCCGGGACCCGACCGGGGCTGCTCCGCCGCCCCCGGACGCCGGAATGCCGAACGCCGGAGAAGCCTGGAATCTCGGCTTCTCCGGCGTTCGGCGTTCGTACCGGTCAGGCGGAGGCCGGCGGGTACAGGGAGCGCGGCAGCTGGGAGGCCGCCGCCGAGTCCAGCAGCCACAGGGTGCGGGAACGGCCCTGGGCGCCCGCAGCCGGGGCCTGGATCTCACCCGCGCCGGACAGGGCGATGGCGGCCGCCTCCGCCTTGTCCTCACCCGCCGCGAGCAGCCACACCTCGCGGGCGGAGCGGATCGCGGGCAGGGTCAGCGAGATCCGGGTCGGCGGCGGCTTGGGCGCGCCGTGCACACCGACCACCGTCCGCTCCGTCTCCCGCACCGCGGGCAGCTCGGGGAAGAGCGAGGCGACGTGGGTGTCCGGGCCGACACCGAGCATCAGGACGTCGAACTCCGGCACCGTGCCGTGGTTCTCCGGTCCTGCCGCCTTGGCCAGCTCGGCCGCGTACGCCTCCGCCGCCGCCTCGACGTCGTCGCCGTGCGGACCGTCGGACGTGGGCATCGGGTGGACCCGTGCCGCGTCCAGCGGAACCGCGTCGAGGAGGGCCGCGCGCGCCTGCGTGTCATTGCGCTCGGGGTCGCCCTCGGGGAGATAGCGCTCGTCGCCCCACCACAGGTCGAGGCGTCCCCAGTCGACGGCGTCGCGGGCCGGCTGGGAGGCGAGCGCGGCGAGGAGGCCGTTGCCGTTGCGTCCGCCGGTGAGCACGATCGAGGCGTAGCCGCGCGAGGCCTGCGCGTCCACGATCTTCGTGATCAGCCGGGCCGCCGCGGCCTGGGCCATCAGTTCCTTGGTGCGGTGGACGACGAGCTGCGGAGTGTTCACTCGGCGGCCGCCTTCTTCGCCGGAGCCTTCTTGGCGGGGGACTTCTTCGCAGTGGAGCCCGACGTCGCCTTCTTGGCCGCGGACGACGAGGTGGCCTTCTTCGCCGGAGCCGCGGCGGACTTCTTGGCGGCCGGAGCCGTCTTCGTGGCCGTGCCCGTCCCGCCCGAGGAGTTCTCCTCGGCGGCCTCGGCCTCCGCGTTGAGCCGGTCCACGCCGTAGCGCAGCGCCGAGGCGTAGGTGTCGTCCGGGTCGAGGCGGCGCAGTTCCTCCGCCATCAGCTCGGCCGTCTCGCGGCGCTTGAGCGCCACCGCACGGTCGGGCTGGCCCTCGATGGAGAGGGTGGCGAGGGAGCCGTCCGCGCGGTCCAGGACGATCGGGCCGCAGCTCGTCTCCATCCGCACCGCGGTGAGGCCCGGGCCGGCGGACAGCGAGCGCTTGACCGGGACGTCGAGCCGGTCCGCGAGCCACATCGCCAGCAGCTCGCAGCTCGGGTTGAACTCCTCGCCCTCCACCTCGACCGCGGCCACGTCGCACACGACCTGGTCCAGGGCCGCGGCCAGCATCGAACGCCAGGGCGTGATGCGGGTCCACGACAGGTCGGTGTCGCCGGGGGCGTAGGCGTCGGCGCGGGCGTTGAGCTCGCGGACCGGGGCCTCGGCGGCGTAGGTGTCGGTCACGCGGCGCTGGGCGAGCGCGCCGAGCGGGTCCTTCGCCGGGTCGAGCGGCGCGTTCACCGGCCACCAGACGACGACGGGCGCGTCCGGCAGCAGCAGCGGCAGGACGACCGACTGGGCGTGGTTGATCACCTCGCCGTAGAGGCGCAGCACCACCGTCTCGCCGGTGCCCGCCTCGGCGCCGAGCCGCACCTCGGCGTCGAGCCGGGACTTCGTGCGGTCGCGGGGCGAGCGGGAGACACGCTTGATGACCACGAGGGTGCGCGAGGGGTGCTCGCGCGAGGCCTCGTTGGCGGCCCTCAGGGCGTCGTAGGCGTTCTCCTCGTCGGTGACGATGACGAGGGTGAGCACCATGCCGACGGCCGGGGTGCCGATGGCGCGGCGGCCGAGCACCAGCGCCTTGTTGACCTTGCTGGCCGTGGTGTCGGTGAGATCGGTCTTCATGGGCGACGCCAGCTCCGTCCGTCTCGCTCGAGCATTTCGTCCGCCTCGACGGGCCCCCAGGTGCCCGACGCGTACTGCGCGGGCTTGCCGTGCTTGTCCCAGTACTGCTCGATCGGGTCGAGGATCTTCCAGGACAGCTCGACCTCCTCGGTGCGCGGGAAGAGGTTCGAGTCGCCGAGCAGGACGTCGAGGATCAGCCGTTCGTACGCCTCCGGGCTGGACTCGGTGAACGACTCGCCGTAGGCGAAGTCCATCGAGACGTCCCGGATCTCCATGGAGGTGCCGGGCACCTTGGAGCCGAAGCGGACCGTGACGCCCTCGTCGGGCTGGACGCGGAAGACGATCGCGTTCTGGCCCAGTTCCTCGGTCGCCGTGTGGTCGAAGGGGGAGTGCGGGGCGCGCTGGAAGACGACCGCGATCTCGGTGACGCGGCGGCCGAGACGCTTGCCGGTGCGCAGGTAGAAGGGGACGCCCGCCCAGCGGCGGTTGTCCACCTCGACCTTGATCGCGGCGAAGGTGTCGGTCTTCGACTTGGGGTCGATCCCGTCTTCCTGGAGGTAGCCGACGACCTTCTCGCCACCCTGCCAGCCGGCCGCGTACTGGCCGCGGACCGTGTCCTTGCCCAGGTCCTTGGGCAGCTTGGCGGCGCCGAGCACCTTGGTCTTCTCCGCGGCGAGCGCGTCCGCGTCGAAGGAGGCGGGCTCCTCCATGGCGGTCAGCGCCATCAGCTGGAGGAGGTGGTTCTGGATGACGTCACGGGCGGCGCCGATGCCGTCGTAGTACCCGGCCCGGCCGCCGATGCCGATGTCCTCGGCCATGGTGATCTGCACGTGGTCGACGAAGGACCGGTTCCAGATCGGTTCGAACATGGTGTTGGCGAAGCGGAGCGCCAGGATGTTCTGGACGGTCTCCTTGCCGAGGTAGTGGTCGATACGGAAGACCTGGTCCGGCGCGAAGACCTCGTGCACGATCGCGTTGAGTTCCTCGGCCGACTTCAGGTCGTGGCCGAAGGGCTTCTCGATGACCGCGCGGCGCCAGGAGCCGTTCGACTGCTCGGCCAGCTTGTGCTTCTTCAGCTGCTTGATGACCACCGGGAACGCGGACGGCGGCACCGACAGGTAGAAGGCGAAGTTGCCGCCCGTGCCCTGTGCCTTGTCCAGCTCGTCGATGGTGGAGCGCAGCCGGTCGAAGGCCTCGTCGTCGTCGAAGGTGCCCTGGACGAAGCGCATGCCCTGCACGAGCTGCTGCCAGACCTCCTCGCGGAACGGCGTACGCGCGTGCTCCTTGACCGCGTCGTGGACCTCCTGCGCGAAGTCCTCGTTGGCCCACTCGCGCCGGGCGAAGCCGACGAGGGAGAAGCCCGGCGGCAGCAGACCCCGGTTGGCGAGGTCATAGACCGCGGGCATCAGCTTTTTACGTGACAAATCGCCCGTGACGCCGAAGATGACCAGGCCCGACGGCCCCGCGATACGCGGGAGCCGTCGGTCTGCGGGGTCACGCAGCGGGTTGCTGCTCGACAAGGTTTCAGCCCTCCGAAGGGGCGAGGCGCTTGAGTTCCGCCTCGGTCGACTTGAGCAGGTCGTTCCAGGCCGCCTCGAACTTCTCGACGCCCTCGTCCTCGAGGAGCTGGACCACGTCGTCGTAGGCGATGCCGAGCTTCTCGACCGCCTCGATCTCGGCGCGGGACTGGTCGTACGTGCCGGCGACGGTGTTGCCGGTGATCTGCCCGTGGTCGTCGGTGGCCTCCAGGGTGGCCTCCGGCATGGTGTTCACGGTGTTCGGCGCGACCAGGTCGTCGACGTACAGGGTGTCCTTGTACGCCGGGTCCTTGACGCCGGTCGAGGCCCACAGCGGACGCTGCTTGTTGGCCTGCGCCTTGTCCAGGGCGGACCAGCGGTCCGAGGAGAAGACCTCCTCGTACGCCTCGTAGGCGAGCCGGGCGTTCGCCAGGCCCGCCTTGCCGCGGGCGGCCTTCGCCTCGGGGGTGCCGAGGGCGTCGAGCCGCTTGTCGATCTCGGTGTCCACGCGGGACACGAAGAAGGACGCCACGGAGTGGATCTTCGAGAGGTCGAGCCCGCGCTCCTTGGCCTTCTCCAGGCCGGCGAGGTAGGCGTCCATGACCTCGCGGTAGCGCGCCAGCGAGAAGATCAGCGTCACGTTGACGCTGATACCGAGGCCGATGACCTCGGTGATCGCCGGCAGACCCGCCCGGGTGGCCGGGATCTTGATGAGCGTGTTGGGGCGGTCCACCAGCCAGGCCAGCTGCTTGGCCTCGGCGACGGTCGCGTGCGTGTTGTGCGCCAGGCGCGGGTCGACCTCGATCGAGACCCGGCCGTCCTGGCCGCCCGTCGCGTCGAAGACGGGCCGCAGGATGTCGGCGGCGTCGCGGACGTCCGCCGTCGTGATCATGCGGATGGCTTCCTCGACGGTGACCTTGCGGGCCGCGAGGTCGGACAGCTGCTGGTCGTAGCCGTCGCCCTGGGAGATCGCCTTCTGGAAGATCGACGGGTTGGTGGTGACGCCCACGACGTGCTGCTGGTCGATCAGTTCCGCGAGGTTGCCGGACGTGATCCGCTTGCGGGACAGGTCGTCCAGCCAGATCGCGACGCCTTCCTCGGAGAGGCGCTTGAGTGCGTCTGTCATGGAAATTGCATCTCCTACGTGTCGTATGTCGGCGTCAGCGCTGGGCTGCTGCGATCGATTCACGGGCGGCGTCGGCGACGTGCTCGGCAGTGAAGCCGAACTCGGCGAACAGCGTCTTGGCGTCGGCCGAAGCGCCGAAGTGCTCCAGCGAAACAATCCGTCCGGCGTCCCCGACGAAGCGGTGCCAGGTGAGACCGATACCGGCCTCCACCGAGACGCGCGCCTTCACCGACGGCGGCAGGACGCTGTCCCGGTACCCCTGGTCCTGCTCGTCGAACCACTCCACGCACGGCATGGACACGACCCGCGTGGGGATGCCCGCGGCCTGGAGCCGCTCACGCGCCTCGACGGCCACGTGCACCTCGGAGCCGGTGCCGATGAGGATGACCTCCGGCGTGCCGCCCTCGGCCTCGAACAGCACGTATCCGCCCTTGGCGGCGTCCTCGTTCGCGTCATACGTCGGCACGCCCTGACGGGTCAGCGCCAGACCGTGCGGGGCACCCTTGCCGTACACCTTCGTGTACCGCTTCAGGATCTCGCGCCAGGCGATCGTCGTCTCGTTCGCGTCCGCGGGACGGACGACGTTCAGGCCCGGGATGGCGCGCAGCGAGGCGAGGTGCTCGACCGGCTGGTGCGTCGGGCCGTCCTCACCGAGGCCGATCGAGTCGTGCGTCCACACGTACGTCACCGGCAGGTGCATGAGGGCCGACAGGCGGACCGAGTTGCGCATGTAGTCGGAGAACACCAGGAAGGTGCCGCCGTAGACACGCGTGTTGCCGTGCAGCGTGATGCCGTTCATCTCCGCGGCCATGGAGTGCTCGCGGATGCCGAAGTGGATCGTGCGGCCGTACGGGTCGGCCTCCGGGAGCGGGTTGTCCGCCGGGAGGAACGAGCTGTTCTTGTCGATCGTGGTGTTGTTCGAGCCGGCCAGGTCGGCGGAGCCGCCCCACAGCTCGGGGATGACCGGGCCGAGGGCCTGGAGCACCTTGCCGGACGCGGCACGGGTGGCGACGCTCTTGCCCGTCTCGAACGTGGGGAGGTGCTCCTGCCAGCCGGCGGGCAGCTCGGTCGCGGCGATGCGGTCGTACTCGGCGGCGCGCTCCGGGCTGGCGGTGCGCCAGGCGGCGTAGCCCTTCTCCCACTCGGCACGGGCCTCGCGGCCGCGGTCGAGCGCCTGGCGCGTGTGCGCGAGGACCTCGTCGGCGACGTCGAAGGACTTCTCCGGGTCGAAGCCGAGGACGCGCTTGGTGGCCGCGACCTCGTCGTCGCCGAGCGCCGAGCCGTGCGCGGCCTCGGTGTTCTGCGCGTTCGGCGCGGGCCAGGCGATGATCGAGCGCATCGCGATGAACGACGGCCGGTCCGTCACCTTCTTCGCGGCCTCGATGGCGTCGTAGAGGGCGTTCGGGTCGAGGTCGCCGTCCGGCTTCGGGGCGACCCGCTGGACGTGCCAGCCGTACGCCTCGTAGCGCTTGACGGTGTCCTCGGAGACCGCGGTCTCCGTGTCGCCCTCGATCGAGATGTGGTTGTCGTCCCACAGCAGGATCAGATTGCCGAGCTGCTGGTGCCCCGCCATGGAGGACGCCTCCGCGGAGATGCCCTCCTGGAGGCAGCCGTCACCGGCGATGGCGTAGATGAAGTGGTCGAACGGTGACTCGCCCTGCGCGGTCTCCGGGTCGAACAGGCCGCGCTCGTAGCGGGAGGCCATCGCCATGCCCACGGCGTTGGCCACACCCTGGCCGAGGGGACCGGTCGTGGTCTCCACCCCGGGGGTGTGCCCGTACTCCGGGTGACCGGGCGTCCTGCTGCCCCAGGTCCGGAAGGCCTCGAGGTCCGCCAGCTCCAGGCCGAACCCGGCGAGGTAGAGCTGGGTGTAGAGGGTCAGCGACGAGTGGCCCGCGGACAGCACGAAGCGGTCGCGCCCCACCCAGTCGGGGTCCGCCGGGTCATGCCGCATCACCTTCTGGAAGAGGGTGTACGCGACGGGCGCGAGGCTCATGGCCGTACCGGGATGGCCGTTTCCGACCTTCTGTACGGCATCGGCGGCCAGGACGCGGGCGGTGTCGACAGCCCGCTGGTCCAATGCGGTCCACTCGAGGTCTGTGGTGGTCGGCTTGGTGCTCACCCTGGGTCAGGGCTCCTCTCCACATGTCACACATGTCGAATTGCCGGTGCACTGGGCGCCCCGGCCGTTGTCGAGCCTACCCCCGTAAGTACGTGCGTTTTTTCGAGTCATTCCAGACTGCCGGGACTCTTCGGGATCCGCCTCCCGACTGGGCCGTTCCGTGTTCGACACGTGAATACGGAGCCGCTCGTCCGAGTGCTCAATCGAGTGGCGGCGGGCTCTTCCAGCGGCACCTCCCAAACACGAGCCCACCCCCGCGAATGCCGGGGTCTGGGCAACGTCTACAGTGGCGTGGTACGCGCGAGCCTTTACGGGGAGTTCACACCCGGGGGCTTGCTGGGATGTCTCTGTCAGGGGTGTGCGTGACGGCCGTCGAATCCCGTCCACCGGGTGTTCTCGGGACGAGCAGCAGCCGGGGTCAGCGGCCATTCGGGGCCCGTGTCAAGGCGTTCGTGGCGCTGACCAAGCCGCGGATCATCGAACTGCTGCTGATCACCACCGTTCCAGTGATGTTCTTGGCCCAGCAGGGTGTACCCGACCTGAAGCTGGTGCTCCTCACCTGCCTCGGCGGCTACCTCTCCGCGGGCGGCGCCAACGCGCTCAACATGTACATCGACCGCGACATCGACGCGCTCATGGAGCGGACCTCGCAGCGCCCGCTGGTCACCGGCATGGTGAGCCCCCGCGAGTGCCTGGCCTTCGGCCTTTCGCTGGCCGTCGTCTCGACGCTGCTGTTCGGCCTGACCGTCAACTGGCTGTCCGCCTGGCTGTCGCTCGGAGCGCTCCTCTTCTACGTCGTCGTCTACACGATGATCCTCAAGCGCCGTACGTCGCAGAACATCGTGTGGGGCGGCATCGCCGGCTGCCTGCCGGTGCTCATCGGCTGGTCGTCGGTCACCGACTCCCTGTCCTGGGCGCCGGTCATCCTCTTCCTCGTCATGTTCTTCTGGACGCCGCCGCACTACTGGCCGCTGTCCATGAAGGTGAAGGACGACTACGCGCGCGTGGGCGTCCCGATGCTGCCGGTCGTCGCCAGCAACAAGGTCGTCGCCCGCCAGATCGTCATCTACAGCTGGGTGATGGTCGCGGTCTCGCTGCTGCTCACCCCGCTCGGCTACACCGGCTGGTTCTACACCGTCGTCGCCCTCGGCGCGGGCGGGTTCTGGCTGTGGGAGGCCCACGGTCTGCAGAACCGGGCCAAGGCCGAGGTCGCGGGCGGCAAGCTCAAGGAGATGCGGCTCTTCCACTGGTCGATCACCTATGTGTCGATCCTCTTCGTCGCCGTCGCGGTGGACCCCTTCCTCCGCTAGACGCCTTCTTCGTCCGACGGGCGGGGTGCCCGTGGCCAAGGCCACGCACCCCGCCCGTCGCCGTTTGATCTACCCGTCGGTAGCATCCTGCTCATGGCAGACACCGAGCAGATCGACGAGACCCCCGGCACCGCCCAGGACCGCAAGGCCGAGCGGGTGGCCACCCGGCTCGGACGCGAGATCGACGCCTTCGCCAAGGCGCACGGCGGGACCGAGGCGCAGATCGCGTACATCGGCGAGCGCGGCGCCCGCATCGTGCTCGTCGGCGAGGACGGCGGCTGGGGCGACCTCGTGGCGCCGAGCGTCGCCGTCGCCGAGGACGCCGTGAAGAAGGCCGGCGTCACCGTGCACGAGACGTTCGACGGGGAGTTCGCGGCCAAGGTGAGGACCGGCCCGTACGAGTGGAAGCGCATGGCCGGCATCCAGCTCGGCGGACCCTCCAACGGCTGACCCGTCACCCGTCGCACGGACGGCCGACAGACGTCGGCTGTTCGCACGGGGTGTGCGCGGCCAACACCTGACACCCGCTTCACCCGTTAGGACCTGAAAAGGAACGGTCCAGTCGCGGGGAGTCCGGATGATCGAAACGCCGTCCCTGGTGGACCAGTACTGCCACGGCGTACTGCGGACGGAGCTGGGCCTCGGCACGTTCGAGGCCCACCTCGCCAGAACCGAGGGGCCCCCGGCCCCCGGCACCACCTTCTTCGACACCCAGACCGGCTTCGCCGTACGCCGCTGGTGCCCGCCCCTGCTCGGTCTGGAGCCGCACTGCACGCCCGCCCGCTATCTGGCGCGGCGTCGCGAACTCGGTGTGCTCGAATCGGGCCGCAGACTGCTGCGCGGCAGCGGCATCACCACGTATCTCGTCGACACCGGACTGCCCGGCGACCTGACCGGCCCGGGCGAGATGGCCTCCACCGGAGCGGCCGGGGCGCACGAGATCGTTCGCCTCGAGCTGCTCGCCGAACAGGTCGCCGACACGTCCGGAACCGTCGAGTCCTTCCTCGCCAACCTCGCCGAGTCAGTCCACGGAGCCGCCGCCAACGCCGTCGCCTTCACCTCGGTCGCCGGGGTGCGGCACGGTCTGGCGCTCGCGCCCGAACCACCGGGGCCCGGCGAGGTCCGGGGGGCGGCGGGCCGCTGGCTGGCCGGCCGCCGGGTGGGCGGCCCGCTCTCCGATCCCGTCCTGCTGCGGCATCTGCTGTGGATCGCGGTCGCCTCGGGCCTGCCGCTGCAACTGCACGCCGGGCTCGGCGAGCCCGGCCTGCGCATCGACCGCACCGACCCCGTCCTGCTCACCGACTTCGCCCGCGCCACCGCGGGACTCGGCACCGACCTGGTCCTGCTGCACGGTTACCCGTACCACCGGCACGCGGCGCACCTCGCCGGGGTCTTCCCGCACGTCTACGCCGATCTGGGCGCCGCCCTGGTCCGCACCGGAGCGCGGGCGGCGGCGGTCCTCGCCGAGATCCTGGAGCTGGCCCCCTTCGGCAAGCTGCTCTTCTCCAGCGGAGCCCACGGCCTGCCCGAACTCCACGTCATCGGCGCCCGCCTCTTCCGCGAGGCACTCGCCCGGGTCCTCGGCACCTGGGTCGCGGAGGGGGCCTGGTCGCTGGCCGACGCCCAGCGCGTCGCGGGCCTGATCGCGGCGGGGAACGCCCGGCGGGTGTACGCGGTGGAGTGACCCAGAAGCCCGGAAGCAGCGGTACTCCGGTGAAGGGCGCCCTTCACCGGAGTACCGCCCGGGCCCAGACTGTGCGGATGACCGATGACGCCACGGCCCGGCTGCTCGACCGTTTCCTCGACGGGCTGGGGGCCCTGGCCCCGGTCGCCGTCTGGGCGCACGGCTCACTGGCCGGCGGCGACTACCGCGAGGGGCGCAGCGACCTCGATCTCATCGCCGTACTGGCGGAGGACCCCTTCCGGCTGCCCACCGCCCGCGCACTGGTCGGACTGCACCGCCGGCTCCGGGCGGAGCCACTGGCCCGCAAACTGCACTGCAGCTATCTGACACCCGCGACGGCGGCCGATGCCGAGCGGTCGCACCTGACCTGGGCGCACGACGGCCCGATGAGGCGGCCGGTCACGCCGGTCACCCGCTGCGAGCTGCATACCTTCGGCCGCGTCCTGCACGGCGCGCCGCCGGAGGGACTGCTGCCGCCCGTTTCCGGGCGCGAGCTGCGGGCCTTCGTCGTCGGGGACCAGAAGGAGTTCTGGCGTCCCGCCGTGGACAAGGCCCGGCTGTGGCGGCAGGACGTGTGGGTCGACCTGGGCACGATCACGCACGCGCGGGCGACGGCCACGCTGCGGGAGGGGCGGCTGATCACCAAGCGGGAAGCACTCGACCTGCTCCCCGGACTCGGGGCGCCGCGCGACCTCGTCGACGACATCACGGCACGCCGCTACGGGGAGCCCGCGCCGACCACCCCGGCCTGGACGCGCCGCCGGGCCGAACGCACGAGAAGCTACCTGGGGCCCGCGATCGACTCGCTGGTGGCGGCCTACGACACCGCTACGCGCGCGTGAGGGCCGATTCCGTCGCCGGACCCGGGACGTCCGCCACGATCTCCGGGCGTTCGCGCAGGGCCAGCAGGACACGCATGACCCCGATCCACACCAGGCAGGAGCCGAGCATGTGGAGGGCGACCAGGGCCTCGGGCAGATCGGTGAAGTACTGCACGTAGCCGATGATCCCCTGGGAGAGCAGGATCAGGAACAGGTCCCGGGTGCGGTGCAGGGGGCCGCTGGGCGCGTCGACCGCCTTGAGGACGAACCAGAGCGCGAACGTCAGGGTCACCACGATCCACGCCAGCACGGAGTGCAGCTTGGCGACGTTCTCCCAGGTCACGTGCATCCGGTCGACCTCGCTGGAGTCGCCCGCGTGCGGGCCCGCACCGGTGACGACCGTGCCGACCGCGATCAGCAGGACGGCCGCGACGACCAGGAACCACACGAGCTGCTGCACCGACTTGCCGACCAGCGGACGGGGTTCCCCGTCGCCCTCGCGGGTGCGCTGCCACATGAGCGCGGCGACGGTGATCAGCGCGGTGGACAGCAGGAAGTGGGCGGCGACCGTGTAGGGGTTCAGGCCGACCAGGACGACGATGCCGCCGAGCACCGCGTTGCTCATGACGATCCAGAACTGTGCCCAGCCGAGCCGGGTCAGGCCGCGCCGCCACGGCTTCTGCGAACGGGCGGCGATGATCGCCCACCCGACGGCCGCGCACAGCACGTACGTCAGCATGCGGTTGCCGAACTCGATGGCGCCGTGAAAGCCCATCGCACTGGTCGCCGTGAGCGAGTCGTCGGTGCACTTGGGCCAGGTCGGGCAGCCGAGGCCGGAGCCGGTGAGCCGGACGGCACCGCCGGTGACCACGATGACGACCGACATCACGAGCGCGGCGAGCGCCGCGCGCCGCACCGTGCGGGTCGTCGGGGTCCAGCGGTCGGCGATGAGGGCGAGCGGGTTGCGCACCGCGCTGAGGGCGTCGGCTCGGGTCAGGTTCGGCACGCGCACCATCGTAGGGGGCCGCTTGTGCACGCTTTCACGAGGGTCCGGTTCACCGGAGTCCACCCGATTACTCCCAGCGGAAGAACTTCCCGGCCGCGCCGAGCCCCACGACTCCCCACACGGCGAGGATCCCGAGGTCGGCCCAGGGCATCGAGGCACCGTGCTGGAGCACGTCCCGCAGCCCGTCGGACAGGGCCGAGATGGGCAGCAGGCCCAGTACGTCCTGGACGCCGGCCGGGAACTTGTCCATCGGCACGATCACCCCGCCGCCCACCAGGAACAGCAGGAACACCAGGTTGGCCGCGGCGAGCGTCGCCTCGGCCCTGAGGGTGCCCGCCATCAGCAGCCCGAGGCCCGAGAAGGCCGCCGTGCCGAGGACCAGCAGGAGGAGCACGGCGAGCGGGTTGCCGTGCGGTGACCAGCCCAGCGCGAAGGCGATCACGGTCAGCAGGATCACCTGGAGGATCTCCGTGACCAGTACCGCAGCCGTCTTCGCGGTCATCAGGCCCCAGCGGGGGAGCGGGGAGGCCGCCAGCCGCTTCAGCACGCCGTAGCGCCGCTCGAAGCCCGTGGCGATCGCCTGTCCGGTGAACGCGGTGGACATCACGGCGAGCGCCAGGATGCCGGGGGTGAGGAAGTCGACCGCCTCGCCCGCGCCGGTGTCGACGATGTCGACCGTGCTGAACAGCACGAGCAGCAGGGTCGGGATGACGACCGTCAGGAGGAGCTGCTCGCCGTTGCGCAGCAGCATCTTCGTCTCCAGCGCGGCCTGCGCGCCGATCATCCGGGGCAGCGGTGAGGCCCCCGGCTTCGGGGTGTACGTCCCGGCGGTGGTCATGAGCGCAGCTCCTTGCCGGTCATCTCCAGGAAGACGTCTTCCAGGGTGTGGCGTTCGACGGAGATCTTCTCCGGCATCACGCCGTGCTGGGCGCACCAGGACGTCACCGTCGCCAGCAGCTGGGGGTCGACCTTGCCGCCGATCCGGTAGGCGCCCGGGGTCAGCTCGGCCGCCGTGCAGTCCGCCGGGAGGGCCTTGAGCAGGGAGCCCACGTCGAGTCCGGGCCGGCCGCTGAAGCGCAGGGTGTTCTCGGCGCCGCCGCGGCACAGCGCCTCGGGCGAGCCCTGGGCGATGACCTTGCCGGCGTCGATGATCGCGACGTCGTCGGCGAGCTGCTCGGCCTCGTCCATGTAGTGCGTGGTGAGGATGACGGAGACGCCGTCCGACCGCAGGTCGCGCACGAGGTCCCAGGTGGCGCGGCGGGCCTGCGGGTCGAGGCCCGCGGTGGGCTCGTCGAGGAAGACCAGCTCGGGCCGCCCCACGACCGCCATGGCGAGGGCGAGGCGCTGCTGCTGGCCGCCCGACAGCCGCCGGTACGTCGTCCGCCCGCAGCCCTCCAGGCCGAGTCGCTCGATGAGCGCGTCCACGTCCAGCGGGTGGGCGTGCAGTTTCGCGACGTGGCGGAGCATCTCGTCGGCGCGGGCGCCCGAGTAGACGCCGCCGGACTGGAGCATCACGCCGATGCGGGTGTGCAGCTGCCCGGACTGCCGGACCGGGTCGAGGCCGAGGACGCGTACCGTGCCGGAGTCCGGCTTCCGGTACCCCTCGCAGGTCTCGACCGTGGTCGTCTTGCCGGCGCCGTTGGGTCCGAGTACGGCGGTGACGCCCGCCGTGGCCACCAGGTCGAGGCCGTCCACCGCGGTCTTCGTTCCGTACCGCTTCACCAGGGCCTGGACCTGGACCACGGGCTCGCTTCGCATGAGGCGCAAGTCTAGGGACGCCGCCGCGACCCGGAACCGCCGGGGGCGGAGCCCACCTCGACGTACAGGTCCCGGGGCCGGTGCAGCGGGAGCCACCGCTCCGCGTACGCCACCGCGTCGGCCACCGGGAACAGCCGTGCGGTGGCCGCGCCCACGGCGCCCCGGACGACCGGACGGTCGCGTTCGAAGTCGGCGCCCAGCTCCGCGAAGAGCTCGGAGGTGATCGACACCTCGCGCACGGTCCGCCAGCCCTCGGCCGACGGGCGTCCGATCTCGACGACGGGGGAGGGCACCCGGTACTCGGCCAGGTGGAAGGTGGTGCACGTGTCGTAGCCCGCGCCGAGAAGGAGGACGCGGGCGCCGCAGGCCTCCAGCCGCGCCAGCGGGCTGCGCTCGCCGAGCCGGCAGTCGGTGGCGTGCCCCTCGACGATCCGCGCCGCGCCCGGGCCCAATGCCGCGAACGAGGTCTCGGGGTGGGCGCTGCGCAGGGCGCCGGGCCAGGTCCGGACGGTCTCGGGGATCACCCCGACGCCGCGGGAGGGCGTCACCCGGGGGTCGTAGGCGGGCATGGTCGCCCGGATGGTGGGCCACCAGTCCTCGGGAACCGGCGGATTGCTCCACAGGGCCGGGTCCGAGAGGTCGCCGGACTGCGTCGGCACCACCAGAGTCCCGTCCGGACCGAGCGCGTCGAGCAGTCCCTGGACGAGGGTGACGGGCCCGCCGTTGACCCATCCGAGCGAACTCAGCGAGGAGTGCACGAGCAGCGTCTCGCCCGCCTGTACGCCGAGGGTGCGCAGGTCCGCGGCCATGCTGTCCCGGGTGACGAGTGGGCCGGTCGGAGGGGGTGTCGACATGGTTCCGGAGTCTCCCCGAGAGGCGGTCACGGCGCCACCGAATTGATCGATCAAAGATCGTTCACGCAGGTCACCTTAGGTATACCTAAGTGATGCAGCGCACCGTCCCCCGCGCAGGGGGCGGGTTGTCAGGCTCTGAGGAATTACGCAACAATGGTGTTGTGAAATACGTTGGCGAGGCTCGGGAGACCCCCACGGGGGCCCCGCAGGAGGAGCTCGCGACCGGAGAGCGCTCGACGCGCAACCGGGTCGCGCGGTCCATCCTGGACCACGGCCCGTCGACGGTGACCGATCTCGCGGGCAGGCTGGGGCTGACCCCGGCCGCCGTGCGCCGTCACCTCGACGCGCTCGTCGCCGACGATGTCGTGCAACCGCGCGAGCAGCGGGTCTACGGAGCGCGTACGCGCGGCCGGCCCGCCAAGGTGTTCGCCCTGACCGACTGCGGCCGGGACGCCTTCGACCAGTCCTACGACAAGCTCGCCGAGGACGCCCTGCGCTGGATCGCCGAGCGCGAGGGCGGGGACGAGGCCATCCTGTCCTTCGCCCGCGCCCGGATCGCCGCGCAGGCCGAGGTCTACCGCGAGGTCATCGAGGCCGCGCCGCCCGAGGAGCGCACCGAAGCCCTGGCCAGGGCCCTGAGCGCCGACGGGTACGCTGCTACGGCGCGCAGCGCACCGGTCGGGGAGCAGCTCTGCCAGCACCACTGCCCGGTCGCTCATGTCGCCGAGCGGTTCCCGCAGCTGTGCGAGGCGGAGACGGAGTTCTTCTCCCAGCTGCTCGGCACACACGTGCAGCGGCTGGCCACCATCGCTCACGGCGACGGGGTGTGCACGACGTTCATCCCCAAGATTTCCCACACAGCTCACAACGCATCTGCAAGCACGGCCGGGAGGAACCCCGCATGACGCTCCCTACGGAGACTGCTCACCCCGAACTCGAGGGCCTGGGCAAGTACGAATACGGCTGGGCCGACTCCGACACGGCCGGCGCCTCTGCCAAGCGCGGCATCAACGAGGACGTCGTCCGTGACATCTCCGGGAAGAAGAGCGAGCCGGAGTGGATGACCAAGCTCCGCCTCAAGGGCCTGCGCCTGTTCGACAAGAAGCCCATGCCCAACTGGGGCTCGGACCTGTCGGGCATCGACTTCGACAACATCAAGTACTTCGTGCGCTCCACGGAGAAGCAGGCGGAGTCCTGGGAGGACCTGCCCGAGGACATCAAGAACACGTACGACAGGCTCGGCATCCCCGAGGCGGAGAAGCAGCGCCTCGTCGCCGGTGTCGCCGCGCAGTACGAGTCCGAGGTCGTCTACCACCAGATCCGCGAGGACCTGGAGGAGCAGGGCGTCATCTTCCTGGACACCGACACCGCTCTCAAGGAGCACCCGGAGCTCTTCAAGGAGTACTTCGGCACGGTCATCCCGGTCGGTGACAACAAGTTCGCCTCGCTGAACACGGCCGTGTGGTCCGGCGGCTCCTTCATCTACGTGCCGAAGGGCGTGCACGTCGAGATCCCGCTCCAGGCCTACTTCCGTATCAACACGGAGAACATGGGCCAGTTCGAGCGGACGCTGATCATCGTCGACGAGGACGCCTACGTCCACTACGTCGAGGGCTGCACGGCGCCGATCTACAAGTCGGACTCCCTGCACTCCGCGGTGGTCGAGATCATCGTGAAGAAGGGCGCCCGCTGCCGTTACACGACCATCCAGAACTGGTCGAACAACGTCTACAACCTGGTCACCAAGCGCGCCGTGGCGTACGAGGGCGCGACCATGGAGTGGATCGACGGCAACATCGGCTCCAAGGTCACCATGAAGTACCCGGCCGTCTACCTGATGGGCGAGCACGCCAAGGGCGAGACCCTGTCCATCGCCTTCGCGGGCGAGGGCCAGCACCAGGACGCCGGCTCGAAGATGGTCCACATGGCGCCGAACACGTCGTCGAACATCGTGTCGAAGTCGGTGGCGCGCGGTGGCGGCCGTACGTCCTACCGCGGTCTCGTCGAGATCGGTGAGGGCGCTCACGGCTCCAAGTCGAACGTGCTGTGCGACGCGCTGCTCGTCGACACCATCTCCCGTTCGGACACCTACCCCTACGTGGACGTCCGCGAGGACGACGTGTCCATGGGCCACGAGGCGACCGTCTCCAAGGTCTCCGAGGACCAGCTCTTCTACCTGATGAGCCGTGGTCTGACGGAGTTCGAGGCGATGGCGATGATCGTGCGCGGCTTCGTCGAGCCGATCGCCAAGGAGCTCCCCATGGAGTACGCCCTGGAACTCAACCGGCTGATCGAGCTGCAGATGGAGGGCTCGGTCGGCTAGACCGCCCGCCCATCAGCAGCCAGCGAAACCCGACGTAGGAAGAGAGCAGACCGACAGCCATGGCTGAGGCCCTTAACATCCCGGTGGGATCCACCACCGCCGGTCAGATCGCGGTGGCCGCCGAGTCGACCGTCGCCACGCGCATGAGCGCGCCCCCGTCCTTCGACGTGGCGGACTTCCCCGTCCCCCACGGCCGCGAGGAGGAGTGGCGGTTCACTCCGCTGGAGCGCCTGCGCGGGCTGCACGACGGCACCGCGGTCGCCACCGACGGTGCCGTCAAGGTCGCCATCGGCACCCCCGACGGCGTCACCGTGGAGACCGTCGGCCGTGACGACGAGCGGCTCGGCAGGGCGGGCACGCCCGTGGACCGGGTGGCCGCGCAGGCCTACGCGTCCTTCGACAAGGCCTCCGTCGTGACCGTCCCCAAGGAGACGGTCCTCACCGAGCCGATCCGCATCGTCGTGCACGGTGAGGGCGGCACCGCCTACGGCCACCAGGTCGTCGAGCTGGGAGCCTTCGCCGAGGCCGTCGTCGTCATCGACCACACCGGTGACGCGGTGCTCGCCGCCAACGTCGAGTACATCCTCGGCGACGGTGCCAAGCTGACGGTCGTCTCCGTCCAGGACTGGGACGACCGTGCCGTGCACGTGGGCCAGCACAACGCCCTCATCGGCCGGGACGCGACCTTCAAGTCCTTCGTGCTCACCTTCGGCGGCGACCTGGTCCGGCTCCACCCGCGGATCTCCTACGCCGGCACCGGCGGCGAGGCCGAGCTGTTCGGCCTCTACTTCACCGACGCCGGCCAGCACCAGGAGCACCGCCTCCTGGTCGACCACAACACCCCGCACTGCAAGTCCAACGTCATGTACAAGGGCGCGCTGCAGGGCGAGGGTGCCCACGCGGTGTGGATCGGCGATGTCCTCATCGAGGCCAAGGCCGAGGGCACGGACACGTACGAGATGAACCGCAACCTGGTTCTGACCGACGGCGCCCGGGTCGACTCCGTGCCGAACCTGGAGATCGAGACCGGTGAGATCGTCGGCGCCGGCCACGCCTCCGCGACCGGCCGCTTCGACGACGAGCAGCTCTTCTACCTGATGGCCCGCGGCATCCCGGCCGACGAGGCCCGCCGTCTGGTGGTCCGCGGCTTCTTCGCCGAACTGGTCCAGCAGATCGGTGTCGACGACATCGAAGAGCGCCTTCTCGCGAAGATCGACGAGGAGCTGGAGGCGTCGCTCTGATGCCCGGCACCTTCGTTCGCGCCTGTGGGCTGAGCGAGCTGGAGGAGGACACCCCGAAGCGGGTGGAACTCGACGGCACGCCGGTCTCGGTCGTGAAGACCGAGGGGGAGGTGTTCGCGATCAACGACATCTGCTCGCACGCGAACGTCTCGCTCTCCGAGGGCGAGGTGGAGGACTGTCAGATCGAGTGCTGGCTGCACGGCTCCGCCTTCGACCTCCGCACCGGCAAGCCGTCCGGCCTTCCCGCGACGCGCCCCGTCCCCGTATACCCCGTACAGATCGAAGGGGACGACGTGCTCGTCTCCCTCAACCAGGAGTCCTGAGGAACCCATGGCAACGCTTGAAATCCACGACCTGCACGTCACCGTCGAGGCCGACAACGCCACGAAGGAGATCCTCAAGGGCGTCGACCTGACCGTGAAGCAGGGCGAGACGCACGCCATCATGGGCCCCAACGGCTCGGGCAAGTCGACCCTCGCCTACTCGCTCGCGGGTCACCCCAAGTACACGATCACCGGCGGCACCGTCACGCTCGACGGCGAGGACGTCCTGGAGATGTCCGTCGACGAGCGCGCCCGCGCCGGCCTGTTCCTGGCGATGCAGTACCCGGTCGAGATCCCCGGCGTCTCCGTCTCCAACTTCCTGCGCACCTCCGCCACCGCCGTCCGCGGCGAGGCCCCCAAGCTGCGGACGTGGGTGAAGGAGGTCAAGGAGACCATGGAGCGTCTCTCCATGGACCCGGCCTTCGCCGAGCGCAACGTCAACGAGGGCTTCTCCGGCGGCGAGAAGAAGCGCCACGAGATCCTTCAGCTGGAGCTGCTCAAGCCGAAGATCGCGATCCTCGACGAGACCGACTCCGGCCTCGACGTCGACGCCCTGCGCGTCGTCTCCGAGGGCGTCAACCGCGTGCGCGAGTCCGGCGAGGTGGGCACGCTGCTCATCACCCACTACACGCGCATCCTGCGCTACATCAAGCCCGACTTCGTCCACGTCTTCTCCGGCGGCCGCATCGTCGAGTCCGGCGGCGCCGAGCTCGCGGACAAGCTGGAGAACGAGGGCTACGAGTCCTACGCGAAGCAGGACGCAGCCGACGCGAAGGGTGGCGTATCCGCGTGACACAGCTGCCGGGCCTCCTCGACACCGAGGCGATCCGCAAGGACTTCCCCATCCTGGACCGACAGGTCCACGACGGCAGGAAGCTCGTGTACCTGGACAACGCGGCGACCTCGCAGAAGCCGCGCCAGGTACTGGACGCCCTGAACGAGTACTACGAGCGCTACAACGCCAACGTCCACCGCGGTGTGCATGTGCTCGCCGAGGAGGCCACGGCGCTGTACGAGGGCGCGCGCGACAAGGTCGCCGCGTTCATCAACGCTCCGAGCCGCGACGAGGTGATCTTCACCAAGAACGCCTCCGAGTCGCTCAACCTCGTGGCCAACATGCTGGGCTGGGCCGACGAGCCCTACCGCGTCGACCACGAGACCGAGATCGTCATCACGGAGATGGAGCACCACTCCAACATCGTTCCGTGGCAGCTGCTCTCGCAGCGCACCGGCGCGAAGCTGAAGTGGTTCGGCCTCACCGACGACGGCCGTCTCGACCTGTCGAACATCGACGAGGTCATCACCGAGAAGACGAAGATCGTCTCCTTCGTGCTGGTGTCGAACATCCTGGGCACCGTGAACCCGGTCGAGGCGATAGTGCGCCGCGCCCAGGAGGTCGGCGCGCTGGTCCTGATCGACGCGTCGCAGGCCGCCCCGCACATGCCGCTCGACGTGCAGGCCCTCCAGGCCGACTTCGTGGCCTTCACCGGCCACAAGATGTGCGGCCCGACCGGCATCGGCGTCCTGTGGGGACGCCAGGAACTCCTCGAGGACCTCCCGCCGTTCCTCGGCGGCGGCGAGATGATCGAGACCGTGTCGATGCACTCGTCGACGTACGCGCCGGCGCCGCACAAGTTCGAGGCGGGCACCCCGCCGATCGCGCAGGCGGTCGGTCTCGGCGCGGCGATCGACTACCTCTCGTCGATCGGCATGGACAAGATCCTCGCCCACGAGCACGCCCTCACCGAGTACGCGGTGAAGCGGCTCGCGGACGTCCCCGGTCTGCGGATCATCGGCCCCACCACGGCCGAGGACCGCGGCGCGGCGATCTCGTTCACGCTGGGCGACATCCACCCGCACGACGTGGGCCAGGTTCTCGACGAGCAGGGCATCGCGGTCCGGGTGGGTCACCACTGCGCCCGTCCGGTCTGCCTGCGGTACGGAATTCCTGCGACCACGCGAGCGTCGTTCTACCTGTACTCCACGCCGGCCGAGATCGACGCTCTGGTCGACGGGCTGGAGCACGTACGGAACTTCTTCGGCTGAGGGGCTGGCTGAGAACGTGAAGCTGGATTCGATGTACCAGGAAGTCATCCTGGACCACTACAAGCACCCGCACGGGCGCGGTCTCCGGGACGGCGACGCCGAGGTGCACCACGTCAATCCCACCTGCGGTGACGAGATCACGCTGCGGGTGAAGTACGACGGCGAGCGGATCGAGGACATCTCGTACGAGGGTCAGGGCTGCTCGATCAGTCAGGCCTCGGCCTCCGTACTGAACGACCTCCTCGTCGGCAAGGACGTCACCGACGCGCAGAAGATCCAGGAGACCTTCCTGGAACTGATGCAGTCCAAGGGCCGGATCGAGCCCGACGACGCCATGGAGGAGGTGCTGGAGGACGCGGTCGCGTTCGCCGGTGTCTCCAAGTACCCGGCTCGGGTCAAGTGCGCCCTCCTGAGCTGGATGGCGTGGAAGGACGCGACGGCCCAGGCGCTGGGCGACGAGCCCGAGAAGGCTGTGAGGAAGACCGCATGAGCGAGAACACTGTGACATCGGGCGAGAGCCTGACGACGAAGCCGGCCTCGGAGGAGGAAGTCCGCGAGGCGCTGTACGACGTCGTCGACCCCGAGCTGGGCATCGACGTCGTCAACCTCGGCCTCATCTACGGCATCCACATCGACGACGCGAACATCGCGACGATCGACATGACCCTGACGTCTGCGGCCTGTCCGCTCACCGACGTCATCGAGGACCAGGCCAAGTCCGCCACGGACGGCCTCGTCAACGAACTGCGCATCAACTGGGTCTGGATGCCGCCGTGGGGCCCGGACAAGATCACGGACGACGGCCGCGAACAGCTCCGGGCGCTCGGCTTCAACGTCTGAGACTCCGGCACTCCGCGCGTCCCGTACTCCGGTACGCCGCAGGGGGCGACACCTTCGGGTGTCGCCCCCTCGCGTGTTTCCGGGGCCGGGTGGTCACGCTGGCTGCTCAGGCCGGGGGCGTGCCGGGCGCGGCGGCCACGCGCGCCAGGATGTCCGCGAGACCCTCCCTGCGGATGCGCCGGTCGATGTAGAGCAGGGTCGTCACCAGCGGCTGGAACACGGCCGACAAGAGCTGGGTGAGGAACGTCGTGGCCAGGGTGACCGCCAGATAGGGCAGCAGGTCGGGCAGCACGTCGTCGAACAGCTCCGCGGCGTCCGCCGGAGGCGCCGCCGCGGGGTCGTACGAGGAGAAGACCGGCATCGTGAACATGAACGGCATCCGCACCAGCGAGGCCAGCGTCGTCACGATGACCAGGCCGAGCAGCGAGACGCCGAACGTGCGCCACCAGGCGCCGCGCACCAGCCGCACGGACCGCCGCATCGCCGTCACGGGCGAGGCGTCCTCCAGGACGGCGGCAGCGGGGGCGAACGAGAACAGCACGTACAGCCACACCGCCGCCGCCGCGGAGACGGGCGCGAACAGGAGGAAGACCACGACGGGCAGCGACGGGCCGGATGACAGGGCGAGCGTGACGACGAAGAGCACCACGCCCACGACGAGGGGGAGCAGCACGGCCAGGCCCGACAGGACCGTCACGCCGAGCACCGACGGGGTCCGCCGGAGCGTGCGCCGCCACACCGCGGCGACCCGGGCGCGCCGGCCGAGCACCGCCTCGTGCAGGGTCGCCACGCAGGCGGCCTGCACCACGGCGTTGGCCGGCGGCATCGTCACCAGAGCGAGCGCCCAGACGAGGCCGAACGCCACCAGCAGGGGCCGGACGTCCGACCAGTGCGCCGTGCCGTGCGACTCGGTGAGCCGGTGCACGTGGTCCGCCACCGCGCTGTACGCGAAGGTTCCGGCGCCGGCCAGGACGATCCCGAGCCCCAGGTAGACCAGGCCGGCCACCCCGAACAACGGCTTCGCGTAGCGGCCCATCGTGGCGAAGGCGCCGTTCAGGACCTTGTCCACCCCCAGCGGAGCCAGCGGTATCACGCCCGGTTTGGGCGGCGGCGGTGGTGGCGTCCAGCCCCAGCCGCCCGGCGCACCGGAGTACGGCCCCTGCGGCCCTTGAGGTCCCCACCCGGATCTGTCCGACATACCTCGTGCGCTCCATCGTCCCGGGAGTCCGTGCGACTCCGCCCCCACTGTGATCGCGAACGATATCCGCTGGTGCGCACGGTGCCCATGGGATTGATGGACCTGACATGTGTACGGGTGTACGCATCGATGTGTACCCTCGTACACATGGGATACGTACTGCTCGCGGGAGCCATCGCGGCGGAGGTCGGCGCGACCACCGCGATGAAGTACACGGAGGGCTTCAGCAGGCTCTGGCCCTCACTGCTGACCGTCCTCGGGTACGTCGTCGCCTTCGCGCTGCTGGCCCAGACCCTGAAGACCATCTCGGTCGGCACGGCCTACGCGATCTGGGCCGGCGTCGGCACCGCCGCCATCGCCGCGATCGGCGCGCTCTTCCTCGGCGAGGGGCTCACGGCCGCGAAGGCCGCCGGCATCGTGCTGATCATCGGCGGGGTCGTCCTGCTCAACCTGGGCGGGGCGCACTGATGGCGGCCCGCCGGGCCGCGGACGGCGGCCACTGATGGCGCGGCGGTACGACCCGGAACGACGGCAGCGGATCATCGACGCGGCGATCCGCGTCGTCGGGGCCAAGGGCATCGCGGGGCTCAGCCACCGCTCGGCCGCCCGGGAGGCCGATGTGCCGCTCGGCTCCACCACCTACCACTTCAAGACCCTCGACGAACTCCTCGTCGCCGCGCTGCGCCAGGCGAACGAGGGCTTCGCCAAGGTGCTCGCGGCGCGCGGCGCTCTGGAGGACACCCGCACCGACCTGGCCGCCGAACTCGCCGGGCTGATCGGCGAGTGGCTGGCGGGCGACCGCACGGGCGTGGAGCTGGAGTACGAGCTGTACCTCGCCGCCCTGCGTCGGCCCGCCCTGCGCCCGGTCGCCGCCGAGTGGATCGACAGCCTCGTCGAACCGCTGTCCCGCCGCACGGATCCGGTGACCGCGCGCGCCCTCGTCGCCCTGCTGGACGGCATCTGCCTCCAGGTCCTGCTGACCGGCACGGCGTACGACGAGGGGTACGCGCGGAAGGTGCTGGCGCGGGTCCTGCCGTGAGCGGAGGCGGGCCGAACGGCCCCAGACCGGGGGGACTCCCGCCGGGCAGGCAGGCTGCCGGCCGGCGGGTGCTCGGCACCGGATGCGGTCGTGGTGCCTGTGGGGCGCCCGGTACCTGAGACGCCCCGCGCACCGGTTCGCCCGGGCGGGCCGCGCCACGTTAGGTTTCACCCATGACCGACACGACTGCTTCTCGTACCACCGGCGCCGTCGCCGCCGGGCTCGCCACCCTCACCGCCGACGGCACCGTTCTCGACACCTGGTTCCCCGCGCCCGGACTGTCCGCCGAGCCCGGCCCGGCAGGCACCGAGCGGCTGTCCGCCGAGCGGGCCGTCGAACTGCTCGGCGAGGGCGCCGCCCAGGCGATCGGCCCGGACGCCCGTCGCGGCGTCGAGGTGGTCGCGGTCCGCACGGTCATCGCGTCCCTCGACGACAAGCCGCTCGACGCGCACGACGCCTACCTGCGCCTGCACCTCCTCTCGCACCGCTTGGTCAAGCCGCACGGCCAGAACCTGGACGGCCTGTTCGGCCTGCTCGCCAACGTCGCGTGGACCTCGCTCGGCCCCGTCGCCGTCGACGACATCGAGAAGGTCCGGCTGAACGCCCGCGCCGGCGGCCTGCACCTCCAGGTGACCTCCATCGACAAGTTCCCGCGCATGACGGACTACGTCGCGCCGAAGGGCGTCCGGATCGCCGACGCCGACCGGGTCCGCCTCGGCGCGCACCTCGCCGAAGGCACGACGGTCATGCACGAGGGCTTCGTGAACTTCAACGCGGGCACGCTCGGCACCTCCATGGTCGAGGGCCGCATCTCCGCCGGCGTCGTGGTCGGCAACGGCTCGGACATCGGCGGCGGCGCGTCCACCATGGGCACCCTGTCCGGCGGCGGCAATGTCCGCATCACCATCGGCGAGCGCTGCCTCGTCGGTGCGGAGGCGGGAGTCGGCATCGCTCTCGGCGACGAGTGCGTCGTCGAGGCCGGGCTGTACGTCACGGCCGGCACGCGCGTGACGATGCCCGACGGTGAGATCGTCAAGGCCCGCGAACTGTCCGGCGCCTCGAACATCCTGTTCCGCCGCAACTCGGTCACCGGCAAGGTCGAGGCCCGCCCGAACAACGCGGTGTGGGGCGGCCTGAACGAGGTCCTGCACAGCCACAACTGATCACCGGCGGCCGTGACCTGCGGCTGTCTACTCGATCACTGCTCTGAACTGCGGCTCAGCTGTCGCCAGTTGTCAGCGCTGGTCACCAACGAGCGCCCTTCCACGGCCCGAGGACGGCCGGGAGGGCGCTCGTGCGTTGGGGGCGACAGCCGTCTTGTAAGGGCGGACGTGGTCGGCGGTGGAGTTCCCCAGGTCACCTCCGGCCGCAGTTGCTGCCCAGGCGAACAGCGCATCTCGACTGTGGCGAGCCATCGTTGACCGGGGTTGCCCGCACGATGTGGCACTGCTGTGGCACGGGGACCCCTTCGTCCCGGAGCAACTTGGGCGGGTTGCTGACCTTGGGCCACTGCTCATCTGACCTGCTGGGCTGGTCCGTAGGTGTCCGTGGCTGTACGCCGCCGTCCGCCCGCGTTGTCACGCAGCTAGATACTCAACGCTGCGACCCATGTCTGGTGCTGAGGCTCAGTTGGACTCGTGCAGCGCAGCGAGTTCCTTCAGGTCGTTCGCGACCAGGACCTGAGCAAGGCGCCCGGCGACGGCAACGACCTTTGGCCAAGAAGGCGACTGTAGATACTCCTCGTCCGTGTCGTTGGGCGCCTGGGCCGCTGCGGCGTTGAGCACGATGCCCAACTCACGCATGAGAGCGACCTCTTCCACAGTTCTCAGACTGATGCCGAGAAATCTCTCGGGCTCGTCGGCGTCGCAGAAGTCGTCAAAGAGCGTGTGGAAGACGTGGTCCAGGCTCTCGAACGCCGATGGGTCGAGCCAGACGTCTCGCTGCCAGGGTGGATTGGCCAGAGCCAGGACCGCGGGTACGACGTGGACTCGGTGGTTCACTATGAGGCGGGCGTCTTCGCTCACGGCGCCGAGCCTATCGACGGCACCCTGAGGGCGTGTCGGCATTTCCGGGAAGCCCCCCTGGTGCGAAACACCCCATCTTGCCTGACGGCCACCCCTCGGGGGAAAGCCGTTCAGCCCGGAGGCCGTGACCTGGCCCTTTCCCTCTCCTCGCTCGAAGCTGATCTGTCACTGGCGGTCGCCATGGGTCATTGCCGAGCGCCCTCGCACGGCCCAGGGACGGCCCGGGAGAGTACTCGGTCCGCCCCTCCCGACGATGTCAGTGCCGGTGGCTAGGGTGCGACAACCATCGAGGCGAGTCATCGGGGAGGAACTATGGGAGCCAAGACGGGACTGCTCATCTATGCCGACGGCGAGGTGCCGGACCTGCTGCGACAGGTGAAGGCTGCGGACCTGCCGCGGACGTGCGAAATGATGCAGCGCCTCTACCCGGGCTGGGAGATCGAGCAGCGCGCGGGCTCGGAACTGGGCGACGGTGTGTACCCACCGAAGGGCAGGGCGTATGCCGCGAGCTGGCCGGACGTGGAGATCGTCTGCGACCAGCGGGTGATGATCGACTACCCGTCCCAGCTTCCCGACTACCTCGTCGCGGCCAGCGCCGGCCGACGACTCGTCCTGCACGCCATGCACAGCGTCGTGGACTGGCTCGCGTTCGCCGTGTGGGAAGACGGGCTGCTGGTCCGCTCCCTGAGCCTGTCCCCCGACAGCGGCATCATCGAGAACATCGGCGATCCGCTCCCCTTCGAGCGGCCCTACTGGGCCGGGGACCGTTCCGCGGACATCGTCCACTGGCCCGACGAGGACGAAGAGCCGTACCCGCTGCCCTTCCACCCGTTGGACTTGGGCGAAGAGGCCCTGCGCGCGCTCTGCGGCTTCGCCCAGGAGGGCCGCCCCGAGCCTGACGACATCGACGCCTACGGCATCGGCCTCCACGGATTCCATGTGCGAGACCCCCACGGGCCTGACCCCGCAGAGGAAAAAGAGACGCTGCGGAAGATCACGGAAACCATGGGGCCGCCTCGCTTCTACGAGCTGGGCCCCCACGGATCGCTGGTCGAGCGCGACGGCCGCTAGGCCATGACCTCTTTGTCCCGAAGCAACCTGGGCAGGGGCAGGGGCTGGGCCTTGAGCCGGTGGGCCTTGGACCTGCTCTGAGGTCCGCAGACGTTCGTGGGCGTCCGCCGTGGTGCGTCTGCGTTGTCACGCAGTTGGACACTCACCCGCTCAACGGTCCCTCGCCGACAGGTGCGTTGTCAGTGGCTGCGCCTATGGTCTCAAGCGCGCGGTCGGGCTTCCGGGGGTTCCAGCTCTGAAGGGATGGCTTCATCCCCGGCCTGTCTGGGGGCGGCTCGGAGTCTCGTCCGGGACCTAACCGACGGCCGGGCTTCGTCGATGGCCACGAGATGACCTGCCAGCGTCGGCCGCGCACTCCCTATCGCGGGGGCGGAAGCACGCCTTCCAAGTTTGTTGGTCCGGCCCGGGACTCTGTCCCGCCTCGTTCACCTGCGTTCGGCTGCGTTCGGCTGCGTTCGATCGACGGGCGGCCTATCGCTTCTGACCTCTCCCGAACGTGCCTGACAGTCGCTGGATGAGACGGAAAATGAGACGGTGCTCCCCATGAGTGAGACCCCAGACCCCGGCAACCCGAACGGCATCCAGGTGGGCGACATCTACGAGGACTGCTCGTTCCATCCGGTGCTGTGCACTGCGGTTGATGAGGTGGCGGGCATCGTACTCAGCGGTGTCTCCCTCATCGACGGCAGCTTTCCCCGCTCCTGCGATGCCCTGCACTGCGGGCCTATCCGGATTCGCGTCGAGGACGTCATGACCATCAAGCAGGACCTGGAGGGCTACACCCTCCGGCGGAAGGAAGAGCTACGGGCCAGGGACAACACCTGATCCGTAGCTCCAGCCGATTCGGTCAGCGACGGTCATTCCGGTCGCTTCGAGGCCCCTGAGGGGCGGTAGCGGACAGAGGTAGCCGCTGGGGTTGCGGTGCCGCGCTGCTGCAGGCGCTTCGCTGCCGTATTCCGGGCGTGAGCTTCGCGTGGTAGTCGGCGTTCATAGTCGGCGACCTGACGGGTCACGGGGATGCCGGTACCTAGTCGGATCAACCGCTCGTTGTCACGGTCCATCAGGAATGGGCCGTTGCCTCCCAATCGAGGACGCTGTCCGCTCCTACCGTCCCAGACTGCCCCCCAATAGAAGATCCACCCGAAGGGCAAGGCTTCCACGCGCAGGATCTGGAGGTCGTACTCGACGGTGCCCCGCATATCGTCGATCTGGGCAAGCACCAGTTGGCGCGCGTCCTCCTCGGTCAGCATCGTCCGATAATGGCATGGCGCCTTCACATGCCGAGATGCTTTGCGCCTCGCGTAGACCCGCTTGAGGAGCGAGGTTGGGCGACCATCGGTGCGACCTGGGAATGCCGGTCTTGGGCAGCGTGGGGCAGCGCGCGCCCCGGCGCCGGTGCAGCCGGCTACGGTTCATCCGCCGACGAGGGCAACTACCGAGCCCTCGTGTCCTGAGCGCCCCCTTCGCTTCTGAGTACGTGTACTCATGCGCGGCGCGGACCGGGCCAGCATGCTGGGCTGCGATTGATCGGCCGCCTGGCGACTGCGAACAACCGGGGTGGGCATTGCAACGCAGGAGTACGCCGTATGTCGGCGCGCAGGTGATGATCGGCATCCTGCTGCTCGCCATAGACCTGGTGTACATGGTCGGGCTCTGGTACTGGTGTGGGCTCGCGGGATCGATCGACGACGGCATCGTTGCGCCCGAAGTGCAGATGCTCGCGCAACGGATGATGTGGTACTTAACCTGTGGCGCCGTAGTCACGGGCGGTGGCCTTCTGGCCTTGCGATGGCGCATCCCCGGCACGGTGCAGCTCGTCGTCCTGGGGATCGGAGCACTTGAGTTCCACGCCCTGGCCACTCGTCACTAGCGGTGCCCGGCTCTTCGAGCCGGCGACTACCGGGCAGACGACGACGACCCGGTCGACGGCCCGGAGATGCCGCCGGGTCGCCCCGGAGGGACCCGCTTAGGTGATCCTCGGCATCCTCGTAGGGCGGGGCGCCACCAAACGGTGACTAACCCCGAGCCGTGTCCAACTTTGAGGTCTGGCCTCATCCTTGGCAGGTCACCCGGGCCGCCGTGGATCGGGGTCTTCCCGGAACCCGGGTGACATCGACGACGGTCCCGACACGGGCCCCTGAGGCGACATGAGCCCGCGTCCGGGTTCCGCGTCCGCTTTCCTACGGCTCGGTGTCCAGGGTGGCGGCGAAATGCCTCAGGGCGTCGAAGTCGTCCTCGCGCAGGCCCAGTCGGGGGCTCACGTGGCGCAGCAGGGCGGGTGCGGGATGGCGGGCGGACACGAACTCCTCGTCCGCCGGGCTCTGTTCGTCGTCCACCCAGGCGAAGGGCCGGCCGGCCGCGTACTCCACGATGCGTTCCGTCTTCCAGTGGACGCCGTCGGGGCGCTCGACGAACAGGGCGCCCGTGAAGTCGACGTAGGGGAGTTCGGGGAGGCCGACGACGGGGGCGATCCAGCGGTTGGCGGCGTCCATCCACGTGGTCGCCCAGCACAGGTCGTAGCCGAGGCCGAGGAGCGCACTGCCGTGACCGGGGTGCAGCCAGACCCGCAGCGGCCGGCCCGGCTCCAGGGCCGCCCGGATCGTCGTGTACCCCTCGGGCCGGCGCTCCTTCTGGGCCGCGTACGGGTTGAGGGGACCGTCGACGTCGAGGAACAGCAGGGGGCGGCTCACCTCGACAAGGTACGACAGGGACGTCGCCCGCCCCCGGGAATTTCACGCCGCCCGCCGCCGCGGTCCCACCGGAAAGCCCCACGGCCGAGGGGATCCGGAAAAACTCGCTCGGCACAGGCATAGTGACGGGCGGCCACGCGCGTCACAGGGAGCACAGGGGACGGGTGCAGCGCCCGCCGGGGAAGAGAAGGTGACGATGGATGCCGCAGCGCAGGAGAGTTTCAAGGAGTTCGTGGCGAGCCGGTCGTCCGCGCTGCTGAAGACGGCCGTGCTCCTCAGCGGCGGCGACCGGCACACCGCCGAGGATCTGCTGCAGAACGCGCTGATCAAGGTGGCGGGCCACTGGAACCGGATCGAGGAACCGGAGGCGTACGTACGCCGGGTCCTCTACCGGCAGCAGATCAGCCGCTGGCGGCTGAAGTGGCCGCGCCGCGAACTGAGTGTCGCCGAGACGCCCGAGGCGAGTACCGGAGCGGACGCGGCGTCCGTCGCCGAACTGCGCCTCGTGATGCGGGGGGCGCTGGCCCGGCTGACCGCGCGGCAGCGCACCGTGCTCGTCCTGCGCTATTTCGAGGACCTTCCGGAGGCCGACGTGGCCCGGATCCTGGGGTGCTCCGTGGGGACCGTACGGTCCACGACGCACCGCTCACTGGCTCGGCTGCGCACCCTCGCGCCCGAACTCGCGGCGCTGGGCCCGGCCGGGGCAGAGCAGCAGCCGTCCCGCCACAACTCGCCCGTGGAGGTGCGTCCGTGAACGTCGATGAACTGGTGTCCGCCGCCTTCCGCGAGCAGGCCGCGGACAGCGTGCCCGCACCTCCCTACTTCGCCGAACGCGTCCTGGCCGTCCGGCGCCGCCGCCGCACCCGCAGGATCGCGTCGGTCGCCGTGGCCACCGTCGCCGCGATCGCCGTCGCGGCGGGCGTACCCCGCCTCACCGGGGGAGGGGACGACGTACGGCCGGCGAGCGAGATGAACCGGAGCGACATCATCGGCCACCCGGACCAGTCGCCGCCGAAGACCCTGATCGCGGCAGGGAACACGGTGCTGTCCGCCTTCTACATCACCAAGTCCGTTCACCAGCCGAATGGTGACACCGTCCTCGCGCGCCGGTACGGGCTCCTCGATCAGAAGACGGGCACCTACAAGAAGGCCAAGTGGGCCTTCCTGGATGTCGCGCCCGGCTCCCGCACCGCCGCGGTGCTCGAGGGCGAACTACCGGCCAAGCGCGTCGGGTTGCTCGACCTGATCACCGGGAAGGTCGACCGATGGATCGCGGTGGACCGGGGTGTGGCCGGCGTCGCCTTCTCGCCCGACGGCAGGAAGCTCGTGGCGACGGCCTACGCGAAGAACCCCGACCGCGGTTTCGCGGACCATCGGCAGAACGTGAACGGCAAGGAGATCCCCGGGCCCGTGCCGAGCCGTACCGGATTCACGGTCGTGGACGTGGAGTCGGGCAAGGCGGCCTGGCACGAAGCGCCGTACGAGACGGACGAGATGGGGTGGCCGGGGAACTCCCGCGAGGACTTCGACTGGAGCCACGACGGCACACTCGTCTACACGAACACTCCGGTGAAGCCCTTCCGTCAGTACTACGGCCTGAACGGCGAGAAGGCCGCCTGGCCCGCGGACGAGAAGGTCTCCGTCTCCGTGGAGGCCGGCCTCTCGCCCGACGGGAAGCTCGCTGCGGGTGACTTCGCCGGCCACGGCTCGGTCGTCGCCGCCGCGATAGTGGACCCGCGCACCGGCAGGCAGGTGGACACCGTGCCCGTACAGCAACTCCTGTCCTGGGCCGACGACAAGCGACTCATCGCCTGGGGATGCGACCCCAAGCGATGCTCCGGAAAGGGGGAGTTCCACAACCAGCTGCTGCTGGTCACCATCGGCACGGACAAGGTCGTGCCGCTGAGCGACTTCCGCAAGGCGAGTGCCGACTATCCGGGGCGCTGGACCCCTGTCTTCAGCACGCGCTGACCAGTTGCTGATACGTCGCGAGCAGTTCGTCGGCCGTCTGGCGGTCGGCGGCACGCAGGGGAGCGCGGAGGGGGCCGGCGGGCAGGCCGAGGCGGTCGAGGAGCGACTTCGCCGTGACCGCGCCCGGCAGGCCCGCCGCCATCATGCGGTCGATGAGCGGGAGCAGCCGCCGCTGGAGACGGGCCGCGCCGCCGGTGTCACCGGCGTCGAACAGGTCGACCAACGAACGGAACTGACGCGGCACCACGTTCGCGACGGTGCTGACGTACCCGGCCGCACCGAGCGCGTAGAGGGCGAGCACCTGCTCGTCGCAGCCCGCGTAGTACGCCAACTCCGTGCGGGCCAGCACCTTCTGGGTGCCGAGGAGGTCGTACGCGCAGTCCTTGACCGCCACGATCCTCGGGTGACCGGCCAGCCGGATCATCGTCTCCGGTTCGATCCGGGTGCCGGTGCGCCCCGGGATGTCGTACAGCACGAGAGGCAGGCCCGATGCGTCCGCGATCTCCCGGAAGTGCTCCGCGACCGCGTCCTGCGGGGGCCTGCTGTAGTAGGGCGCGACCACCAACAGGCCGTCCGCGCCCGCCTTCTCGGCCGCCAGTGCCAGTTCCACCGTGTGCCGGGTGTCGGCGGTCCCCACCCCCGCGACGATCGACGCCCGGCCGCCGACGGCCTCCCGCACCGCGCGCACGAGCGTGGCCTTCTCGGCGTCCGTGGTGGTCGGCGACTCTCCCGTCGTCCCGGAGAGGACAAGGCCCTCGCAGCCTCCGGCCACCAGGTGCTCGGCGAGCCGCTGCGCGCCCTGGACGTCCAGGGCGCCCGCGGGGGTGAAGGGCGTGACCATCGCGCAGAGGGCCCGCCCGAAGGGGGTGTCCGGCCGGGGCGACGGGAGGGGCGGGGGGAGAGGGGTGGCGGGGGTCGGGGGAGTGGTCGTCGGATCGTTCATGGAAGGAGTGTCGGACGCTCGATGGTGAAGCTCCACTTAATTTTTCTACGAGGTATCGGCAATGAATGCTAATCAGTGGGGAGGGTGATGCGGGTGAGGCCTCGGGGCCGTTCCCGCGGCGCCCAGGCCCTGGTGCCAAACCGGGGTGCCATCGGTCACCATGACGAGGACGGCAGTCGTCGGCACAGCGGGAGGCGTCATGAGGCTCGGCAAGGCACTCGCCACCGGAGTCGCGCAGGAGCAGGTCCACACGCACGAGGACGAGATCGAACTACCCGAGAACGGAACGGAGTTCGAGGCATCCGTGCCCGAAGAGGCCCCGGCCGGACGATGAGACTGCGGCTCCCCGAGGAACACCCGACGGAGCCGCCGACCGGATACAAGATCGCCCACCCGGTGCTGTCCCAGGACGGCACCCGGGCCGGGTTCACCGGAGTATCCCTGGGCGGGGCGCTGCCGTACGGCGTGCTGGACGAGGCGCGCTGTGTCTACGGACGGCGACACCGGGCGCCGCACCGCCGCTGCGACTGCGGCTTCCACTGCGTGCACACGTCGGCCGCCGCGGAGGCGATGCTGTGCACCGCCGAGTACCGGGCGGCCGTCCTCCTCGAAGTCTCCGTGCTCGGCGCCTACATCCGCTTCGAGAAGGGGTTCCGCTACGCGCGCCAGCGGGTGCGCACGGCCACCGTGGGCCCCTGCGCCTGCGGCGCCGTGGCCGGCGCCCTGGCCGACGCGGGCTGGGGGCGACCGGGCCGGCGCGCCCTGACGGCCGCCTGCGCGGGATGCGTACGCGGCCGTACGGCGCTGTCGCTCGCGTCCTTCGCGCGGCTGGCCGGCGAAGGGCTGCGGGTCCGGGCGACCGGGGGTCCCGTCACCGCCGCGGCCGACCTCGGCGTGTCCGAGCTGGTCGCGGAGGCCGCTCTGCTCCAGGCCCGACTCGACTGGTTCCAGGGTCAGTTGGCCCGACTCGAAGATCGGGGTCCGCAGGGGTAGCGCGGCCCGCTCCGGGTACCCGGCCCTCCGCGAGCGAGAGGAGGCGGGACGACCGTGGGCAGAACCCTGGACCGGAACCACGTGCCGGGCAGGCACGCGAAGCCGTCCGTGGACGGACCCACGGGCCGGACCGCCCAGGTCCTCCGCACGCCGATACGGCAGGAAGTGGGCCCCGCCGCGCGCGAGTCGGCGGAGCATCCCCGACGTGCCGGGCGCGGCGGCGGGCCGCTCGGCGCCGTGGACGGCGACGGCCCTGCCGGGTCGCCGACCGGGTCCGCGGCGGGAGCCGCCGCGCCCTCTCCTGCACCCCGCGCATGGACGCAGCAGCCCCCTGAGCGGACCAGGCCGACACCCGTGGGGTCGCCGGCCGAGCCCGCCCGGGAGAAGCCGACGCCGCGGTGGGCGAGGGCCGTTGACGTCACGGCGGTCGCCGCCGGTCCGCTCGGCATGCCTGCCCGGCGGTGTCAGGACCCCAAGGACCAGTTCGAGGAAAGGGCACACCGATGACGGAGAACGACGGGAAGGGCGCGGTCACCGGCCCCGACGCCGTGCGGACCCCGGACACGGGGACGGCCGACGGCGTGGGGAGGTCCGCCGACCCGGCCGGCACCATCGGCCCGGCCGGCGCCACGGGCGCCGACGGCCCGGAGGAACTGCGACGCCAGATCGAACGGACCAGGAGCCGGCTCGACGCCGAGGTGAAGGAGCCGGAGGCCGGGAAGGACATCACCTCCGGCGCCCGGGACCACGCGGCCGAACTCGAGGAGCGGGCCGACACGGTCACGGTCCGGATGAAGGATACGGCGGCCGAGGCCGGCCAGGCCGTCCAGGACAGTGCTCTGGAAGCCGGACACGCGGTGCAGGACAAGGCGGTCCACGCGGGGCACGTCGTCCAGGACAAGGCGGCCCGAGCGGGTCAGGCGGTCCAGGAGAAGGCTGCCGAGGCGGGTCGCGTGGTCCAGGACAGTGTCCCGGAGTCGCTGCGCACAGCGGCCACTTCGGTCGTCGAGGCCGGGCGCCGCACCCCCCGCCCGGCACTTCTCGCGAGCGCGGGCGCCGGTGCGGTGCTCGCCGTGAGCCTGCTCCGCAGGCGGCGCAACGGTCGTCGAGGGCGCCGTTGACCACCGCCTGAGGGGCTGGAGGGGAGCGATGCGGCGGCGAACCGGAGTCCGGTTCGCCGCCGCATCACGTCTGCCCCGCATCACGTCTGCCCCGCTCTCTGTCGTGTCTGCCCCGGGCGCCTGTCCGGGTGTCGCGGCCGGAGGCCGGCGAGTGACGGGTGACGAGTGACGGGCGGCCGGTGGGCGGATGCGGCTCCACCGACCGCCTGCGGACCCGCCGGCCCCTCGGGCGCATGGATCCGCGGGCCGGCGTGGTGCCGACCCGCGGCTGTGCGTCCCGAGTACCCCGCGGCCGTCACGCCCTCCCGGCGGCGTCCCGTCCCGGGCCGCCCTCGGCGAGCGGGACGACGCCCGTGTCCACCTTCTCCCGGGCGGCCCGCAGGGCCCGCAGACGCGGGGGCCACTTGCGGGTGTCGCGCGGTTCGACGTAGGGCTCCTCGGTGGGGAGCCGGCCGTCGCTGCCGATGGCCCGCTGGCGGGCGAGCTCCGCGTCGAACTCCAGGCCCAGCAGGATGGCCAGATTGGTGAGCCACAGCCACACCAGGAAGATGATGGCGCCCGCGAGAGCCCCGTACGTCTTGTTGTACGAGGCGAAGCCGGCGGCGTAGACGGCGAAGCCCGCGGACGCGGCCAGCCAGATCAGGGTGGCGATGATGCTGCCCGGACTGAACCAACGGAAGCCGCGGCCATGGACGTTGGGGGCGGCCCAGTACAGCAGCGCGATCATCAGCTGGACGAACACCAGCAGGACGGGCCACTTGGCGACCGACCACACCGTGATCGCCGCGTCGCCGACCCCGATGGCGGTGCCGGCGCGCTCGGCCAGGGGGCCGGTGAACACGACGATGACCGCGCTCGCGCTGAGCAGCAGCATCAGCGTGACGGTCAGAGCCAGCCGCAGGGGCGTGACCTTCCAGACCGGGCGGCCCTCCGGCAGGTCGTACACCGCGTTGGAGGTGCGGATGAAGGCGCCGACGTAGCCGGACGCGGACCACAGCGCCGCGCACAGTCCGACGATCGCGAGCACGCTGCCCGTACCGCCGCTGTCACCCAGCTGCGTCACCGCGTCCTGCAGGATCTGGCGGACGGGGCCGGGAGCCAGGTCGCCGATGTTGTCGAGGAGCCGGTTGGTGACGCGCTGGCCCATCACGCCCAGCAGGGACACCAGAACCAGCAGGGCGGGGAACAGGGACAGGACGCCGTAGTACGTCAACGCGGCTGCCCGGTCCGAGAGTTCGTCGTCCTGGAACTCCTTCGCCGTGCGCCACGAAACGGCCCACCACGATCGTGCGGTCAGTCTGGCGGGGCCGTCCTTGCCGGCCCGTTCCGCCGTGTCCGTCCCGGGGTCCGGGCGTGGATCCGTACGGGTGTCCCTGCCCGCGTCCGCCCCCGTGTCCGGAAGAGCTCGCTGCTTCGATTCCGGTCGCTTCTCGTCCATGTCCGGCGGGTTGCCCGAATCCCGCCGCTGAAGCCACCCGGGAGCCCACTGAAGCCGGCGAAGACCCCAGAGGAGCCGCTCGGAGAGACCGGGGACGGGTTCCCGGGCCAACCACGCGGGATTCCTGGGCCAATCTCGCGGGGTTCCCGCGGCAACCACCGACCATTTCGGCCGTCTGGACAAAAAAAGTGTTCGGTGGGAGGGTGGAGTCATGTTGGACGTGACCGTGATCGAGGACGCCGAGGCCGCCGCCGTGTCGCTGGACCCCATCAGGGCCCGGCTGCTGGCCGAGCTGGCCGCCGGACCCGCGTCGGCCGCCATGCTGGCCGGCAAGGTCGGACTGCCCCGGCAGAAGGTGAACTACCACCTCAAGACGCTGGAGCGGCACGGTCTGGTCGAGCTGGCGGGCGAGCGCCGCAAGGGCAACGTCACCGAAAGGCTGATGCGCGCGACCGCCGCGTCGTACGTCATCTCGCCGCTCGCGCTCGCCGCCGTGCAGCCCGACCCGGACCGTTTCCGCGACCAGTTGTCGGCACGCTGGCTGCTCGCGCTCGGGGCCCGGCTCGTCCGGGACGTCGGCACGCTGATCACCGGCGCCGACAAGGCCCGCAAACGACTGGCCACCTACGCGCTGGACGGCGAGGTGACCTTCGCTTCGGCCGCCGAACGAGCCGCGTTCATCGAGGAGTTGACGGCCGGCGTCGGTGCGCTGATCAGCAAGTACCACGACGGCGACGCGACGGGCGGGCGTCCGCACCGGATCGTCGTCGCCGTCCACCCCACGGTCCGTCCCGAAACGGCGGCCGGCCCCGTGGCCGCGGACGGAACCGAGGCCCTCACCGGGCCCGACCCCGTGACCGGACCCCACGCCGTGACCGCACCCGACGCCGAAGGCCCCGCGGGGCCCGAGACCGCCCGCTGACCACACAGGAGCCACCACCATGTCCCAGGAATTCGAGATCGCCCGCGAGTACGAGGTGGACGCCACGCCCGAGCAGGTGTGGGAGGCGATCACCGACGGCAGCGGCGGCTGGCTCTGGCCGGTGGAGTACGAGGCCCGCGAGGGGGGTGCGGGCCCCTTCGGCAGCACGATCACGGCCTGGGACCCGCCGCACCGGCTGACTGCGCGCACCGAGGACGTCGGGTCCCCGGCGCAGAGCCTCAACCAGATCGACCACACCATCGAGCCCCGGAACGACGGCCGCGGCTCCTGGGTGCGCTACGTACACAGCGGCATCTTCACCGACGACTGGGACAACCAGTACGACGGAGCCGGCAAGCACACCGACTTCTACCTGCACACGCTGCGCGAGTACGTGACCCGCTTCGCGGGCCGTCCCGTCGCCTTCGCCACCTTCGACGGGCCCGGCGCGTCCACGGCGGACGGCTCCTTCGCCGCCGTGGGGCGAGCGCTCGGCCTCACGGACGACACCACCGCGGGCACCCCGGTGCGCGCCCAGGGGCCGGGCGGAGAGGCCTTCGACGCCGTGGTCGACTACCGCAACCCGTACTTCATCGGCCTGCGCACCGACGACGCCCTCATCCGCTTCTTCGGACGCGACCACTGGGGCGCGCCGGTCGGCATCAGCGTCCACGACTTCGCGCCCGGCGCCGACGCCAAGGCCGACGAGCACGCCTGGAAGGGCTGGCTGGACGGCGTCTTCACCGCCTGATCCGCTGACGGCCGAACGACCGGCCGGGCCGCCCGCCGCCTCCGGCCTCGGCCTCGCGCGCACGGCCCGCGGACGGCTAAGAGCCCGGCCCCCCGGACGACGGGGCCGGGCTCTCGCGTATCCGGGCGACTACGGGCGGAACCGCAGCACCTGCGGGTCGTGGTCGCTGATCTGGTCGGAGAACTCCGAGTTGATGTGGACGCTGTCGTACTTCAGGTCGCAGCCCTTGCGGATCGCGGGGCTGACCAGGATCTGGTCGAGGACCTGGGCGTTGCCCTGGTAGTCGTAGGTGTAACGCTCGCTCTTGGGCAGCGACTTGATCGCCGACCAGAGTTCGCCGTCGCCCTCGAGGATCTTGGCCGTGTCGGAGAACTCGAAGTCGTTGATGTCGCCGAGCGCGATGACGTCGGCGTTCTTCTGCGCCTTCAGGATCTCCTGGACGAAGCCGTTCACCGCGGTCGCCTGGGCGTGCCGCTGCACCTCCGAGCTGCGCGTCGGGGGCTGGTACTGCGCGGTCAGCCCCTGGTCACCGCCCTTGGAGTTCAGGTGGTTGGCTATCACGAACACCGTCCGGCCACGGAAGACGAACTCGCCCGCGAGCGGCTTGCGGCTGCTCGCCCAGGCCGTGTTGGCCGGGTCGACGCGGCCCGGGGACGCGGTGAGCTGCGCCGCGCCGTGCGTCTTCGTGACACCGACGGCGGTCGTCGAGTCGCCGCCCGCACGGTCGGTGAAGGAGACCCGCTCGGGGTTGAAGAGGAAGACCTGGCGGATGTTGCCGCCGGGCTCGCCGCCGTCCTGGTCGTTCACCGGGTCGATGGAGCGCCAGTCGTACTTCGGGCCGCCCGCCGCGACGATCGCGTTGATCAGCTTGTTCACCGTCTGGTCGGCGGCGACCGTGCCGTCGTCCGTCGCGCCGTTGTTGTCCTGGATCTCCTCCAGCGACACGATGTCGGGCGACTGGAGGTTGTTCACGATCGCGGCCGCGTGCGCGTCGAACGTGGCGTCGGCCGGGTCCAGGTTCTCGACGTTGTACGTCGCCACCGCCAGCTCGCCGCGCGCCTGCTTGTGCGTGGTCTCGCGCTCAAGGCCGCCCTTCTTCAGGGTCCCGAGCTGGTTCGCGACGAGGGTGTAGCCGCCGAACTGGTTGTAGTCGAGCGGTCCCGCCGTGGTGCCGGTGAGCTTGTCGCCGACGTTCGCGGTCGGGAAGTCGGCCGTCGCACCGAGCGACTGGATCTGGAGCCGCCCCGTGTTCTGGGAGCCGTACGAGCCGTACAGCGAGCCACCGCGGCGGGTGTCGTTCTCGTGCGGCTTCACCGTGACCCACAGCTCCGTGTACGGGTCGGTGGCGGTGATCACGCGGGCGTCGGCGACCTGGACGGCCATGCCCTCGAGGGACTCGTAGTAGTCCAGGGCGTACTTCTTCGGCTCCAGGGTGAGGCCGTTGACCGAGCCGGCCGCCGCGGTGTCCCCGGCGGGGGTGTACGCGTTCGGTACGGAGCGGGCGTCGACGACCGTCGCGGCCGGGACGGCGTTGCCGCTGGAGACCACGGTGACCGTCGCCTTGGTGATCTCCGTCACCGACTGGCCGCCGGTGGAGGCGCCGCCCGGGACGTACTCCGAGACGGTGCCCGTCACGGTGACGGCGTCGCCGACCGCGACCTTCGGGGTCGAGCTGGTGAAGACGAAGACGCCCTCACTGGTGGCCGGGTTGTCGTCCGCGTCGGGGTCCTGGAACCAGAAACCCTTGGACGAACCGTAGGTCCGCACGCCGGTGACGACGCCGGACACGTCCGTGACCGCCTTGCCCGCCAGCGGGGAGGTCCGGGTGGTGCCCTGGATGTCGTGGATGCGGACGGAGTCCGCGTGGGCCGGAGTGGTGAGCACCACGGCGGAAAGGGTGGAACAGACGGCGGCAACGGTCAGCGCGCCGATGCGCGACGTTCTCTTGCTCGGCAAGGGAGTCCTCCGGGGGCGTTCTTGGGCGCCGGGACGAGGGTGGGCTGTGCTGGGACGGAGCGCGGCCCGATTCCGGGCCGGTGACGCGCGTAGAAGTCGCCGGTCCGCACGGCCGTTGAACTTCTACGCGCGTCAATCTCGTGTGTGGCGTGGGGAGTTGTCAAGGTTTCAGCGGTGTCCTGGAGGTGTCAGGGACATGAACCGGGCGGCATGGGTGGAAATCCGTCTAGGCTGAGCTGTCGGCACGGACGTCCCCGGCGGACTTCGGATCCTCGGGTCCGGGAACGCCCGGCGAGGTCCGGTGCTGCCGCGGCCGACGCCGGCCCGCCACCGCGGATGCGCCCTGGGGCGGCAGCCCGCCTGAACCGCTTGCCCTGCTCGTCGTGGTTGTTCGGAGGAGAACCCAGCCGATGTCAGACAGCTCCTTGCCGCCGGTGCGGCTGCTCTCCGAGGCCCAGCTGGCGCGGGACGCGCTCGCGGCGCCCCTGCTCTCCCGTGCCGCGCGGCTGGCCCGCTGGGCCGGCCCCGGCACCCGGGTCGGAGCCGGCGGCGAACTCGTCGAGGAGCAGCTCCCCGAGGCCGCCGAGGTCCTCGCCCTCACCGGCGACGACGCGGCCGCCTTCGCCAGTGAGGCCTGGCGGGTCGCCGTCGACACCGGCCTCGTCGAGATCGTCGACGAGGAGGAGGGAACCGTCGGCGCCGGCGCGGACCTCGCCGTACTCACCTCCGGAGCCCCGCAGGACATCCTCGGCGTGTGGCTCGGCGCCCTCGACACCGTCCTCGCCGACGCGAGCGTGCCCGACCTGGACGACCTCGTCGACGCCATGGACGAGAGCGGCGAGATCGACCTCTCCTCCCTGGACTGGGATCCCGAGGCGGAGGCCGAGTTCCTCGACGGGGTGCTCGGCAACCTGTACCTGCTCACCGTCGGCGAGGACACGGCCGGCGAGGTCCCGGTGCCGCTGCCCGCGCTCGCCGCCTCCATGATCGTGCCCGACGACATGGGGGAGCCCACCGACGACGTCCTGGAGCAGGTCTCGGACGCCATGATGCGGCTCGACGACCAGTTCCGGCTGCTGGAGCCCATCGGACTCGTCGACTTCCAGCCCGTCGACGAGGCGCTCATGGCCGACGCCGACGAGGAGCCGGCCGCCCCCGTCGACGACACCGACATCGCGCGCTACGGCGTCGTCCGGCTCACCCCCCTCGGCCTCTACGGACTGCGCGCGCGACTGGCCGAGGCCGGCTTCGACGCCCCCGCCGTCGGCGACCTCGCGGACAAGGGCGCCGACACGCTCCTCGACGGCACGGCCGGTTTCCCGCCGGCCGCCGCGCAGGCCGAGATCGAGCAGTGGCTCTCCCGCCGCGACGTACTGCCCGCCGCCGAGGAACTGCTGTCCGCCGCGCGCGGCGCCGACGCGGGCGCGCCGCTGCGCCGCCTGCACTGCCAGCAGGCGCTCTCCCTGGTCGGCGCGGAGGCCGAGCCCGCGCTGCGCGCCGTGCTCGAGGACCCCGAACTGGGGGGCCTCGCCCGCGTCTGGCTCTCCGAGAACGGTGCCACCGACGTCCCCCCGCCGTCCGAGGACCTCGTCTTCTGGCTCACCATCGACACGGTCGCGGCCCAGCTCGCCGCCGAGGGGAACTCCGACGAGCTCCAGGCGCTCGTGGAAGGCTTGGCGCAGCAGCACAGCGGCTTCTTCGACACCGCCTGGCGCGTCGGCCACCCGGCCACCCCGGACGTCCTCGAAGCGATGGGGCGCCTGCACCCCGACAAGAAGATCGCCAAGGAAGCCCGCAAGGCGGCGTTCAAGGCACGCTCGCAGCAAGCGGGATGACGACCGGGTCCGGGTGCCCGCCCCTGGCGGGCGGGCACCCGGAACCGGTCCGCCCGCACCACGGGGGTGCGCCCCTATTGGCCGGGCATCGCGACGGGGGCGAGGCCCGGTGCCCCCCCGCGTCGGACCCGTGGCTGCCCGGCAGATGCGCAATCGCAGCACGCGGTGGCCCCCTGTGCCGTGAGGGCTCCCGGCCCCGGCCGCTACCCCGGCCCGGGTGGTGTGGCCTGCGGCCGCATGGTCCGCGGGCGGAGCCGACCCTCGGGGCACCCGCGGAGCCGCTGCCCACCCGGACCACCGGCACCGATCCCTACGCCATCAGCCCCGACAGGCACGAGCGTGCCCCCGATGAGCGCTGCCCGGGGCCCGGGGCGTGTCCGCACGTCACGTCGGTCAGGCGATGCCCTCGCGAGCCACACCGGCCTGCCGGCAACGCCCCAGCCGGGCCGTGACGGTGGCGTCCGTGGCACGCCGGGACTCGCCCTCCGGGCCGAGGGCGGGCTGCCGCTGACGCGCGGCCGCACACCTCCGGGCCGCGGGCGACAGCGCCTGTACGAGGCCCTCGTCCCGGTGAGGACCCGGGGCCTCGGACGACGAGCCGAGCGGCCGGATCGCGGCGGGTGGGTGTGTGGGAGCCCCCCTTCCGGGGCGGGCCCGGCACGGAGCTGGGTGTTCCGGATGCGCCGGGTGGGTGGATTCATGGAAGCGGGACCCCTGAAGTCGGCGCGCGTTCAACTCGCGTTCAGGCGGGGGCGGGACGGTGTGGCCGCGTACGAGGTCGCCACCCGCCCCCCACGGCAGCCCGAGTCCACCGTCACAGGAGACATCACATGTCGCTCACCCGCAGGGACTTCGCCAGACAGTCCGCGATCACCGGTGCAGGCGTGGCCCTGGTCGGCAGCGTAGGCGCTCTCGCCACCGCTCCCAACGCGCTCGCGGCCACCGAGACGGACACGCAGGCCACGGAATCCGAGGAGGACCGGCACGGGCACGGACACGGCGGCGTCGGCTACGGGCCGCTCGTCACCGACCCCGAGGGCCTTCTCTCGCTGCCCGCCGGGTTCACCTACCGCGTGATCACGCACAGCGGAAAGACCAAGCTGGAGTCGGGCGAGTTCACCCCCTCCAACCACGACGGCACGTCCACCTTCAGCGGCCCGCGCGGCGCCACCCTCCTCGTCAACAACCATGAACTGGCCGGCCCGCGCGCCAACTGGCCCCACCCCGTGCCGCTCACCGAGGGGCTCGTCTACGACCCCGCGGCCGCGGGCGGCTGCACGGTCGTCGAGGTACGCCGGGACAAGGTGGCCGAGTGGGTCGGCATCGCCGGCACCGCCACCAACTGCGCGGGTGGCAACACCCCGTGGGGCACCTGGCTCACCTGCGAGGAGACCGAGGACAAGGCCGGCACCAACGGGTTCACCAAGGACCACGGCTACGTCTTCGAGGTCGACCCCGAGGACCGCCGCCGCAACCGCGACCCCAAGCCGGTCAAGGCGCTCGGCCGCTACGCGCACGAGGCCGTCGTCGTCGACCCCAAGCGCGGCCGTCTCTACCTCACCGAGGACGCGTCCGGCCCCAACGGCCTGCTGTACCGCTGGACGCCCCCGCAGGGCTTCGAGCACGGCCACGGGAAGCTTCGTACGCTCGGCGACACCGACGGCTCGCTCCAGGCCTTCAAGTGCTTCGACTCCGGCGGCCGTTACGTCGACGACCTCTCCCGCGCCACGAAGATCGGCACGGTGTACGGCGTGGACTGGGTCGACGTCCCCGACCGTGACGCCAGGACGGTGTCCGTCCGCAAGCAGTTCACCGACGGCCAGGTCACCCGCGCCCGCAAGCTCGAAGGCATGTGGTGGGGCGACGGCGGGGTCTACATCGTCTCCTCCTACGCCCGCACCGAGAGCCCGGGCCTGGCCCACGACGGCGCCGTCTGGTTCTACGACCCCAAGCGCCGCACCCTGACGCTGAAGGTCCTCATCGGCGTGAACCCGGACCCGTCCGTGGACGGAAACTTCGACGGGCCCGACAACATCACCGTCTCCCCGTACGGCGGCCTCGTCATCGCCGAGGACGGCGAAGGCGTCCAGCACCTCTTCGGCGCCACCGAGAGCGGCCGGACGTACCCGATCGCCCGCAACGAACTCAACATCGGCACCGCCGAGGACCCCGAGTACAGCGAGTTCACCGGCGTCACCTTCTCACCCGACGGCCGGACCCTCTACGCCAACATCCAGGTGCCGGGCATCATGCTCGCCATCACGGGGCCCTGGAAGCGGCAGAAGCGCGGCTGAACTCCCGCCGTATTCACCGGCGTTTAATTCGCTCGCCCGACTCGCGGCCGCCTGCCTAAAGTGATGAACGTCCAGGTGCGAAGGCAGGACCTACTTCCACTCATAATGGGGCGGCCGCGGGTTCGAGTCCCGTCACCGGCACAACGCGCCGGTGTAGCTCAGGGGTAAGAGCACCTACGTCGGTTCCGCCGACCTGAACTCTGGACACCACAACTTCATGCACCTCCCGGTGCGCGGGCCGCGGCTACTTCTCTTCCAAAGAATCCACGCCGCAGCCGACTTGATCTCGGGAGGCGCAGTTCATGGTGGGTGCCCGGTGCGCAGGCAACGGTTCCTTCTGGATCGGACGGTTGCGGGTTCGAATCCCGTCATCGACTTCGGGTCGGTGTAGCTCAAACGGTAGAGCATCTGGCAATTTCCGTCGCCGACTCCTGATCTCGGGCACCCTCCATTTGCTGTGCCTCCCTCCGAAACTCTTCTGAATTCGGGGGAATTCACCATGGCACGCTTCAACATCCGCACCGCGAAGGCGCAGCCCACCTCGCGCGTGACCTCCACCGGCCGCATCCTGCGCACCCACCAGGGCGGCCGGGGACACGAGCGCGACGCCCGCTCCGAGCTCTTCCTGCACGCGATCGGCAACTTCGTGTCGCAGCAGACCTTCCACGAGACCGGCTCCGCCCGCGACGACCGGTTCGCCACGCTCGTACGGGAGCTGGCCGTCTCCGACCCGTCCTGGACGGCGGCCCTGCTCGGCTGGCTGCGCGCCGACGGCAACCTCCGCACGGCTTCGATCGTCGGCGCCGCCGAGTACGTCAAGGCGCGTCTCGACGCGGGCGTCACCGACGGCCCCGCCAACCGGCAGGTCGTCGACTCCGTGCTGCGCCGCCCCGACGAGCCGGGCGAGCTGCTCGCCTACTGGACGTCCCGGTACGGCCGCAACGTGCCCAAGCCCGTGAAGCGGGGCGTCGCCGACGCCGTCCGCCGTCTCTACGGCACCAAGTCCCTGCTGAAGTACGACACCGCGTCCAAGGGCTACCGCTTCGGTGACATCCTCAACCTCGTGCACGCGGCGCCCGATCCGGCGAAGCCGTGGCAGGGCGACCTGTTCCGGTACGCGCTGGACCGGCGCCACAACCCGGAGCGGGCCGAGGTCCCCACGTCCCTGTCCGCGCTCGTCGCCCACCGCGAGCTGATGGCGCTGCCGTCCGCCGAGCGGCGCGCGGTGGTCACCGGTCCGGACGGCGCGCGGCGGCTCGCCGACGCGGGCGTGACCTGGGAGGCGCTGGCCGGCTGGCTCCAGGGGCCCATGGACAAGGCGGCCTGGGAGGCCGTCATCCCCTCCATGGGGGCGATGGCACTGGTCCGCAATCTGCGGAACTTCGACGAGGCGGGTGTGAGCGACGAGGTGGCGGCGCGGGTCGCCGCGAAGATCAGCGACCCGGTTGAGGTCGCCCGCTCGCGGCAGTTCCCGTTCCGGTACCTCGCCGCGTACCAGCACGCGCCGTCGCTGCGCTGGGCGTATCCCTTGGAGCAGGCGCTCGGGCACTCGCTGGCCAACGTGCCGGCGCTGCCGGGGCGGACGCTGGTGCTCGTCGACCGGTCGGGTTCGATGTTCTACTCGCGGCTGTCCGACCGCTCCGAGCTCAACCGGGCCGACGCGGCGGCGATCTTCGGTACGGCGCTGGCCCTGCGGGCGGCGGACGCGGACCTCGTCGAGTTCGGCACGAGCAACAAGCGGGTGCGGTTCCGGGCGGGGGAGTCGGTGCTGAAGGTACTCGAGCGGTTCGGGGACCTCGGGGGTACGAACACGAGTGAGGCGGTGCGGGCGCACTACCGGTCGCACGACCGGGTGCTCATCGTCACCGACGAGCAGGCCGCGCACAGCTCGTTCGGTGACCCGACCGAGCAGGTGCCGGCGGATGTGCCGGTCTACACCTGGAACCTCGCGGGGTACCGCGCGGGGCACGGTCCCTCGGGGAAGGGGAACCGGCACACGTTCGGCGGTCTCTCGGACGCGGCCTTCCGGCTGGTGCCGCTGCTGGAGTCGGCGCGGGACGCGGACTGGCCGTGGGCGGTGGCGTGAGGGCGGCTGCGCGCCGGGCGTTCCGGGTGCCTCCGGCCTCGGTATCGGCTCCGGCCTGGGCTTCGGCTCCGGTCCGGTGGGTGGGTCGGGGCCGTGCCGGTACATCCGCCCGTCGCCGCTGAATCAGACGGTGGTCGAGAGGCGGGAGCTGCTCGATCCGGGCGTAAGCGACGGGCATGTGATGTACCGGCACGGCCCCTCCCGCCGGACGCCGAATGCGGGCCGTGCGTGGCCGGGGTGCGTCCCTTTCGCCGGGTGCCGGGTGCGGGCGTGAATTTCAGCCCCTCCGGCGTTTGAGGAGCGGGGTCTGGGGCGGAGCCCCGGGGACGGGTCGGGTAGGGGCGGAGGGGGCGAGAGACGGTTGGGGTGTGTCGCCGGGACCCCGGGGGCGGGAGATGAGTCCCGCCTCCGGGGTCGACACGTTGCCCGGGTCAGAGGGACTGGGCTGCCGGCTTGACCATGCCGCGGACCGTGCGGCCCTTGACGAACTCGCCCATGGCGGTCATCTCCCACTCCCCGGAGAACTGCTTGATCAGCTTCGCCATCATCACGCCCGTCTGCGCCTCGGCGTTGGTGAGGTCGAAGCGGACGAGCTCCTCGCCGGTGGCGGCGTCGATGAGGCGGCAGTACGCCTTGGCGACCTCGGTGAACTTCTGGCCCGAGAAGGAGTTGACCGTGAAGACGAGGCCGGTGACCTCCTGGGGGAGGCGGCCGAGGTCGACGGTGATCACCTCGTCGTCCCCGCCGCCCTCACCGGTGAGATTGTCCCCGGAGTGCTTGATCGCGCCGTTCACGATCGACAGCTTGCCGAAGTAGCAGCTGTCGATGTGGTTGCGCTGCGGGCCGTACGCGATGACCGAGGCGTCCAGGTCGATGTCCTTGCCGCGGTACGCGGGCTCCCAGCCGAGTCCCATCTGGACCTGGGCGAGGAAGGGACGGCCGCCCTTGACCAGGGACACCGTCTGGTTCTTCTGGAGGCTGACCCGGCCCTTGTCGAGGTTGATCTTGCCGGCGCCCGGTGCCGCGGCGGGGGGCGCCGGGGGCGTGGCCGGGGCGGGCGGGGCGGAGAGGCGGGGGTCCGCGGCCGGTGCCGGGGGCGTCACGGGCGCCTGCGGTGCGGGGGCCGGCTGCGCGGCCGGAGCGGGCTCCTCCACGCTCACGCCGAAGTCCGTGGCGATGCCCGCAAGGCCGTTCGCGTACCCCTGGCCGACGGCGCGGGCCTTCCACGCGCCGTTGCGGAGGTAGACCTCGACGATCACCAGGGCCGTCTCGGTGCCCAGCTGGGGCGGGGTGAAGGTGGCCAGCACCGTGTTGTCGTCCGCGTTGCGGATGGTGGCGGTGGGCTCGACGCCCTGGAAGGACTGGCCCGCGGCGTCCGGGCTCGCGGTGACGACGATCTTCTCGATGCCCGGGGGGACCGCGGCGGTGTCGACGGTGATCGCGTCCGGCGCCGTGCCGCCGCCGGAGCGGTAGGTCACACCGGGGCCGGTGGGCTGGTTGTAGAAGATGAAGTCCTCGTCGGAGCGCACCTTGCCGTCGGCGGTGAGCAGCAGGCTCGACACGTCGAGCCGCACCGGGGCGGTGACGTCCACCGTCACACGCGAGACGGGGAGAGGGATGTTCGAGCCGGGGGTCATAGCTGTCATGACTGGGGTAACGAGCGGAGGCGCTTTACCGTTCCCTTACCAAAGAGTGAGTTACGGGGGCGCCCCCGAAGACGCCCCCGCCGCTCGGATCCGGGGTCAGGGCACGACGACGATCTTCCGTCCGACGCCCGAGGCGAACTGCTCCAGGGCCTCGGGATAGCTGGTCAGGGGGAGGCGGTCGCTGATGAAGACCGACGGGTCGAGGACTCCGGTGGCGAAGAGCTCCGCCGCGCGCTCGAAGCTGTGCAGCACGGCCATCGAGCCGGTGATGGTGATCTCCTGGTTGTAGATGCGGTACGGGTCGATGGTCACCCGGGTGGCGTAGTCGGCCACGCCGAACTGGAGGAAGGTGCCGGCCTTGGCGACCCGGTCCAGGCCGTCCTGGATCGCGGCGGCGTTCCCGGTCGCGTCGATGACCAGGTCCCAGCCCTGCGGCCGGTCCAGCTCGTCGGGGTTCGGCGCCGACCCGGAGACGCCCAGTCGCCGGGCGGTGGCGAGGCGCTCCGCGTTGAGGTCGACGACGTCGACGCTGGCGGCGCCGGTGCGCTTGGCGAGCTCCAGCATCATCAGGCCCATGGTTCCGGAGCCGTAGATGAGGACGTGGGCGCCGAGCCGGGACTGCAGGACGTCGTAGCCGCGCACGGCGCAGGAGAGCGGTTCGACGAGGGCGGCGTCCTGGGTGCGGACGTGCTCGGGGAGCTTCACGCAGTTCGCGACGGGAGCGGTCGCGTACTGGGCGGCGCCGCCCGCGGTGGTCACGCCGATCGCGGCCCAGCGTTCGCAGAGGTTGTTGTGGCCCGTACGGCAGTAGCGGCACTCGTGGCAGTACAGGGACGGGTCGACCGCCACCCGGTCGCCGACGGAGAGTTCGGTGACCTGGGTGCCGACGCCGACGATCTCGCCCGCGAACTCGTGGCCGGGCACGATCGGCAGCTTGGGCGCGAACTCGCCCTGGAGGATGTGCAGATCGGTGCCGCACAGGCCGCAGGCGGCGACCTCGACCACGACCTCGCGGGGGCCGGGGGTCGGGTCCGGGACCTCGGCGACGACGGCACGGCCGACGGACTCGATGACTGCGGCCTTCATTTCACGGCTCCCAACGACAGGCCCTGGACCAGTTTGTCCTGGGCGGCGAACCCCGCGGCGAGCACCGGCAGGGAGACGACGAGCGACGCGGCGCACACCTTGGCCAGGAACAGGCCCTGGCTGGTGATGAATCCGGTGAGGAAGACGGGGGCGGTCTCGGCGACCACGCCCGTGAGCACCCGGGCGAAGAGCAGCTCGTTCCAGCTGAAGATGAAGCAGATCAGGGCGGTCGCGGCGATGCCCGGCAGGGCGATGGGGGCGACCACGCGGGCGAGGACGGTCGGCAGCCGGGCCCCGTCGATCTGCGCCGCCTCGATCACCGCGACGGGGACCTCGGCGAGGAAGGACTGCATCATCCACACCGCGATCGGCAGGTTCATGGAGGTGTAGAGGATGACCAGCAGCCAGATGTTGTCCAGCATGCCGGTGTTCTTGGCGAAGAGGTAGATCGGCAGGAGGCCCGCCACGACGGGGAGCATCTTGGTCGACAGGAAGAAGAACAGGACGTCGGTCCACTTCCTCACCGGGCGGATGGAGAGCGCGTACGCCGCCGGGAGGGCGAGGAGCAGGACGCACAGGGTGGAGACGACCGACGCCACCGTGGAGTTGATGAGCGCGGGCCAGGGGCTCGCGCCGCCGCCCGTCCCGAAGAAGTCCCGGTAGCCGTCGAGGGTGAGCGCGGCGCCGAACGCGGGCGGGTTCTTGGCCGCGTCGGACTCGGAGTGGAAGGACGTCAGCGCCATCCAGGCGATGGGCAGGAAGAACACGATGCCGAGCGCCCAGGCCGCCAGGCCCAGGCCGGCTCCCCTGGTGCGGCGGGGGCGGGCGTTCGTCGCGGTGGTACTCATCAGCGGGACGCCTCCTCGCGGAACAGGGACGACACGACGCGCAGGGCGAAGGTCGCGATGATGATCGAGCCGATGACGACCAGGACGCCGGCGGCCGAGGCGAGGCCGTTCTCGTGGGCCTGGTAGAAGCTCTGGTAGACGGTGTACGGCAGGTTCGCGGTGCCGAGTCCGCCGGAGGTGAGGGTGAACACCGCGTCGAAGTTCTGGACGATGTAGATCGAGCCGAGGAGCGCGCCCAGTTCGAGGTAGCGGCGCAGGTGCGGCAGGGTCAGATAGCGGAAGACCTGCCAGGGGCTCGCCCCGTCGACCTGGGCCGCCTCCATCTGCTGGTGGTCGCGGCTCTGGAGGCCGGCGAGCAGGATGAGCATCATGAACGGCGTCCACTGCCAGACCAGCGATGCCTCGACCGCGATCAGCGGGGTGCCCGAGATCCAGTCGGGCTGCGGCCCGCCCACGTAGTGCAACAGCCCGTTGAGCAGGCCGTATTCGGGGTTGTAGAGCACGTGCTTCCACAGCAGGGCCGCCGCGACCGGGACGACCAGGAACGGGGCGATCAGCAGCGTACGGACGATGCCGCGGCCCCGGAACCTGCGGTCCAGGAGCAGGGCGAGGGCCAGACCGAGGACGAGGCTGACGAGGACGACGGTGACGGTCAGCAGGACCGTCGTCCAGACGGAGTGCCGCAGGTCGGCGTCGGTCAGGACGTCCGAGTAGTTGCCGAAGCCGGTGAAGTGGCGGGCCTTCGGGTAGAGGGCGTTCCAGTCGAAGAACGAGATCACCAGGGTGGCGACGAAGGGGAGTTGGGTCACCACGATCATGAAGATCAGGGCCGGGAGCAGCGGTCCGCGTCTGGCCCAGGCGCGCAGCCGGGCCGACGGTTGTCCGAGGGTGCGTACGGGTGGAGCGGCCACGCGGGCCGTTGTCGTGGCGGTCATCGTCCCTCGTACTCCTTGGAGATCTTCTCGGCGAGTTTCTGGGACTTGCTCAGGGCCGCGTCGACGGACTGGCGTCCGGCGATGGCCGCGCTGATCTCCTGCGAGACCTTGGTGCCGAGGTCGGTGAACTCGGGGATGCCGACGAACTGGATGCCGGGAGCGGGGCGCGGCTGGACGCCGGGGTCCTTGGGCCGGGCGCCCTCGATGGCCGCGCGGGTCGTGTCCTGGAAGGCCGCGGCCTCCTTGCGGTAGGCGGCGTTGGTGTAGGTGGAGGCGCGTTTGCCCGCCGGTACGTCGGACCAGCCGGCGGTGTCCCCGACCAGTTGCTCGTACTGCTTGCCGGAGGCCCAGGAGATGAACTTCCAGGCCTTGTCCGAGTTGTGCGAGGCCCTCTGCATGCCCCAGGCCCAGGTGTAGAGCCAGCCGGACGAGTCGGTCTTCTCGACCGGCGCGGGTACGTAGCCGAGCTTGCCCTTGACCGGGGAGTCCTTGGCCTCCAGGAGGCCCGCGGCGGAGGTGGCGTCGTACCACATGGCGGTCTTGCCCTGCGTCATGTTGTTGAGGCACTCGGCGAAGCCGGCCTGGGCGGCGCCGGACTCGCCGTGCTCGCGGACGAGGTTCACGTAGAACTTGGTGGCCTTCTCGAACTCGGGGGAGTTCAGGCGTGCTTGCCAGTTCTTGTCGAACCAGGTGCCGCCGAAGGTGTTCACGACGGTGGTGAGCGGCGCCATGATCTCGCCCCAGCCGGGCAGGCCGCGCAGGCAGATGCCCTTCATTCCGGACTCGGCGCCGTCCGCCCGGGCCGCGAGGTCGCCGACCTGCTGCCAGGTGGGGTGCGCGGGCATCTTCAGGCCCTTCGCGGCGAACACGTCCTTGCGGTACATGAGGAAGGACGACTCGCCGTAGAACGGCTGCCCGTAGAGCTTGCCGTCGTCGGCGGTCAGCGACTGCCGCATGGGCTTGAGGATGTCCTGCTCGTCGTACGCGCCGTCCTTGGCGACGTAGGAGTCCATCTCGTGCAGCCAGCCGTTGCGGGCGTAGATGGGTATCTCGTAGTTGGACAGCGTGGCGACGTCGTACTGGCCGGCCTGGTTGGCGAAGTCCTGGCTGATCTTGTCGCGGACGTCGTTCTCCGGCAGGACGGTGAAGTTCACCTTGATGCCGGTGTCCTTGGTGAAGTGGGCCTTGGTGAGCTTCTGCAGCTCGACCATCTGCGGGTTGTTCACCATCAGGACGTTGATGGAGTTCCCGCCGGAGCCCGCCCCGCCCGCTCCGGCCCAGCAGCCGGAGAGGAGCGGGGTGAGCAGCGTCCCTGCGGCGGCCGCGGCGAGCAGTGCGCGCGGCCTCCGTCGGCTCGGGGTTCGCATGGATCACTCCTGGAGGAATGGGGAGACAACGGGCGGTGCGGGGCATGGGGGTGCCCCGGGGGGATGGATGTGCGGCGCGGTGGTTCGGTTGTCAGACGCGCAGGACCTGCGGTCCCTGTAGCGAGTAGCGGTGCGCCTCGGACGCCGGGAGCAGCGTGCTCGTGACGATCGCCTCCAGGGCGCTGATGTCGGCGAACCGGCAGAAGCTGACGGCGCCGAACTTGGTGTGCACCCCGGCGAAGACGGTGCGCCGGGATGCCCTGATCGCCTGCGCCTTGACCTCGCTGACGGCCGGGTCGGGGGTGGTGAGGCCGTGTTCGCGGGAGATGCCGTTGGCGCCGATGAAGGCCAGGTCGATGACGAAGCCGGCGAGCATCTTCGTCGTCCAGTGGTCGACGGTGGCGAGGGTGCCGGGCCGGACCCGGCCGCCGAGCAGCAGGACGCTCGTGTTCTCGGCCTCGGCGAGCGCGCCCGCCGTGGCGAGGGAGGCGGTGACGACGGTCAGCTGCCGGTCGCGGGGGAGCGCCTCGGCGATGAGCTGCGGGGTGAACCCCTCGTCGACGAAGACGGTCTCGGCGTCCCCGAGCAGTTCGGCCGCCGCGGCTGCGATCCGGCGCTTCTCGGGCACGTGGCTCGTGGTGCGGAAGGCGAGGGTGGTCTCGAAGCCGGCGCTCTCCACGGGGTAGGCGCCGCCGTGCGTGCGGCGTACCAGGCCGTGGTCCTCCAGGGTGCGCAGGTCGCGCCGTACGGTCTCCTTCGCGACGCCCAGGGTGCCGGCGAGTTCGGTGACGTCGACCGAGCCCGTGCGGCGCGCGACCCGGACGATCTCCCGCTGCCGTTCTTCCGCCGTCATGGCTCTCACCCGCTCCCTCGCGCTCCGTCGCGCACTGCCCGTTCGGGCCCGGTGAAGCCCTTGAGGGAAGTTCTACAGCGGGTGTCGGCCACTGACCAGGTCTGTTGCCTGCCCGATCCTGCCCGGCTGTGCCCGTTCGGCCTCGCCGTCGTCGGCGGTCGACCTGGGGCGGAGCGTGTGCGGGGGTGTGATCGGGCAGGGTCCGTGCCCGAACAGGGAGGCGGGCGGGCCCGTTCGGTGCCCGCCCGCCGTCTCACCCCCCGGCTGCCGTGTCAGTACGGCCAGATTGGCGGGTGCGTGGTGAAGTGGCCGCCCAGGTGGGCGTGGTCCGGGTTGTCCGGGTCGAGGTCGCCCTGCTCGGCGATGAGCTTCTCGGCGTACGGTTCGGAGTCGTCGCGCGGTTCGTAGCCGAGGGCCCGGGCGGTCGAGAGGTCCCACCACAGGCGGGTGTTGGCGGAGGAGCCGTAGACGACGGTGTGCCCCACGTCCTCGGCGGTGAGGGCGGCGTGGAAGAGCCGGGCGCCGTCCTCGGGGCTCATCCAGACGGACAGCATGCGCACGCTGCTGGGCTCGGCGAAACAGGAGCCGATGCGCACCGAGACGGTCTCCAGGGCGTGCTTGTCCCAGTAGAGCTGGGCGAGGTCCTCGCCGAACGACTTGGACAGGCCGTAGAAGGTGTCCGGGCGGCGCGGGGTGTCGACCGGGATCAGCGGATCGTCGCCCTGGGGGCGTGGGGTGAAGCCCACCGCGTGGTTGGAGGAGGCGAAGACGATCCGGCGTACGCCCTCCTCGCGCGCGGCCTCGTACAGGTTGTAGGTCCCCTCGATGTTGGCCCGGAGGATCTTGTCGAAGGAGGCCTCCAGGGAGATCCCCGCGAGGTGGACGATCGCGTCGACACCCCGTACGGCCTCGCGCAGTGCCGCCCGGTCGGCGAGGTCGGCGGTGATCGCGCCGGGTTCGCCCTCGACGGGGAGCATGTCGAGCAGCCGGAGCTCGTAGCCGTACCGAGGCAGCAGTCCGCGCATCAGGGTGCCGAGTCCGCCGGCGGCGCCGGTGAGCAGAACGGTGCGGGGAGCGGGCATGCGGGGGTCTCCTCGGTGCGGGCCGGTGTGCCGGGGCGGGGGCTCCGTCGGGCGGTCGGCGGGGCGTCCGCCAGGCGGCCGTATTCGTGTACGAGATTCACATCCGTGGACACGCTAAGGATCGTTGACGTGCTGCGTCAAGTGTCGCGCGGACGGGGGAAATCCGCCTCCGTGTTGCGCGTTTGCGCGCTTGACCGGCCCGGAGGTGGCGGCTTAGCGTGGGCGCGTTCAGAAATATAGACGTGGATCAGAAGCGTGCACTCGGTGGGCACCTTTTTAGGGAGAGTCCGTGACGTCAGCCCCTCTCGCCGCCCGGCTGAAAATCCCCAGCGGGCCGCTGTTCTTCCCCGTCACCGCGTACGGTCCCGACGGCGCCGTCGATCTCGGCGTCTACCGGGAGCACGTGCGGCGCGGCGTCGAGGCCGGAGCCGCGGCGGTCTTCGCGGCCTGCGGCACGGGCGAGTTCCACGCGCTCACGCCCGAGGAGTTCGAGGCGTGCGTGCGGGCCGCCGTCGAGGCGACCGCGGGACGGGTGCCGGTGATCGCGGGCGCCGGCTACGGCACCGCCCTCGCCGTCCGCTACGCACGCCTCGCCGAAGCCGCCGGGGCCGACGGGCTGCTCGCCATGCCGCCCTACCTCGTGGTCGCCGGGCAGGAGGGCCTGCTGCGCCACTACCGGGAGGTCGCCGCCGCCACCTCGCTGGACGTCATCGTCTACCAGCGCGACAACGCCGTCTTCACCCCCGAGAGCGTGGTCGAACTCGCCCGCACCGACGGGATCATCGGCTTCAAGGACGGCCTCGGCGACCTGGACCTGATCCAGCGGACCGTGAGCGCCGTCCGCGCCGAGGTGCCCGGCGAGTTCCTCTACTTCAACGGCCTGCCGACCGCCGAACTGACCGGACTCGCCTACCGGGGCGTGGGCATCACGCTCTACTCCTCGGCGGTCTTCTGCTTCGCCCCCGAGATCGCCCTGGCCTTCCACCGGGCGCTGAACTCCGGGGACGACACGACGGTGAACCGGCTGCTGGACGGCTTCTACCGGCCCTTCGTCGACCTGCGGGCGCAGGGCCGCGGTTACGCGGTCGCCCTCGTCAAGGCAGGGGTCCGGCTGCGCGGCCTCGACGTCGGCGAGGTACGGCCCCCGTTGCACGAGCCGACCGAGGACCACGTGAAGCAGCTCGCCCAGCTCACCGACCGCGGGTACGCGCTGCTGGAGGAGATGTGAGGGCGTCCGCGTTCCTGTACCCGTGGGACGTCAACGGAGACCCGGAGGCCGCGGCGAGGACCGCCGCGCTCGGCGTACGACAGGTGACGCTGGCCTCCGCCTACCACTCCACCCGCGCGCTGACCCCGCGCCACCCCCGGCACCGCGTCGTCACCGCCGAACACGCCGCCGTGCTCTACCCGTTGGACGAGGCCCGCTGGGCGGAACGCGCCCTGCGCCCCGAGCCGGCCGGGGACTGGGCGCCCGGTGACGCGTACGGCGAGGCCGCGGACGCGCTCGCCGGCGCCGGACTCGACGTGCACACCTGGGTCGTCCTCGCGCACAACTCCCGTATGGGACAGGAACATCCGTCGACCTCGGTCGTCAACGCCTACGGGGACCGCTACCCGTGGGCCCCCTGCATCGCCCAGCCCGGCACCCGCGCCTACCTGACCGGCCTGGCGAAGGAGGCCGCGGTCCGCCCCGGCGCCGCCGGTACGGAACTGGAGTCGCTCGGCTGGTACGGACTCGCCCATCTGCACGCCCACGACAAGACCGGGGGCGTCCCGCTCGGGGACTCCGGCCACTACCTCATGTCGCTCTGCTTCTGTGCCGCGTGCGCCGACGGGTACGACCGGCACGGCCTGGACGCCGAGGCGCTGGCGTCCTTCGTGCGCGGCGCGCTGGACCCGGTGTGGCGTGGCGCCCCGTCCGACGGAGGCTGGGCCGGAGTGGAGAAGCTCCTCGGGGCGGAGACGGCCGCGGCCACCCGCGCCTGGCGGGACGCGGTGGCACGCTCGCTCCAGGAGGAGACGGTCAGGGCCGTACGCTCCGTCGCGCCCCCGGGCTTCCGGATCCTGCTGCACGCCGACCCCGTCTCCTTCCACTGCGGGGCCAACGCCGGTGTCGATCCGCGGCACATCCTCTCCGTGGCGGACGGCGTGGTCGTGCCGTGCGCCGGAGGCACCGGCCTGCTCGCCCCGTTCGCGCAGACGGCCGCGCCCGGACAGGTCATCGCCGCCAACTTCACCGTGGTGTCCGGAATGGGCGGTCACCCCGACACCCTCGGCACCGACGCGGCCCGCGCGGCCGAAGAGGGCGCCACCGAACTGCGCCTGTATCACGCGGGTCTGGCATCGGACCAGGACCTGGAGAGGGTGAGCCAGGCGCTGGCGGGCCTCGCGTGAACGCCTCGGGCGTCCGCGGAACGGGTCCGGGGCTCAGATCCGGGGGACGGGGCGCGGGCGGAGAGGGTGGAACACCGCCGTTTGCTCACCCCCGCACCGGCGCGCGGACACCCCGGAGGAGAGGCCCGAGCGTCACGAGCCGGGCCACCCCCAGCACGGGCAGCAGAACCCGGTAGTCGACGAGTTCGACGAGCCCCGCGCCGAGGGCGAGCCCGACGGCGTTGGGCGCGTACAGCAGGGTGTTCAGGGAGGCGGACGCCCGCCCCAGCAGCTCCGCCGGGGTCTCGCGCTGCACCGCCGTGAACGCGGCGACCAGCACACACGGCAGTCCGAGCCCCACCCCCGCACTGCAGGCGAGCGCCACCGCGTCGAGCGGAACGGCCCGCAGGACGACCGCGACGGCGGTGAGCGCGATCCCGCAGGCGGCGAACCGCCGTTCGCCGAGCCTGCGCAGCAACGTCCCGGACAGCAGCCCGACGGTCACGGACCCGGCACCCTGGGCGACGTACAGCAGCCCGACGAAGGCGGGGGAGTGACCGAGGCCCTCGGCCACCGCGTACACCGTGGCGCCGTTGATCCCGGCGAAGAGCATGGTCGTCCCCCCGGCGAGGACCAGCGGCCACAGGCGGGGGTGCCGGCGCAGATGGCGGACGCCCTCCGCGGTCCGTGCCCGCAGGCTCTCGGCGGGCCCCGGGTCCCTCGACGGCGGCGTCTCGCGCACCCGCAGCAGGGCGTACACCCCCGCCGCCAGCGCGAACGTCACCGCGTCCAGCAGGGCGACGCGGGGCCCGCCGTACGCCGCGTAGAGGCCCGCCCCGACGAGCGGGGCCAGCAGCTTCATGCCCTCGTTGGCCGTCATGCGCAGGCCGTTGAAGTCCCCGAGGAGGCCCCCGTCGAGCGCCGTCGCCAGCAGGGCGGACTCGGCGGCGTCCTGGACGACGCCGACGGCGCCGTAGACCAGGAGCACTCCGAACAGGATCCACAGGGTGCCCGGGCCGTCCACGGCGTACAGCACCAGCAGCAGGGCGGCCAGCAGGAGGTTCGTGCCGAGGAGCAGCGGGCGGCGGCGGGTGTGGTCGGCGAGGGTGCCGAGCGCGGGGCCGGCCAGCGTGGGGGCCCAGAGGGCGAAGACGCAGAGCGCGGCCAGCCCGTCCGAGCCCGTCAGGTCCTTCACCCAGACGCCCGCGACCAGCCACATCGCCGACGTCCCGAACCCGGAGACGACGACCGCGGCCAGATACAGCCCGGCGTCGCGGTCACCCAGAACACGCGCTCCTGTCCATGTCATGGCAGGTGATCGTGGTCATAAGGCGACCGCGACGGGATCGGGCAACTGCCCTATCCCGAGGGCCGGAGAACTCTCAGTCGCGCAGCAGCGAGCAGACGAAGTTCTCCTCGACCGTGCGCAGCTTCGCCAGCAGTTCCGGCTTGGTCTCCTTGTTCACCTGGGTGGTGAGGGAGAACGTGAGCGACCGCCGGCCGTCGGGCGTCGCCGCGATCAGCTGGGTGTAGCCGGGGAAGTTGCCGGTGTGGCCGAGGACCACGCCGCAGCGGGTGGTGTAGCGGAAGATCGCCTCGCCCGCGGCATTCCTGCCGGGGCCCGCGGGCTCCGAGGCGCCGTCGACCCACCGGCGCTGCTCGCGCAGGGTGGCGGGGGAGACGAGGGACCCGCTCGCATAGCCGCGGACGAACCGCGTCATGTCCGCCGGGGTCGAGACGATGCCGCCCGACGCCCACACGCCCGAGGCGCTGAGCACCTCGCTGACGTCCTCCGGAGGGTTGGGAGGCTCGACGTCGTAGCCGTGCATGTACGGCTCGGGCAGCCGGTAGCCCTGCGGAAGGCTCGTGTCGCGCAGGCCGAGAGGCCGGTAGACGAGGCCGCGCAGCAGATCCTCGTAGCGCTTGCCGGTCACCGCCTCGGCCATCAGCGCGACGGCGATGTTGTCGGAGTTCGAGTACGCGTACCGCGATCCCGGACGGAACAGCAGGGGTTCGCCGGCCACGTAGTCGAGGAGCCGCCGCGAGTCGAAGCGGTGATGCGGATCGGCGGTGAGGATCTTGATGAACTCGGGGCTCCGCGTGTAGTCGGGCAGCCCGCTGGTGTGGTTCAGCAACTGGCGCAGGGTGACCGCGTGCCACTTCTTCGGCAGCGACGGCAGCCTGCGCCCGATGGTGTCGTCGAGCCGGAGCGCGCCCTTGTCGACGAGACGCAGTGCGACGGCGCCGCTGAACGCCTTCGCCGTACTGGCGATCCGCATGTGGTCGTCGGGAGAGACGGGGCGGCCGCTTTCGAGGTCCGCCACACCGGCACGCACGACGCGGGTGTCGCCGTCACGGCGCAGCACGGCGATGACACCGGGCGGGCCGCCGGGGCTGCGCACCAGGCCGTCGAGCTGCTCGCGCAGCGCGCGGTCGTGGTCACGGCCGGCGGGTGCGGCGGCGTCCGCGCCGGCGGGTGCGGACACCACGCCGGTCAGACAGGCGGCGGCGAGCAGCGCGCCGAGCGGCACGCGCAATCGGGGGCGGCGGGACAGGGGTGACGAAGGCATGGGGGTTCTCCCGAGTCGGACGGAGGCCGGAGCACGCTCGGGCCGGGTCGCACGGAGGCCGGAGCACGCTCAGCTTCGATCCCGTCTCCGCCGTCCGCCCGCGCCGCTGCTGCATACGGCGGAGCGGCCCGTCGGCGCTGGGCCGTCCGGCCGACACCCCGGAGGTCCGGGCGGGGGCCGCCGTCGGGGAACCGATGAGTTCCGCGTGCGAACGGGGTCCACATCAGGAGTGGACCCACGTCCCCGGAGACCCCGGGAACGTACATGCCAAGGAGAAGCGGATGACCGGCCAGACCTTCGACCTCGGGCCGCAGGCCCTGATCGTGGCGCGTCTCGCGGAGGGCGTCACGGACGCCCACCTCGACGGTGCCACCCCGTGCCCGGACTACGCGGTGCACCACCTCCTGGGACACCTGACGGGCCTGTCCGTCGCCTTCCGCGACGCCGCGCGGAAGGACCTGGGCGCGTCGACCGACACCGCCCCGGACTCCGCGCTGCCCGACATCGGGCCCGACTGGCGCGAGGCCCTGCCGAAGGCGCTCGACGAACTCGCCGACGCCTGGCGGGACCCGGAGGCCTGGACCGGCACGACCCGGGCGGGAGGAGTGAGCCTGCCGGGCCCGGTGGCGGCTGCCGTGGTCGCCGACGAACTGGTCGTGCACGGCTGGGACCTCGCCCGCGCCACCGGCCGGAGTTACGTCCCCGACGAGGCGGCCCTGCAGGCCGCGCACACCTTCCTCGCCGCCGTGGCCGAGGACCCGACGGGCGGCGGAGGCATCTTCGGCCCCGTGGTCCCGGTGCCCGACGGCGCGCCCTTCCTGGACCGCGTGATCGGTCTCAGCGGCCGCGACCCCGGCTGGACCCCCTAGGACCGTTCCGGAACCCCCAACCGGTTTTCCTGTCAGAAGTGTTGACGGGGCCGGGTGCCTCTCCTACCTTCAACGCGTCGTACTTCGTACGTCATATATGAGACGCGATATGTGAGATACGAGAGGCGCGCATGACGGCTGTGCCCACGCCCACCCCGATCCCGTCCCGCACCCAGGTCGTGCTGGACGGGATCAAACACCGCATCCTCACAGGGCAGTTGCCCCCGGGGGCGGCCCTGGTCGAGACCGACCTCGCCGCACAGTTCGGTGTCTCGAAGACACCCGTGCGCGAGGCGCTCAAGACCCTGGCCGGCACCGGGCTCGTGGTGATGAACCAGTACAAGGGCGTCACGGTGCGCATGGTCGACGCGGACATGGCGCGCGAGGTGTACGACGTGCGGCTGCTCCTCGAACCCGAGGCACTGCGCCGGTCGGTGCGCCTCGGTGCCACCCTCGACGCCGCCCGCGACGCGCTGACCCGCGCCGACGGCGCCACCGATACCGCGGAACGCTCCCTCGCCAACCGGGAGTTCCACCGCGCCCTGTACGTGCCCTGCGGCAATCCGCTGCTCGGCCGGATGCTCGACGAGGTCCGCGACCAGGCGGCACTCGTCTCGGCGGTCGCCTGGGCGGCCGACCCGTCCTGGGACCGGGAGGCGAGCGAGCACCGGGAGATCCTGCGGCTCGCGCTCGACGGCGACGCCGACGGTGCGGCCGGAGCGCTGCACTCCCACATCGCGTCGTTCGTGCGACGGGCCTTCCCGCAGGGCCGGGCGGAGGACGGACAGGAATGACAGCGACGTTCGAGACCCAGCGGTCGGCCCTCGCCGAGGTCGTGGCGATCCCCGTGACGCCGTTCGCCGAGGACGGCACGATCGACCGCGACACCCACCGGGCCCTGCTGCGCCGGCTGATCGACGGCGGGGTCCGCACCCTCACCCCCAACGGCAACACCGGCGAGTTCTACGCCCTCACGCCCGAGGAGCGCCGGACCGTCATGGAGCTGACGGCCGAGGAGGCCGGTGACCGAGCGGCCGTGCTGGCCGGTGTCGGCCACGACGTGCCGACCGCCGTCGCCTCCGCCCGGCATGCCGCCGCCCTCGGTGCCGGGATGGTGATGGTCCACCAACCCGTCCATCCCTACGTCTCCGAGGGCGGCTGGGTCGACTACCACCGGGCCGTCGCCGAGTCCGTGCCCGCCCTGGGCGTCGTGCCGTACATCCGCAACCCGCTGCTCCCGGGCGAGCGGCTCGCCGAACTCGCCGACGCCTGCCCGAACGTCATCGGAGTCAAGTACGCCGTCCCCGACGCCGCCCGCTTCGCCGCCTTCGCGCGGGACGCCGGGCTGGAACGGTTCGTCTGGGTGGCCGGACTCGCCGAGCCGTACGCGCCCGGTTACTTCTCGGCCGGAGCCACCGGCTTCACCTCGGGCCTGGTCAACGTCGCCCCGACCCTCTCGCTGAACATGATCGAAGCACTGCGGTCCGGCGACTACCCGGCCGCGATGAAGGTCTGGGAGCAGATCCGCCGCTTCGAGGAGCTGCGCGGGGCGAACGCCTCCGCGAACAACGTGACCGTGGTCAAGGAGGCTCTGGCCTCGCTCGGTCTGTGCCGCCGCGACGTGCGCCCGCCGAGCCGGCCGCTGGCCGAGAGCGAGCGCTCCGAGGTCGCCGCCATAGCCGCCGGATGGCCCCTGTGAAGCGGCCCGAGGACCTCCGCAGCCATCAGTGGTACGGCACCGAGGGGCTCCGCTCGTTCAGCCACCGGGCCCGGACCCGCCAGCTCGGCTACCTGCCGGAGGAACACCTCGGCAAGCCGGTGATCGCGATCCTCAACACCTGGTCCGACATCAACCCCTGCCACGTCCACCTGCGCGAGCGCGCGCAGGCCGTGAAGCGGGGCGTGTGGCAGGCCGGGGGGTTCCCGCTGGAATTCCCCGTGTCCACGCTCAGCGAGACCTTCCAGAAGCCGACCCCGATGCTCTACCGCAACCTCCTCGCCATGGAGACGGAGGAGTTGCTGCGGTCGTACCCGGTCGACGGGGCGGTCCTGATGGGCGGCTGCGACAAGTCGACTCCGGCGCTGCTCATGGGGGCGGCCTCGGTCGACCTGCCGACGGTCTTCGTGCCGGCCGGACCGATGCTCCCGGGCCACTGGCGCAACGAAGTCCTGGGCTCCGGAACCGACATGTGGAAGTACTGGGACGACCGGCGTGCCGGACTCATCGGCGACTGCGAGATGGCCGAGCTGGAGAGCGGGCTCGCGCGGTCACCCGGACACTGCATGACGATGGGCACGGCGTCCACCCTGACGGCCGCGGCGGAGGCCCTCGGCGTCACCGTGCCGGGCGCGTCGAGCATCCCCGCCGTCGACTCGGGGCACGAGCGGATGGCCGCCGCGGCCGGACTCCGGATCGTCGAACTCGTCCACCGGGACCGCCGGTTGAGCGAGATCCTCACCGCCGATGCCTTCGAGGACGCCGTGACCACGGTGCTCGGCCTGGGCGGTTCGACGAACGCCGTGATCCATCTGATCGCCATGGCCGGACGCGCCGGTGTCACCCTCACACTCGACGACTTCGACCGGATCGCCCGGACAGTGCCGGTCCTCGCCAACGTGCGGCCCGGCGGACGGACGTACCTCATGGAGGACTTCCACTTCGCCGGCGGGCTGCCCGGGTTCCTGTCGCGGATCACCGATCTGCTGCACCTGGACCGGCCCACGGTGTCCCACGACAGCCTGCGCGAGCAACTGGCGAACGCGCGGGTGCACGACGACGACGTCATCCGCACCCGGGACGACCCGGTCGCGGCCGAGGGAGGGGTGGCCGTCCTGCGCGGCAACCTCTGCCCGGACGGCGCCGTCATCAAGCACATCGCCGCCGAGCCGCACCTGCTCCGGCACACCGGTCCCGCGGTCGTCTTCGACGACTACCGCACCATGCAGCGGACCATCGACGACCCGTCGCTCGGCATCACCGCGGACACCGTGCTGGTGCTGCGGGGCGCGGGGCCCAAGGGCGGCCCGGGCATGCCCGAGTACGGGATGCTGCCCATCCCCGAGCACCTGCTCAAGCAGGGCGTCCGGGACATGGTGCGGATCTCCGACGCCCGGATGAGCGGCACGAGTTACGGCACGTGCGTGCTGCACGTGGCACCCGAGTCGTACGTCGGCGGCCCGCTCGCCCTCGTGCGGACCGGCGACACGATCAGCCTCGACGTCGAGGCGCGGTCACTCCGGCTGGACGTGGACGACACGGAGCTGGAGCGCAGGCGGGCGGAGTGGACGCCGCCCCCCGCCCGGTACGAACGCGGCTACGGCGCGCTCTACACCGAGCAGATCACCCAGGCCGACACCGGCTGCGACTTCGCGTTCCTGGCCCGGCCGGGCACGGTGCGGGACCCGTACGCGGGCTGAGGCCCCGCACTCGCACCAGCACCAACACCCGCACTCGCACCAGCACCAGCACCAGCACCCGCACGTGGAAGTGCTCGACCCATGGGGTCGTAGCAAGCGCTTCCTGCACCCGTTGTACTCGCCCGACTCGCCCCACTGCGAACGGAGAACAGTCATGGCCCAAGCCGCAGCCGTGGCGAAACCGCCCGCGCCACCCCGGCGGCGCCGTGCCTCCGCGACCCCGCGCAGGCTCCCGTATCTGCTGATCGCCCCGGCGGCGCTGCTGATGCTGGGCTTCATCGCCTACCCCGTCATCAGCGTCTTCTACTACAGCCTGCAGAACTACAACCCCACCAAACCCTGGCGCAACGGATACGCCGGCTTCGACAACTTCGTGCACGCCTTCACCGCGGACCCGCAGTTCTGGGACACCCTCACCTTCAGCGCGAAGTGGGTCGTCGTCGAGGTGGGGCTCCAACTGCTGTTCGGCCTGGCGCTCGCGCTGATCGTCAACCAGACCTTCGTCGGACGGGCCGTCGGGCGCGCGCTGGTCTTCTCGCCGTGGGCCGTCTCCGGGGTGCTGACCTCGGCGATCTGGGTGCTGCTCTACAACTCCCAGACGGGCATCACCCGTTACCTCGCCGACGCGGGCATCGGCTCCTACGGCACCAGCTGGCTCTCGGACACCTCCACCGTCTTCCCGGCGGCGGTGGTCGCCGACCTGTGGCGCGGTGTCCCCTTCTTCGCGATCCTGATCCTCGCCGACCTCCAGTCCGTCTCCAAGGACCTGTACGAGGCCGCCGAGGTCGACGGGGCGAGCCGGGTCCGGCAGTTCCTGCACATCACCCTGCCGCACCTCAAGGACGCGATCATCCTGTCCACGCTGCTGCGCGCGGTGTGGGAGTTCAACAACGTCGACCTGCTCTACACGCTGACCGGCGGCGGACCCGCGGGGGAGACGACGACCCTGCCGCTCTACATCGCCAACACCAGCGTCGACGCCCACAACTTCGGCTACGCCTCGGCCCTGACCGCCGTCGCGTTCGTGATTCTGCTGTTCTGCTCGATCGTCTATCTGCGGCTGAGCAAGTTCGGAGGCGGGGACAAGTGATCACCAAGGACGCCGGGACGATCGCCCCGGCCGCACCCGCCCCGCCGGCGGAGGAGCCGCCCCGCCCCCAGGCGCGGACCAGGCATCGCGCGTGGGACGAGGTCCCCCGGTGGCACATCTACGTCCCCCTGGGCATCTACCTGCTCTTCACCCTGATCCCCTTCTACTGGATCCTGCTCTTCGCGCTGCGCCCCGCCGGGTCGACCTCGCTCGTGCCCTGGCCCATGACCTTCGACCACTTCGACAAGGTCTGGACCGAACGCAGCTTCGGGACCTACTTCCAGAACAGCGTGCTCATCGCCGTCGCCACCCTGGTGATGACGACCCTCGTCGCGCTCGCCGGCGGCTACGCGCTCGCCCGGTTCGATTTCAGGATCAAGCGCGGCTTCCTGCTGGCGCTGCTCTGCTCCCAGTTCGTACCGGGCGCCCTGCTCCTGGTCCCGCTCTTCCAGATCTTCGCCAAGCTCCAGATGATCAACTCGCTGGCCAGCGTGGTCATCGCCGAGACCGTCTTCCAGCTGCCGCTGTCGATGATCCTGATCAGCGGCTTCATCCGGAACGTGCCGTACTCCCTGGAGGAGGCCGCCTGGGTGGACGGCTGCAACCGCTTCGACGCCTTTCGCATCGTCGTCCTGCCGCTGCTGCGGCCCGGGCTGATCGCCGTCGGCTCGTTCGCCTTCGTGCACGCCTGGAACCACTTCCTGTTCGCCCTGATGTTCCTCAGCGACCAGAGCAAGCAGACCATCCCGGTGGGCCTCAACACCCTGATGAGCTCCGACAGCGTCGACCTGGGAGCGCTCGCAGCGGGCGGCATCATCGCCGCCGTCCCCGTGGTCGTCGTCTTCGCGTTCATCCAGAAGTGGCTGATCACCGGGTTCAGCGCGGGCGCGGTGAAGGGATGACGTCCGCGGCGCGGCCCGGCCGGACCGGGCAGGTGGACGGGGGAACCGAGCGGCGCACGCCCGCGGACGGCCCGGCACCCCGGCGGGCCACCGGACTCCCGCTCCCCGTCGTCCTCGCCGGTGCCCGCGGCCACGGCCACCGGCATCTGGACAACATCCGCCGGCTCCAGCGCGAGGGTCTCGTACGCCTGGCCGGCGTGTGCGAACTGACCCCGCTCGGCCCGGAGGAACTCGACGGGCAGCACGTCGAGCAGTCCACCGACCTGGGCGCCCTGCTCGACGCCACCGGCGCCGTGATCGCGGTGATCTGCACCCCCATCCCCACCCACACCGGCCTGGCGCTGACCGCCGCGCGCCGCGGTGTCCACCTGCTCCTGGAGAAGCCGCCCGCGCCGTCCTACGCCGAGTTCCTGCGGATGGCCGACGGCGTCGCCGCCGCGGGCGTCGCCTGCCAGATCGGCTTCCAGTCGCTCGGCTCGCACGCCGTCCCCGCCGTCCGGGAGCTGATCGCCCAAGGCGCGCTCGGCCGGGTGACCGGCATCGGCGCTGCGGGGGCCTGGGCCCGGGACGAGGCGTACTACCGGCGCGCGCCGTGGGCGGGCAGGCGGCGGCTCGACGGTGCGGACGTGGTCGACGGTGTGCTCACGAACCCGCTGGCCCACGCCGTCGCCACCGCCCTCGCCCTGGACGGCTCGACCCGGGCCGAGGACGTCACCGGCATCGAGATGGAGCTGCTGCGCGCCAACGACATCGAGTCCGACGACACCTCGTGCGTACGGGTGACGACCGCCGGGCGCGCCATCACCGTCGCGGCCACGCTCTGCGCCGAGAACCCGGGCGAACCGTACGTCGTCGTGCACGGCACGGGGGGCCGGATCACCTTCTGGTACAAGCAGGACCGGGTCCTGCTGCAGCGGTCGGGGCACGGCCCGGAGGAGACCGGGTACGGCCGCACCGACCTGCTGGAGAACCTCGTCGGACATCTGACGGACGGCGTCCAACTCCTGGTCCCGCCCGCGTCGACGGGCGCGTTCATGAAGGTCCTGGAAGCGGTCCGGCGGGCTCCCGAGCCCGTCGCCCTGCCGCCGGAAGCCTGGGACCTGCTGCCCGCCGAGAACCGCCGTGCCGTACGCGGCATCGACGCGCTCGTCGCGTCGGCCGCCGACACCCTCGCCCTCTACTCCGAACTGGGCGCCCCCTGGGCGCTCCCGAAAGAGGTGAGCACCGGATGAACGACACCGCGCTCGTCCTGAGCGCCGCGGGCCGCCCCGTCGGCCGGTACGTCACCCGGCCCGAACTGCCCGCCCGGCTCTCCCCGCGCCCCTACCTCCACCCGGTCACGACCCTGGCCGGCGCGCTCGTCACCGAGCTGAGTCCCACCGACCACGCGCACCACCTCGGCGCCGGTGTCGCGGTCCCCGACGTCGAGGGGCACAACTTCTGGGGCGGTCGCACCTACGTCCGCGACCAGGGGCCCACCGAACTCGGCAACCACGGCGCCCAGCGGCACACCACCTTCCGGGAGAGCGGTCCCGGCGGCTTCGTGGAGGAACTGCGCTGGACGGCCGCCGGTACCGAGCTGCTGAGCGAACGCCGTACGGTCCTGGCGGGCGAACTCACCGACTCGGCCTGGGCGCTGGACCTCACCTTCGCGCTCACGAACGTCACGGCGCGGACGCTCTCCCTCGGCAGCCCGGCCACCAACGGACGGCCGGGCGCGGGATACGGCGGCTTCTTCTGGCGGGCCCGCAAGGAGCCGCACGCCCCGCGCGTGTTCACCGCCGACACCGAGGGCGAGGAATCGGTGCACGCCCGCCCCGCGGACTGGCTCGCGCTCGCCGGCGCCGGCTGGACACTCGTCTTCGCCGGGGCGACGGAACGGACGCGCCGCGACCCGTGGTTCGTGCGCACCGCCCAGTACCCGGGCGTCGGTTCCTCCCTGGCCCACCGGAGCCGGCTCACCGTCGCGGCCGGTGACACGCTCGTACGCCGGATCGTCACGGTCGTCGCCGACGGCACGCCCGACCGGGCCGCAGTCGCGGCCCTGGTGCGCAAGGCGGTGAGCACCTGATGGCCCTGCCCTCCGCCGACCTGGGTGACGGCACCTACCGCAACCCCGTGCTCGACGCCGACTGGTCCGACCCCGACGTGCTCCGCGTGGGCGACGACTTCTACCTCACCGCGTCCAGCTTCGGCCGCGCGCCGGGGCTGCCTCTGCTGCACTCGCGCGACCTGGTCAACTGGACGCTCGTCGGCCACGCCCTCCAACGCCTGGAGCCGGCCGCCGAGTTCGGCCGTCCCCGGCACGACCGCGGGGTCTGGGCGCCCTCCCTGCGTCACCACGACGACCGCTTCTGGATCTTCTGGGGCGACCCGGACCACGGCATCTTCCAGATCAACGCCCCCGCGATCAGGGGCCCTTGGACTCCGCCGCACCTGGTGAAGGAGGGCAAGGGGCTCATCGACGCCTGCCCCCTGTGGGACGCGGAGAGCGGCGAGGCGTATCTCGTGCACGCCTGGGCCGCGTCCCGCGCGGGCGTGAAGAACCGGCTCACCGGACACCGGATGCGTCCGGACGGCAGCGGGCTGCTCGACGAGGGCAAGGTGATCGTCGACGCCGACCGCATCCCCGGCTGGTTCACCCTCGAAGGCCCCAAGGCCTACCGGCACGACGGCTGGTTCTGGATCTTCGCGCCGGCCGGGGGAGTCGAGACCGGCTGGCAGGGCGTCCTCCGTTCGCGCGGCTTCTTCGGGCCCTACGAGGAGAGGGTGGTGCTGGAGCAGGGGGACACCCCGGTCAACGGCCCGCACCAGGGCGGCTGGGTGCGCACGGCGACGGGCGAGGACTGGTTCCTGCACTTCCAGCAGCGCGGCGCCCACGGACGAGTGGTCCACCTCCAGCCGATGCGCTGGGCCGGTGATGGCGCCGACGGCGGGAACTGGCCGGTCCTCGGTGACGCGGGCGTCCCCGTCGCCGCCCACCGGAAGCCGGACCTGCCGTCCCAGCCGCCGTCCGCGCCCGCGACCGACGACGACTTCCCCGGCGGCCGCTTCGGACGTCAGTGGCAGTGGACCGCCAACCCGCAGGACGGCTGGGCGCCCCAGCACTCCGGCGACGGGCTCCGGCTCAGCTGCGTCCGCGCACGCGACCCGCGCGCCCCCTACGACCCGCACGCCCCCTACGACCCGCACGCCCCCTACGACCCGCACGCTCCGTGCGACGTACGCGACCCCTACGACCTGCGCACGCTTCCCCACGTCCTCACCCAGCGGCTCCCCGGCGCGTCCGCCGCCGTCGAGGTCGCACTGCGTCTCGACAGCGAGGAGCCGGGTGCCCGCGCCGGGCTCACCGTGCTCGGAGACGCCTACAGCTGGATCGGGCTGCAGCGGGAGTCCGACGGATCGGTGCGGCTCGTGCACCGGTTCGCCGAGCCGGTCGCCCCCGGGGCGACCGCCGCGCCCGTGGAGCGGCGCACCGCCGAGCGGGACGCCGCCCCGGCGCGCGAGGCGCCGGACGGCCGGGCCCGGCTGTGGATCGAGATCGGGGCCGGCGCCCGCTGCCGCTTCTCCTGCGACGTCGGCGGCGGCCGGCAGCCCTCGGGGCAGGTCTTCGCCGCGACGCCCTGGCGCTGGGTCGGCGCCCTGCTCGGGCTCTTCGCCCTCGCGCCGGACGGCGGAGGGCACGCCGGCGCCGCCACGTTCACCCGGTTCCGGGTCACCGCGACCCGCTGAGAGTCACTTCCTGTCGTCCGTCCGCCTGTTGGGAGCCGCAATGACGCACCTCCGTAGCAAGCGCTTGCCGGATGCGGAGGGAAGGGCACGCCCCTTCCGGAAGCAGCCGTGTGCCGACCGTCCAGAGCAACTCATCCACCGCACAGCCCTGTTGGAACCGGAAGAAGAGAGCCGACCGATGAAGACCAGCTCCCTGAGGAACAGCACACCGAGGACCGGCCGGTCGTGGACCGGCGGCCGGCGTACGGCCGTGGCGGTCGCGCTCGGGTCGGTGCTCGCGCTGACCGCCACCGCCTGCGGCGACGACGGCAGCGGCAGCGCGGGGGACAAGGGCACCGAGGGTTCCGGCAAGGGCGAGATCACCTTCTGGGACAACAACGGCGGTGTCCGTACGGACATCTGGAAGCAGATCATCGCCGACTTCGAGAAGAAGAACCCGGACATCAAGGTCAAGTACGTCGGCATCCCGGCGGCCAGTGCCCAGTCCAAGTACGACACCGCGATCCAGGGCGGCGGGCTGCCCGACGTCGGCGGCGTGGGCACCGCGATGCTCGCCGAGGTCGCCGTCCAGGGCGCGCTGGAGCCGCTGGACGGCCGGCTCGGGAAGAGCCCGCTGAAGGGGAAGCTGAGCGAGAACCTCGTCGACGTGAGCCGGGCCGCGGGCGGCGGAGACACGCTCTACCAGGTGCCGACCTCCGCCAACAACGGCACGCTCTGGTACCGCACCGACCTGTTCAAGGCGGCAGGGCTGGCCGCGCCGACCACCTGGTCGAAGTTCTACGACGCCGCCGGAAAGCTCAGCGACAAGGGGAAGAACAAGTTCGGCTTCACCATCCGCGGCGGTGAGGGATCCATCGCGCCGGCGCTGGACGCCGCGTACGGACAGTCCGGCATCACCTCGTTCTGGAACGGCGACAAGACCACCGTCAACGACCCCAGGAACGTGGCGGCCCTGGCGAAGTACGTCGCCCTCTACAAGAAGGTCACGCCCTCCGCCGACGTCAACAACGACTTCACCAAGATGGTCGCGCAGTGGGACAGCGGCACCATCGGCATGCTGAGCCACAACCTCGGCTCCTACCAGGACCACCTGAAGGCGCTGGGCGCGGGCGCGTTCCGCGGCATCCCGAACCCCACCCAGGACGACGGCACGCGCGTGCAGGTCTCCAACCCGGTCGACGGTCTGAGCCTCTTCAAGTCCGGCAAGAACAAGGCGGCCGCCTGGAAGTTCATCGAGTTCGCCCTCTCGGCGGCGGAGAACTCCAAGTTCAACGAGTCCGCGGGGCAGGTGCCGGCGAACACCGACGCCGCCAAGGACCAGTGGATCCAGCGGGCCGAGCCGACCCGGCTGGCCGCGGAGGCACTGAACGGCGGCAGCACCAAGATCGTGCAGCTGCCCTACTACCTGCCCGACTGGAACACCATCTCCAAGGCCGACAACGAGCCCAACTTCCAGAAGGTGCTCCTCGGCAAGATGAGCGCGAAGGACTTCCTGGACACCCTGGCGGACCAGCTGAACACGGCGCAGGCCGACTGGAAGGCCCACCAGTAGGGCACTGCCGGGAGGCGGCCGGCCCCGTCGACCGCCTCCCGCACCTCCCGCACCTCCCGCACCTCCCGCACCTCCCGCACCTCCCGCACCTCCCGCGGAGCGGCCCCACCGCGCCGCTCCCGTCCCGTCCCGTCCCGTCCGATCCACCGAGCCGAAGGAAAGCGAGAGCCGCATCATGAACACTCCTGTATGGCATGCACATGGCAGACATTGGCGCACGGCCACCCTGCGGCGGACAGCCGCACTGATCGGCTGCACCGCTCTCGTCTGCGCCGTCACCGGCACCACCGCCCAGGCCCGGCCCCGCGACCCCGCCCGGCAGGCGCTCGCCGCCCGGGACGGCTGGGCAGCTCAGGGGACCGGCACCACCGGCGGCTCTGCGGCCGCTCCGGCGCAGGTCCGCACCGTCAGGACGTGGGCACAGTTCGAGGCCGCGCTCGCGGCGGACGGCAGCGCGCCGAAGATCATCAAGGTGCGAGGCACGATTGACGCCAACGCCGACGGCTGCGACACCTTCGCCGCGCCGGGCTACGACTTCGCCCGGTACCTCGCCGACTACGACCCGGCGGTCTGGGGCTACGACCAGGTGGTCAGCGGGGAACAGGAGGATCTGCGGGCCGCCTCGGCCGCCCGTCAGGACACCGCCATCAAGGCGTACGTCCCCGCGAACACCACCATCGTCGGTGTCGGGCGCGACGCGGGGCTCAAGGGGGTGAGCCTGCAGATCAAGGGCGTCGACAACGTCATCGTCCGCAACCTCACCTTCGAGAGCCCCCTCGACTGCTTCCCCCAGTGGGACCCGACCGACGGCGACACCGGGAACTGGAACTCCGAGTACGACAGCGCCGTCGTCCACGGGGCCACGCATGTCTGGCTCGACCACAACACGTTCACCGACGGCGCCCACCCGGACAGCTCGCTGCCGACGTACTTCGGACGGATCTACGAACAGCACGACGGCGAGCTGGACATTGTCCAGGGCGCCGACTACGTGACCGCGTCCTGGAACGTGTTCGCGGACCACGACAAGACGATCCTGGTCGGCAACAGCGACAGCGCGGCGACCGCGGCCGTGGACCGGGGCCACCTGAAGGTCACCTTCCACCACAACCTGTTCACCGGTCTCGTCGAGCGCGCGCCGCGGGTCCGCTTCGGTCAGGTCGACTCCTACAACAACCACTTCGTGGCCGAGGCCGGCTACGCCTACAGCTACGGCATCGGCATGGAGTCCCAACTCGTCGCCGAGCACAACGCGTTCACCCTGGCGGACGGCATCGGCACCGGGACCGTCCTGAAGAAGTGGAAGGACGCGCCGCTGACCGCCGCCGACAACTTCGTCAACGGCGTCCGCACCGACCTGATCGCCGTGCACAACGCGGAGATCCCCGCCGAGACGCTTCGGTCCGGCGCCGGCTGGACACCCGTCCTGCGGACGAGGGTCGATCGCCCGCAGGCCGTCCCCGGCATCGTCGACCACGGCGCGGGCGCCGGAGGAGTCCACTGACACCGCCGAACTCCCCTCTGCGTATGGGGTGTTCGTCGTGGCGGGTGCGGAAGCCGACGCGGCTCCCCGCGCCCGCCGCGACGCATGTCACCTGTGGAGTGTGTATCGATCGGGCAACGGACCTCGCATCCACAGGGGTGACGCGCGTAGAAACTTGTCATGCATAAGCCACTGCGTATCGCGGCCGTCGCCGCCACCTGTGCCGTCGCCGGTGCCGCCCTGTTCGGGTCCGGTGCCGCCACCGCCCATCAGTCGACGGCCAACTCGACGCACGAGCCCTACAACATCGGGCTCCTGGTCAAGGACATCGACACCTACTACGGTGCCGCGCTCGACAGCGACGGGGTGTACCAGGCGTCCCCGAGCAGTCCGTACGCCAAGGACCTCGCGCGCGTCGACGCCGCCGCCAGGAGGGACATCGACAAGGCGGCCCACAAGGCCCACCACCGGGGACAGAAGCCCGCCGTCGTCTTCGACATCGACGACACGCTGCTGCTCTCCTTCGACTACGAGCGGAAGACCAACTACACGTACAACTCGACGACCTGGGCCGACTATGTCGCCCGGGCGGACCGTCCCGCCGTGTTCGGCAGCCCCGAACTCGTCGAGTACGCCGCGTCCAAGGGTGTCGAGGTGTTCTACAACTCGGGCCTGAAGGAGTCGCAGCGGGCCTCCGCGGTCGAGAACCTGAAGAAGGTCGGCGTCGACGTCAACCTCGACTCCGCCCACATGTTCCTCAAGGACGCCGTCAACCCGCCCGCCTACCTCAGCGGTTGCGCCACCGCCGCCGCCTGGAACTGCACGACCGTGCAGTACAAGGCCGGCACCCGCAAGCACATCGAGGACCTCGGCTACGACATCGTCGGCAACTTCGGCGACCAGTACTCGGACCTCGACGGCGGCTACGCCGACAAGACGTACAAGCTCCCGAACCCGACGTACTTCGTGAGCTGATCCGCCACCGCGCAAGAACGCCCCCGCCGGTCGTCACCGGCGGGGGCGTTGTGCTGCCGGTCGCGAGGGGGGCTCAGGCCGGCAGGTCCACACCGTGAAGGACGTCGAAAACGAACAAGTGGTTGTTTCCCGGGTTCCGTAACACAGCGAAAACCTGAAAGTGGTTGATGAAGGGAACAATCCAGCCAGCATCCGCACACCAGGCCCGCAGGTACCGAGGAGTATCGTCATGTCCGAAGCGCAGAAGGTCGACGACCGGCCAAGTGCCGCACCACCGGCGGCAGGCGGGGTCGACGGGTTCTTCAAGATATCCGCGAGGGGCTCCACCCTCGGCCGCGAGATACGCGGCGGATTCGCCACGTTCTTCACGATGGCCTACATCCTCGTCCTGAACCCGATCATCCTCGGCAGCGCCAAGGACAAGTTCGGCCACCAGCTCGACGCCGTCCAACTCACCACCGCCACCGCCCTGGTGGCCGCGGTCATGACCATCATCATGGGCATCGGCGGCAACCTCCCGCTCGCGCTCGCCGCGGGCCTCGGCCTCAACGCGGTCGTCGCCTTCCAGATCGCCCCGCTGATGAGCTGGGACGACGCGATGGGCCTGATCGTCCTGGAGGGCCTGCTCATCTGCGTCCTGGTCGTGACCGGTCTGCGCGAGGCCGTCATGCACGCGATACCCCAGGCGATGAAACAGGCGATCAGCGTCGGCATCGGCCTGTTCATCGCCTTCATCGGCTTCGTGGACGCAGGCTTCGCCACCCGCATCCCGGACGCCGCGAACACCACCGTGCCGGTCCAGCTCGGCGGCACCGGCGCGCTCACCGGGTGGCCGATTCTCGTCTTCTGCCTCGGCGTCCTGCTGACCATCGGACTGCTCGCCCGCAAGGTCAAGGGCGCGATCCTGATCAGTATCGTCACCATGACGGTCGTCGCCGTCGTCATCAACGCGGCGGCCGACATCAAGAGCTGGGGTCTGACCACCCCGAAGGTGCCCGACGACATCGTGGCCTCACCGGACTTCGGACTGCTCGGCCACTTCAGCCTGTTCGGCGCGTTCGGCGAGACCAGCGCCATCACCGTCGTCCTGCTGGTCTTCACCCTCATCCTGTCTGACTTCTTCGACACGATGGGCACGGTCGTCGGCATCAGCGCCGAGGCCGGTCTGCTCGACGAGGAGGGCAAGGTGCCCAACCTCGGGCGGGTGCTGCTCATCGACGGCGCCGCCGCGGTCGCCGGCGGCGCGGCCTCCGCCTCCTCCTCGACGTCGTACATCGAGTCGGCGGCAGGCGTCGGCGAGGGCGCGCGCACCGGCTTCGCCAACCTGATCACCGGCGGCATGTTCGCGCTCGCGCTCTTCCTGACGCCGATCCTCACGATCGTCCCGCTCCAGGCCGCCGCGCCCGCGCTCGTCGCCGTCGGCTTCCTGATGATGACCCAGGTCAAGCACATCGACTGGGACAAGTACGAGATCGCCATCCCCGCGTTCCTGACCATCGCCGTGATGCCGTTCACGTACTCGATCACCAACGGCATCGGCGCGGGCTTCCTGGCGTACGTGCTGATCAAGACGGTGCTCGGCAAGGCCAAGGAGGTCCACTGGCTGCTGTGGGCGGCCTCCGCGCTGTTCCTCGTCTACTTCGCGATCGACCCGATCGAGCAGCTGCTCGGGGTGAAGTGACCGCACCGCACGGTACGACGCCCGCCGGGACGCCCCGACGACAGGACGCCCCCGACGGCAGGACGGCCCCGCACCGAGGAGGTGCGGGGCCGTCCCCCGTACGGAGCGGGTCGCGCGCCGGCCGTGGCCGGCGGCTCAGTTCTTCAGGGCCGCCCGCATCATCGCCTTGGCGACCGGGGCCGCCAGGCCGTTGCCGCTGACCTCGGATCGGGCCGCGTCCGACTGCTCGACCATCACCGCGACGGCGACCTGCTTGCCGGTGGAGTCGGACGTGCCGTACGACGTGAACCAGGCGTACGGCGTCTTGCTGTTCTTCTCGCCGTGCTGGGCCGTACCCGTCTTGCCGCCCACGGTCACGCCGGGGATCCGGGCGTTCGTGCCCGTGCCCTGCTCGATGACCGTCTGCATCGCCGACCGGAGCTGGCGGGCGGTGTCCGAGCCGACGATCCGCTTGCTCTGCGTGGCGTCGTCGTAGTCCTTCAGCACGTCGCCGTCGGCGTCACTGGTCTGCGACACCATGTGCGGCGAGACGAGCTTGCCGTCGTTGGCGATCGCGGCCGACACCATCGCCATCTGGAGCGGGGTCGCGGTGACGTCGTACTGGCCGATGCCGGTCAGCGCCGTCGACGACTTGTCCATGTCCGAGGGGTACACGCTGGTGTACGCCCGCACCGGCACGTCCTGCTTCGTGTCGTTGAACCCGAACTTCTCCGCCATCGCCTTCACCTTGTCCTGCCCGAGGTCGACGGCCATCTTGCCGAAGACGTTGTTGCAGGAGTACTGGAGGGCGACCCGGATCGAGGCGTTCTCGCACGGGGCGGACGCGCTCTCGTTCTTCAGGGGGGTGTGCGTGTTCGGCAGGGTGTATGGATTCGGGCTGTCCGTCTTCGTGTCCACGTCGTCGTACAGGCCGCTCTCCAGCGCGGCGGACGCCACGACCAGCTTGAACGTCGAACCCGGCGGCAACGGCTGCCGCAGCGCGCGGTTGACCAGCGGCTTGTCGGGGTCCTTGGTCAGCTTCTCCCAGACACTGCCGTTGCCCGCGCTGATCGACGTCGGGTCGTACGACGGGGTGGAGACGACGCCGAGGATCCTGCCCGTCTTCGGGTCGATCGCGACGGCCGCGCCCTTCTTGTCCCCGAGCGCCTCGAACCCGGCCTTCTGCACCGCGGGGTCGATCGTCGTGACCACGTCACCGGGGTCGGCGCGCTTGTTGGTCAGACTGTCCAGGGGGTTCTTCAGCTGGATGTCCGAGCCGTCCAGGAGGTCCTGGTAGATGCCCTCCAGCTGGGTCGCCCCGTACACCTGCGAGCTGTAGCCGGTGACCGCCGCGTACAGGCTGCCGTCCTTGTACGTCCGCTTGTACTTGAGGTCGCTGCCTTTCGTCTGCGCGGAACCGGTGATCGCGTCGCCGGCCACGATGATGTTCCCGAGCGGGTTCGCGTACAGAGAGATCGCGTTCCGTCGGTTGTCCTTGCCGTCCGCCAGTGCCTTGCCGTCGTAGAACTGCACCCAGGTCGCCCTCACCAGGAGTGAGAGGACGAGCAGCAGTGTGAAGACGGCGGCACGCCTGATCGTCTTGTTCATGCCGCACGGAAAGACGAGCGGAAGGGCGTGATTCGTTCCCGTCCGCACGCATTTCTCATGTGCCCTTCATCGAACGGGCACCCGCGCGGGGAGCCGTCAGAGCCGGCGCGTGGCCAGGGTGAGCCGGTCACGGGCGTCGAACAGCGCGTCCTTGACCATCTGCTCGTGCGCGGGTGTGAGCCGTGCCACCGGCACCGAGCAGCTGATCGCGTCACGGGCGGGCGTGCGGTACGGGATCGCCACGCCGAAGCAGCGCAGACCCAGCGTGTTCTCCTCGCGGTCCACGGCGAAGCCCTGCTCACGCACCTGGCGCAGCTCCTCGATGAGCTTCTCCCGGTCGGTGATCGTGTGCTCGGTCAGCGCGGGCAGTGTCTCGGGCAGCATCTTGCGGACCTGCTCGTCGGTGTGCGTGGCCAGCAGCGCCTTGCCGAGCGAGGTGGAGTGCGCGGGGAGCCTGCGGCCGACCCGGGTGAAGGGGCGCAGGTAGTGCTGCGACTGGCGGGTGGCGAGGTAGACGACGTTCGTGCCGTCCAGGCGCGCGAGGTGGATGGTCTCCGTGGTGTCGTCGGAGAGGCGGTCGAGGGTGGGGCGGGCCGCGGCGACCACCTCGTCGCCGTCGATGTACGAGGTGCCGACCAGCAGGGCCCGTACGCCGATGCCGTACCGCGTGCCCGTCGCGTCCGTCTCGACCCAGCCGAGCTCGACGAGCGTGCGGAGCAACATGTACAGGCTGGACTTGGGGTAGCCGACGGCCTCCTGGACCGCGGCGAGGGAGTGCATTCCGGGGCGGCCGGCGAAGTACTCCAGCAATTCCACGGTCCGTACCGCGGACTTGACCTGTGCCCCGCCGCCTGTCTCGCCTGCCGACATCGCCCTTGACCCCTTCGTTGGACGGGAAATAGTCTCCAACCGCATATTCACCATCAGAGACAGCGTTCAGCATATCGAACGCCCCTGGTGAGTGACACAAGAAGTGCGGCATCACATCTGGAGGGACCCGCGGTGGCAGCAGCACCAGTCTGGAGTGTCGACCCCCGTACCGGGAAGCAGCGGGAACAGGTTGCGGTGGAGGCCACAGCCCAGGAGGTGGACGAGGCCGTCCGCGCCGCCCACGCCGCGCGCCCCGCCCTCGCCGACCGCACCGTCCGCGCCGCGTTCCTGCGCACCGCCGCCGACCTGCTCGAAAGCTCCAAGGAGCACCTCGTCGAGGTCGCCGACGCGGAGTCCGCGCTCGGCCCCGTCCGGCTGAACGGCGAACTCGCGCGCACCTGCTACCAGTTGCGCGCCTTCGCCGGGATCGTCGACGAGGGCGCCTTCCTCGACGTCGTCATCGACCACCCCGACGCCACGGCGACCCCGCCGATCCCGGACCTGCGCCGCTACAAGGTGTCCCTGGGCGTCGTGGCCGTGTACTCGGCCTCCAACTTCCCCTTCGCGTTCTCCGTCGCGGGCGGCGACACCGCGAGCGCGCTGGCCGCGGGCTGCCCCGTCGTCGTCAAGGCGCACCCCGACCACCCCGGCCTGTCGGAGCTGGTCGCCTCCGTGCTGCGCCGGGCCGCCGCCCGGCACGACATCCCCGCCGGGGCCGTCGGCCTCGTCCACGGCTTCGAGGCGGGCGTCGAACTGGTCCGGCACCCGCTGATCGCGGCGGCCGGGTTCACCGGTTCGGTCCGGGGCGGCCGGGCCCTGTTCGACGCGGCGGCCCGGCGTCCGGTGCCGATCCCGTTCCACGGCGAGCTGGGCTCCCTCAACCCCGTCGTCGTGACCGAGGCCGCGGCCGCCGAACGCGCCGAGGAGATCGGCGCGGGCCTCGCCGGCTCGATGACCCTGGGCGTCGGCCAGTTCTGCGTGAAGCCGGGCCTGGTGCTCGCACCGGCCGGCGCGGCGGGCGACCGGTTCCTGAAGTCCCTGACCGACGCGGTGAGCGACACCGACGCCGGGGTCCTGCTGGACCACCGGATGCGCGACAACTTCATCGCCGGGGTCGCCGAGCGGGCCGCTCTGCCGGACGTGGAGTCGCCCGTGACGCCGGGCGCGGGCGGTGAGCACACGGTGAGCCCCGGCTTCCTGACCGTGCCCGCGGAGCGCCTCACGGCGGAGGGCGAGCACGACCTGCTCCTGGAGGAGTGCTTCGGACCGCTCACGGTCGTGGCGCGCTACACCGACGCGACCGAGGCGGGCGCCGTGCTGGCCCGGCTGCCCGGCAACCTCACGGCCACGGTGCAGCTCTCCGCCGAGGAGGCCGCCGGTGAGGGCCGCGGCGCCGAGATCCTCGCCGAGCTGACGCCGCTCGCGGGCCGGGTGCTGGTCAACGGCTGGCCGACCGGCGTCGCCGTCGCCCCCGCCCAGCACCACGGCGGCCCCTACCCCGCGACGACCTCGACGTCGACGTCCGTCGGCGGCACCGCCATCGAGCGGTGGATGCGGCCGGTGGCCTACCAGGGCGTGCCCGAGGCGCTGCTGCCGCCTGAGCTGCGCGACGACAACCCGCTGGGCCTGCCCCGGCGCTACGACGGACGCCTGGAGCGCTGAGAACCACGCGGGGACGGGCGCGCGCCCGTCCCCGCACCTCCGCACGCCCCTACCCGCCACCCCTTCCCCGGCGCCGCGGCCCACCTGAGAGACTCGGGCCATGGACGTCTCACTCCCCGAACTGCCCTTCCCCCTGCGCACGTACGGCCCCGACGGCCACTGGTCGTACGAGGACGACGTGCTCACCGGCTGGGCCGGCCCGCGGCAGGACCGCTTCGTTCCGCCCACCGGCGAAGGGCTCGACCCGGCGTCCGACGCACCCCGGCTGCTCGGCTCCCCGGAGGGCGACTTCCAGCTCATCGCCCGCGTGACCGTCGGCTTCGGGGCCTCGTTCGACGCGGGCGTGCTCTACGTGCACGTCGGCGAGCGGGCCTGGGCGAAGCTGTGCCTGGAGTACTCCCCTGACGTGGCCACCGTCTGCACGGTCGTCACCCGCGGCCACTCCGACGACGCCAACTCCTTCACCGTGGACGGCAGTTCCGTGTGGCTCCGGGTGAGCCGCACGGGCCGCGCCTTCGCCTTCCACGCCTCACGCGACGGCAAGCGCTGGACGTTCATCCGCCTCTTCACGCTGGCCGACGAGAAGGAAAGCGGGGCGGCACTGGTGGGCTTCATGACGCAGTCCCCGATGGGGGAGGGCTGTGTGGTCACGTACGACGACATCGAGTTCCGCCCGACCTGGCCGCGCGACCTGCGGGACGGCAGCTGAGGGACCGGGCCCGCGCGCCGGCCGTTCCCGGTCCGGCCGGTGCGGAACCGCCTCGTCCGCGGTCGCGTCCTCGGCTGTGTGATCGAGGACCGGGTGAACCCCGCGCGACGGATGATCAGGACCGCGCTGCCTGCCGAGGCGGCCGTCGTCGCCGGGCTGCACGCTCGGGCCCGGGCGACGTACGACCCCGACGGCGTGTCCGAGGACGGCACGGACTGGCTCGCGGCCTGGCGGACTGCGATCGAGCGGCCCCGGGGGCACGTCCTGTGTCTCGTGCTGGACGGCCGGATCGTCGGCGTCGCGGCGTTCCGCACGGCCGAGGGCGCACCCTCCGACACCGTCAGGCTCTTCCAGTTCCACGTCGAGCCCGACCGGTGGCGGGCCGGCCTCGGCTCGGCCCTGCACGCGGCCTGCGTGGAGGAGTGGCAGGCGGACGGGAAGCGCACGGCGACGCTCGACGTCCACGGTGACAACCTGCGCGCCCGGGCCTTCTACGCCCGCCTCGGCTGGAGCCCGGAGCCGGAGGGACCGCCCGCCGAGGACGATCACCACCTGTCGCTGCGGTACGCCGTCGGGGAATGAAGCCCGCCGATTGAACGTTCACACACCGACGACCCCGGAGGGTGTCCCGTATCCGCACGACCTGGAGAGAGCCGAAGAATGCGCGTCGAGATCTGGTCCGACATCGCCTGCCCGTGGTGCTACGTCGGGAAGGCCCGCTTCGAGAAGGCGCTCGACGCCTTTCCGCACCGTGACGAGGTCGAGGTCGTGCACCGCTCGTTCGAGCTGGACCCCGGCCGCGCCAAGGGCGACATCCAGCCCGTGCTCACCATGCTGACCAAGAAGTACGGCATGAGCGAGGCGCAGGCCCAGGCGGGCGAGGAGAACCTCGGCACGCAGGCCACCGCCGAGGGCCTGGACTACCGCACCCGGGACCGCGACCACGGCAACACCTTCGACATGCACCGCCTGCTGCACCTCGCCAAGGAGAAGGGCCGCCAGGACGAGCTGATCGGCCTGTTCTACCGGGCCAACTTCGCCGAGGAGCGCAGCGTCTTCGGTGACGACGAGCGGCTCGTCGAACTGGCCGTCGCCGCCGGGCTCGACGCGGACGACGCCCGCCGCGTCCTCGCCGACCCGTCCGCCTACGCCGACGAGGTCCGCGCCGACGAGCGCGAGGCCGCCGAGCTGGGCGCGAACGGCGTCCCCTTCTTCGTCCTCGACCGCACCTACGGCGTGTCCGGCGCCCAGCCCGCCGAGGTCTTCGCCCAGGCGCTGACCCAGGCCTGGGGCGAGCGGCCGCAGCTCACCCTGATCCAGGACGCTGGGAGCGGAGAGGCCGAGGCCTGCGGCCCGGACGGCTGCGCGGTACCCCAGAACTGAAAGACGCAGGTCGGGGGCGATCCATAAGCGCTTCTTGGGTGAACCACGCAGAAATCAGCAATGGACCTGGACATCCTCCGGGCCCAGAGTGGTCCCATGGAGACCTTCGAGACCCTCGTCCGTGCCGAGTTCGCCGCGAAGAACACCTATCTGAACACCGCGAGCACCGGTCTGCTGCCGGCCCGCACGGTGACCGCGATGCGGGCCGCCGTTGACTCCGTGGCGGCGGGGCGGCCCGCCGACATGTTCGCCGACGTCGAGGCGGCCCGCGCGTCGTTCGCGCGGCTCGTCGCAGTGCCCGGGCGCCGGGTCGCGGCGGGCGCCTCGGTCGCTGTGTACAGCGGACTGATCGCGGCCTCACTGCCGCCGGGCGCCGAAGTCCTCACCGCCGAGGCCGAGTTCAGTTCGGTCGTGACCCCCTTCCACGTCCGCGGTGACCTCAAGGTCCGGGCCGTACCGCTGGAGCGGATGGCCGAGTCCGTGCACGCCGGCACGGCGCTCGTCGCCGTCAGCGCCGCCCAGTCCGCCGACGGCCGGACCGCCGACCTGGACGCGATCCGGGAGGCCGCGCGGGAACACGGCGCCCGGACGTACGTGGACGCCTCCCAGGCGGCCGGATGGCTGCCGCTGCGCGCCGGCGCCTACGACTTCGTCTCCTCCGTCGCCTTCAAGTGGCTCGTCTGCCCGCGCGGCGTCGCCTTCCTCGTCGTCCCGGAGGACTTCGGCGGGCTGATCCCCGTGTTCGCCGGCTGGGTGGCGGGCGAGGCCCCCTGGGACAGCTGCTACGGCCCGGTCGAGGAACTGGCCCACTCCGCACGGCGGTTCGACGAGAGCCCCGGTCTGTTCGCGTACGCCGGAGCCCGCTGCTCGCTGGAACTCCTCGAGGAGCTGGGAGTGGAGCGGATCCACGACCACGACCTCGCGCTCGCCGACCGGTTCCGCGCCGGACTGCGGGAGCGCGGACACACGCCGGTCCCCGCGCCGGACTCCCCGATCGTCTCCGTGCCGGGACTCGGCGGTCTCCAGGGCGAGTTGAGCCGCGCCGGGGTCGAGGTCTCCGACCGCGCGGGCAACCTGCGGGCCGCGTTCCACCTGTACAACACCCCGGCCGACGTCGACCGGCTCCTCGACGTCCTGCCCCGCTGACCCCGCACGAGGCGAGGGCCGGGGCCCCTCCTGGAACGTGAATCTCGGCGGCGGCACCAAGGCGTATCTGTGGCCCACGGTCCTGGTCGGCGCCGGTGTCGCCCTGGTGTGGCGCC